>JBKPSJ010000295.1:0-11078 GCA_046765875.1 Actinomycetota bacterium
TGCACCGCCTCGACAGACGCCCACCCGCCGAAGCCGAGGCCGACTACTATGCACAAACCCGTGACGACCAGCCGGTCGTTCACACATAACCGAGGGTGTACCAAACCCGGGACGCTTCACATCGCCGGCTCGGCGTACCGGGCCGTTGCCACACGTCATGTTCGCCAGCCCGTTGACACGTGATCATTTTGTTATACAGTCGACCGCAGTTCGACGGCAGTTGAGCTGCATGTGTGTCTACGCCGAATCCTGCCGGCACACATGCTCCCCTCGAAACTCAGTGGCAGGAGCGGGGGACCCAAGTAGTTGGCTGCTCGATCGGCAGATCGGCACCTTGGGGTGAAGTCACCGAAAGGCGACCGGGTGATCTCCTCATCCGAACCCGACAGCTAACTCCGCAGGCGTCGGGAGAACCGCATGCCCGGCAACACGCGACGGACTGCGCTGTGTCGCGCGTCCGTGTCAGACGCTCGAAGTACGGCTACCGCCGCGACGTCGCGTCAAAGATCCAGACGAGGCACCGCAAGCCCACGACACCAGCCGCTCCTCGCGCAGCCGCTGCGATGACGCTGCCGGTCGGCCTCGCAGGCACTAGCGGAGTCCTCGCCGCTCAGCCTGTCTTTGCACTGACCCCGCAGAGCTGCAGCCTGCCGATCGCCCAGGAATCGCTGCTGCGCTACGGCGATTCCGGCAGCGCCGTGAGGCACGTGCAGTACCGAACAGCACGTTCCGTTACCCCAGCCAGACCCGACCGGCAACGGGACGATCTGGAGCAGCAACGCGGCCTTTGGCCGCGTCGGATCTTTTCCAAGCAGGTGGCCCTCCCCTCGGGGTCATCGCAACGACGACTTTCGGGCACACGGGACGGGGCCAGTCGTCACCTGTTGTAGTCATCGCCATACTCGCTTACGGAAGGTTGTCCCGCCCATGCTGTCTACCCGTCGCCGGCTGGCGGGAGTGGTTGCTCTGCTCCTGCTGGGTGTGCTCTCCGCGGTCGTGCTCTCCGCGGCCGTGCCGACGGCCGTCCAGGCCAACCCGACCAACAGGTGGTACCTCTCTGCTGCGAAGCTCTGCGCCCAGGACCATACGTCAACAGCGGACATTCCGGTCCACGCAGCAACCCAGCAGTGGAATCGCAACGCAGCCGTCACAGTGGTGCACCAGTCCGACACCCCGTACAACGACTGCTACCGGTCGGGTTACACGAAATACTCGACGGTCGACGTGTGGATGTCCAACACCTTTGACGGGCGCTGCTTCAACTTCCGCATCCGCGACACCTACTCGGGCGGGCGTTACGTCCTGACCCGGGCGATCATCTACCTGAACCGCCACAACCCGTCGTGCTGGTCGACACCCGTCCGAAAGGCCCACTACATCAGCCATGCTCTGGGTTACGTGATCGGGCTGGCCACGATCAGCAACGGCGGCAACGGCACTGTCATGACGGCAAGCTCGCGGGACGTCGTGGCGTGGCCGACTGACTACGACATCGCCGGCGTCGAGAGCAAGTACTCGTACATCCGGAAGTCGACGGTTACCCCGGCACCCACCGTTGCAACAACGACGCCGTCGCCGACAGGCACACCGGCACAGACGCCCAGCCCTACGCCCACCACGACGCCATCCCAGACGACAACCAGCCCGACGCCGACGCAGGCGCCCTCGGTGAGTCCTCCCCCCTCGCCTACCACGGGCGGAGCGCTAGCCATCAAAGTGGTGGGCAACCATCTCGTGAACCAGAACGGCGCTGTCGTCCAGCTCCGCGGAGCGAACCGCTCCGGCACGCAGTACGCGTGTGCGGAGGGCTGGGGGTTCTTCGACGGCCCGTCCGACGACGCCTCGATTCAGAGCATGAAGAACTGGGGCATGAACGCGGTCCGTGTCAACGGCAATGAAGACTGCTGGCTCGGCATCAACGGTGTGAACGCCGCCTACGGCGGGTTGAGCTACCGAGCGGCGATCGGCGACTTCGTGCGCCGTATCAACGCCAAGGGCATGTACGTGATCTTCGATATGCATCACAGCGCCCCAGGTGCTCAGAAGGCTCTTGGCCAGCAGCCAATGCCCGACCGGGACCACGCTCCGGACTACTGGGCAAGCGTCGCCGACTACTTCAAGAACGATCCGGCCGTCCTGTTCGACCTGTACAACGAGCCGTACCCGGACAACAACCGCGACAGCACCGCCGCGTGGACCTGCGTCAAGAATGGTGGCACCTGCCCAGGCGTCTCATTCACGACGGCGGGCATGCAGGAACTCGTCGCTGCCGTCAGGAACACCGGGGCCACCAACCCCATCCTCGTCTCCGGACCGCAGTACGCGGGCTTGGTTGACCGGTGGCAGGAGTTCAAACCCGCCGATCCCGCCGGCCAGCTCGTCGCATCTGTGCATGTTTACGGCCAACCGCTCGGCTCCCCATATGACGACCCGGCTACCTGGAACGGCGACATGGCAACTCTCGCTACCCAAGTTCCGGTCGTAATGGGCGAAATCGGCGACACCGACTGCACGCACCGGTTCACTGACCAGCTGATGACGTGGGCCGACGCTCACGGTGTGAGCTACACCGCCTGGGCGTGGGTGACCAGTTCCTGTGCCGCTGAGCCGGCGTTGATCTCGGACTACAACGGCACCCCCACGGCGTACGGAGTCGGCGTACGCGACCACCTGCTGAGTCTTCCCCATCCGCAGTGAACGAGCGGGGTCGCTGGGCGACGTCCCGGATCGCCGAGCCATGCGTGTCGAGGCGGAAACGAGGTGGGCACGGCACATCGAGGCACAAGGTCCGCGATCGGGACCGAAGGACAGCGGACGCTGAGCGACTGATGCCCGGGGTGCCGGGCTGACGCCGGCGAGCGAGGCGAACGCGGCCTTGGGTACTCGCTGGGCCTTCGGCCTGTCACAGGTCGCTGATTGCCTCGATGGTGTCGGCGATGTGCTCGCCGGGTACGCCGAAGGGGGCGAGAAGTGATACGGCGTCGGCGTGTTCGAACCAGGATCGGCACAGCTGGGGGACTTCGTCATGGGTGCCGTAGAGCAGCACGTCTTGGGCCAGCCGCTCGGCTGCTGCCGGCAGGCGCGGGTGGCGCGGGTCGGGGTTGGCGTCGAGGAGGGCGTCCAGCTCGTTGTGGTAGCCGTGCTGGCGCAGCACCCGAGGGTAGATGGGGCCCATCCTGGTTGCGTAACTGAGCAGCCAGCGGGCAGCGATGCGGGCAGCGCCGTCCCGATCCGGGGCGATGGCGAGCGGGACGGAGGCGGTCACTGTGGTGGCGTCGGTGCGGCCGGCGGCAGATCCGGCGGAGGCCATGAGTTCGCGTCCGGCGTCGATCGCGGCGGGTGGGAGGAGGAACGGTAGCCACTGGTCGGCGAGTTCTCCGGCGAGTCGGATACTCGGCGGGGTGATCGCGGCCAGCGCGATCGGCACGGGCATGGGCGGGGGGCTGCCCAGCCGAAGTGGTCGGACACCGTCGGGCGCGTCCGGAAGTCGCCCGCCTCCGAGCAGCGTGCGGGTCGCGGTAAGGGTGTCTCGCAGTTTGCGCAGCGGCGCGTGCCACGTCTGCCCATGGAAACCCGCGGTGATGGGCGCGGTGCTGGCGCCCAGGCCGAGGACGAACCGGCCGCCGGAGGCCCGCTGGAGTTCGGCAGCGGTGAGTGCGAGTGTGGCCGGTGTGCGGCCCCATACCGACAGCACGCCACTCACCAGCCCGATCCTCTCGGTGCGTTCGGCGAGCCGGGCCAGCACGATGGGCGCGGCCAAGGTCATCGCCTCGGCGACGCCGACCGCATGTAGCCCGCGTGCCTCGGCCAGCACCGCAGCCCGCTCAATCACCTCGACCCGGTCCTCGAACGGAGTGAACGCGATCCCCACCGGAGCCGTCATCTGCTTCCCCGTCGTGATAGCCGCCTCGGTCATGGTGGTCATACTCGTCCCTCCGCAAATGGCCGACGCACGCGTGTGAGCTCGGCATAGCACCAGCGTGGTGGACTCACCCGTGGTGTGTCAGGCGTGGAACTACCCCAATCTCGGGCTTGCGCAGCGACCCGGGGGTTGGCGCTGACGGTCGTCTGGCAGGAGGCTATCCGCGGGACACCTGCCGAAGGGAGGGAGCAGGTTGGAGCAACGGCTGGGCTCGGCCCGCCTGAGAGATGGAACAAACGTGGCGTATGCGAGGGCCGGCAACGGGCCGCCGCTGCTGTTCATCGGAGGATGGCTCAGCCACCTTGAGCTCAGCTGGGCTCTGCCCGCTGAGCGCCACCTGTTCGAGTGTCTCGCGCGGGGACGGACCGTGCTGCGATACGACCGGCCCGGGTGCGGACTATCCGACCGGCCCGGGCGTGTGGGCGCGTCCCTGGACTCGGAGCTGGACACCGTCGCCGCAGTCGTCGCCGCGGCCGGCGTGGAACGGTACGAGATGATGGGCAGCTCGCTCGGCGCGCCGGTGGCGATCGAGTGGGCGGCACGGCACCCCGACTCCGTCGCCCGCCTGGTGCTGTACGGCGGGTGGGCCCGCGGCGCGGACATCGCTCCGGCCGCGGTGCGCGAGCACGTTCTCGGGCTGGTGCGCAGCCACTGGGGACTGGGCGCCGACGTGCTGACCGACATCTTCGCACCCGACGCCTCGGCCGGCACCCGGTCCGCACTCGCCGGCTACCAGCGGCACGCGTCCTCGGCCGAGACCGCTGCGGACCTGTTGGCACTCTGCTACCACATCGACGTCACCGGCAGCCTGTCCAACGTGTACGCACCCACGCTCGTGCTGCACCGAGAACACGACCGGGCCGCGCCGGCCGACCAGGCCCGGCGCGTCGCCGCCGGCATCCCGGCAGCGCAGCTGCGGATCCTCCCCGGCCGCTCGCACCTGCCCTATACCGGCGATGCAGACACCCTCATCGCGGTCATCCGAGACTTCCTCGGCCTGACCGCGCTCCGGCGTACGGCCGCGCCGCGCCTAACGACGCGCCAAGCGCAGGTCGCCGCCCTCGTCACCCAGGGGCTGACCAACAAAGAGATCGGCCAACGACTCGGCATCGACGAACGCTCCGCCGAAGGACACCTCGAACGCATCCGCATCCGTCTCGGGGTCCGCTCTCGCGCGCAGATCGCCGCCTGGTGGGTGGCCACGAATACCTGACCGCAGGCATTCCAACGAGCCTGCGCGCACTGCGATGGGACCCCACGTCGACCTGCCGCCATGACTGGCGCCGGGTCCAGTTGGACACATGTTCAGAGCCCTCTGGGATTCTAGAGAGCACGCCGGAAACGCGACCATCCCTATTTAGACGTTACGCCCTTATAAGCGTATGCACCCGTTTCATATGGATCTCGGCCGTTTACGAGCGGTGAACAAAGCGGCGTCATCGTTAAAGAGCGGCACCGCGGCCAGAGCGGCAGTTAGTTACCGGCTTCGGCGAATGCCGGTTATGTCCGATGGCATCGCACAATCGGCCGGGGAACTAGGCTTGGCATGGCTTCGACCTCATCAGGACTTGAGCGCGGTGCAGATGGTCGCGGCGACCTCGGGCGTGAACTGGCCGGACACCCCGTGGTGGGTGCCGTCCGCGTACGTAACGCCCGCGTCGTGCAGGATCACGCCGAAACCTTCAGCGCTGATCTTGAAGTCGTTGCCGCTGCTGCGGTACTCGACGAGGGTGGAGTTGTCGCCGGGTGTCGTCCAGACCGTCCAGATGCTCGAGTTTCCGCTGATCTTGACCGTTGGTCCGGCGCCTGTCGGCGAGAGGCTCCAGGTGCCGTCGAGACTCGCCGCCACGTGCCGTTTCACGGCCAGGCGATCTACGTACCAACGCGTCCCGTCTCCGCGGTAGTAACTCGTCTCGTAGATCGTTCCGCACGGCAGGTCGAAATCTGTGATCGGCTCGTTGACGGCAATCTCCTCGAGGAACGTGTCGCAGATGATCTGCCGACCGTCGTCCCTGCACGTGCCGTTCGGCGGTACCGGCTGAAGCGTGTCGGGGTCGATGAGCGGTCCGGCTGCAGCCGGCCCGGCAACGCCGATAAACCCGGTCACGGCGAGGATGCCCGTTCCCACGAGCGTGCGGAGCCGCACTCGTCGGCCTACAGCGCCGTCAGGCCAGGCCGCGTTGCCGAACGTACTCAGTTTGCGCATGGGTTCCTCCCTTGGGGTTGGGTTGATGAACGAATCCGGAGATGTCCCGCTCCGCGCAGCCGTCGGCCCGGAACTCGAGCGTGCCGTCGGTTACATACACCACACGTCCGGTACTGCGCCTATTGGCGCGTCGCTGCGTCGGTGTGGATGTTCTCGCCCGCTGTTGTTTCGGTGACCGAGGCGAGGTCGCCAGGTACGGCGAGCATCTTCGTGATCTTGTATGTCTGCGTGTACGGGACCGTCTTGCCGGTGAGTGGGTTGCTCCAGTACGCCTGGCGCCGACGCTCATGGATCACACGCTTGGTGGGTCACCGGCGACGGCGTCCGGTGTGGTCGCCGCGGTGCCGAACTCCATCGCGACGACAGCCGTGGCCAGTTTGCTGAAGCCGATCACCGTCGCCTCCCTTTCGCTCAGGCCGACGCTGTGTGTCATCGGCTATCACCCCCTGTGTGCGAATACGCCGAGCTTTTATCTGATTACCGAATGGAGTCCACCCGCACACGTTTCGATACCGGTTGACATTTTCGGCCTTTGGGACAGTTAGGTGCTGTCCCTTCTTCTCGGGATGCCGCGGGACTGTCAGGATGGAGCGATGGGGGCTAATATTCGCGCGGCACATTGGCACAGCGTGGATATCAACGTGCCGGGGGTGATCTTCGCCGACGCTGTTGGGAGGTCGGTGAACCGGGCCGTCGGATTTGACGGCTACTACCTGTTCGCTGTCGATCCGCTCACCGGGCTACGATCCGCGATGTTCTCTGAGCACGGGCTGACTGTTTCGACCGCTCGGCTGATGCGCAACGAAACCGTCGACAACGACGTCAACAGGTACGCCGACCTGCTCCGCCGGCCCGGTCATACAGGCCTGCTCAAGCTGGGCGCCGGTGCACCCCGGAGCCAGCGGCTGTACGAGATGCTCCGACCGCAGGGATACAGCTCGGAGCTGCGGTTGGTGCTGGTCCAGAATGGCCGCTACTGGGGAGGTCTGTCGCTGTTTCGCGACGAGCGGCGGCATCCGTTCAACGAAGCCGACGCCGAGGCAGCCGGCGATCTTGCCGATCCGCTCTGCTCGGCACTGCGGCGTCACCTGGTACGCCGTACCGACACCAGCGGCGAGGCCGGCGCTCGCCCTGCCGGCGTCGTACTGATCGGGCGCGACGGCCGGCTACTCAGCATGAGCGTCGAGGCGCACGCTTGGCTCGACGACCTCACCTCCGGAGGACCCGACGGTGTCACGGTCGACGACGCGAGCCGCATGGTCTACGAGGTCGCCCATGCCACCGCGACCGGCCGGCCCGATCCGATCTGCCGGGTTCGGACCCGCCATGGCCGCTGGCTGGTCGTCAGCGGCACGAGGATCGACGCGCCGCCTGTGGATGTGACGGTGGTGATCCAGCCGGCCGACCTCGGCCAGTCCCTGCCGGCGTTCGGCGCGTGGTGTGGTCTGACCAGCCGCGAGGCCCAGGTCGTGGAACTGGTCGCCCGAGGACTCGCCACCAAACAGGTCGCGCGACGTCTCGGGCTGTCACTCCACACCGCGAACGACCATTTGCGCGCGGCTTACCGCAAGGCCGGCGTCAGCAGTCGCGACGAACTGCTCGCCCTTGCCACCTGAGCCCAACAGCGGAGCTCTCAGACGCTCCGGCTGAACCGATCAGCTGGTATCCGCCGTCAGGATGCGCGGCGGGTGCCCGGTGGGGTTGGGCATTGCCCGATGGGGAAGGGGCGGGTGCCCGATTGCCAGGTATCAATTGGTGGGTCCTGGGGGACGATGGCAGGCAGTACCGGTGGCCAGTAGCGGATGGCGGTCTCCTGTGAACATAGGCCTGTCGTCTGTTCGTCGCGCTCGCGACGGGAGCGTTCGTCGGCCGCGGAAGGATCCGGGCGGACGGGACGACTCCGCGCTGGCGTCACTTTTCTCTCTCCAGCGATTAGCAGGAAATCGTGCCGTAAGCACGCTCCTCGGCCGTTCCGGTATGCAGCCTGCGTCGACGCTGCTCGTGCAGCGCGCCCCCGGCAAACTCAGCTTCACCGAGCTACCTCTCGGGACCAATGCCGCGGGGACGCTGGTCAAGGCCAAACGGGTCATAGGCAACGAGCAGGGGTACGACGATCGCTGGCAGGCGACCGCGGTCGCGCGGCTGGCCAAGGCCGATCCGGCAGCTGTCGTACAGCGCGCAGACACGAAGCGGTGGTGCGCGGTAGAGGCAAGCGCGGCGTTCGCCACCGGCCTCGTGGGCGCAGCGCCCAAGGGTGGCGACACGACTACCGGTATGAGCACCGGGATTACGGCCGTGCACGGGTTACCCTCGCTCGCCGGGCTGCCTCAGCTGATGGCGAGCGTCAAGCAACTCAAGCAACGCAGCACCGAGCTAGCCGCTATGCAGCCCAAGAACAAGGCTGAGGAGACCGCACTCGACACAGAAAAGGACAATGTACGCGAGCAACTGAGCCGCGAGAACCTCCGGAGAATGGCGGTGATCCTCGGCGTGGCAGAGGCCGAAATCCAGTCGAATCGGTCATCAGTCGGCCGATCCAGCGGCAAGATCAATGTGACCGGGATGTCGGCTCCCGACTCGTCGGGTGGCGCGCACGGTGCCGTCGCGGGCCAGAAGGATACCAGCTTCAGCCCGACCCTCGAGACAGCCATCGAGATCGACGAGAACCAGTTTGACAGTCTCCGCGCGCAGAGTGCGCTGTTTCACGAAACCCACCATCTAATGGACATGAAACTGGCCAAGGACTGGGTCTTGAAATATGAGGCCGAGGCCAAGCGGGCGTGGGTCGCCGGCCCGCCCGGGGTCAAACCGTTCATGGAGTGGCTGAACTCCCAGGTGAAGCGAAAGCGTCTGACCGCCGGCGACGCTCAGATGATCATCGACGAGACCTTGGACCTCACGGCGACCACCGAAGCGCGCGCGAACGTCCATACGTTCTTGGCGATACTGCAAGGGGGCGATGGCGCGCATGCGCTGAAGGAGTTGCAGGCCTACGCGCGTGCGCTCAAGCCTCGGGGCCAGTACGCCTCGCCGCCCGACAACTCCCCGGTCCTGACCGAACTGGTGGCCGAGCTCAACGCCGCGTACAAGAAGATGACGCCCGCGATGCAGGCCGACTACAAGGCTGCGGTGAATGCGGCCATAGCCGAGTACCCCAAAGCCTGGATCACGGCGCTCAAATTCTTCAAGTAACTTGTTCGAATGCTGTTTCCGGCAAGCGCGTCAGGGCGACAACGGCTACGGCTGCCGTTGCGGTGACATATAGACCTGGCTCGATGAGCGGCGCCGATTTCATCGACCTGATTTGACCGCTTCCGGGTCGATGAGTTCAAGGATTCGCCGCGCGGCTCGTGTCGGGCTTTCGATGCTGGCGAGCAAGCCACGGCGACTGGCTTGTTGAAGGTACAGGAGGAGTAGGCGGCCGCCGTGGGCGTCGCAGAACGTGAGCCCGGACAGGTTGAGCCTGACGACGGATGCGGCGTCCAGTGGGATTTTGGACAACCCGGCCTGCAGTTCGTCGTG
Organism: Actinomycetota bacterium; assembly: GCA_046765875.1. GTDB lineage: Bacteria > Actinomycetota > Actinomycetes > Propionibacteriales > Kribbellaceae > DASRHY01. Next base: position 9,651 of record JBKPSJ010000295.1, read on the forward strand.
GGTCGCGATGTCGAGTTCGCCGCAGACCCAGATGTGGACCTCGTCGCCACGGTCACTGAGTGTGTGTTCGACCTCCAGGCGGATAGTTGCGCCGAGGGGAGCGACGGGGCCGAAGGTGCGCATGGGTCGCATGGGCGCCGGGCTCTCTCGAGGCAGGCCCTGTCGATACCGGCCTCGCGTCGTCACATCGCCGGGAACGGTGCCGCCTCCGCTGACGGCACACGAGGAACCCTCGGTACTCCCACACTAGGCCGATACGACCTGCTCAATGAAGACGTACTCAGTGAAGTTGTCGGATCTCGGCACGGATCGCGGTGTCGGGGGCGTCGGTGCCCATTAGGGCCGCTGGTACGCCTTTGCCGTCGAGGAATCCGATTACTCCGGACCCGCTCACATCGAGGCCCGAGGAGTCCTGGAGCCAGACGGCCGGGTAGGTGGCGGGGTAGCCGACCGGGACAGGCAGTTTGCCGGCCTTCTGTTTGATCACCTCGGTCGACGTGGGGTGCTCCTTGTTGCCGAAGGGGTCCCAGATCAGCCCGATCACGGCCGGGGACTTCCCACCGGAGGTGAGTTTGGCGAGGCGCCTGACCGCTGGCGCGACCTGGGTGACGTCGCCGGCGACCACGATGACCGGCTTGCCGGCGTAGTCGGCCCAGCGCAGCCTTCCGCCCCCGATCCTCGGGACTGTGAAGTCGGGCAGCGCGTAGTGCTGCGTGGTCGCTTCGCCGGGCATAGCCGGGCCGTGGTCGCCCGGGGTACGTCCGCAGCCCTTGTCGATGAGTGGGATCTTCGCAGGGGAGGCGGCGGTAGGGGCGAGCTGCTTGGCCCGTCCTCACCGACTCTTCGCAGGGCGGTCGCCGCTTCCTCAGCCAGTTTGACGTCGGGTGGGGTGCTACCCACCGATAACGTCTGGTCACCGGTGAACAGGAAGACAGTGCCGGCCTGCGGGAACGCGACCGTGGGAACGCCGCGAACGGGTCGCAGCCGGCTGCAGCCCTCCGCGGCCTCCAGACCAACGGCATCGGCGGCCAGGATGTCCACTTCTACGCTCGCACTGCAACTGCCTTCGGAGCAGTTGTTTCCGTAGCCGATCGAGAGGGTCTGGCCGGGGTCGAGGGACTCGTCTTTCTCGTCCCCGGTGCCTTCGGAGAACATGATGGCGTCGTACAGCGGCCAACCGTGGAACTCTGCGCCGAGGTAGTACAGCGGCGTTTGTGTCGTGGTCGCGATCCGGCGCAGGCGTGCTTCGGTCTTGGGCTGCCCCGGCCCGGACGGACTGCTGCTCAGATCGGGCTCCGACGACACGCCGGGTGATGGGTTCTGGCCGCTCACCGAAGATGACGAGGTTTGACGCGCGTCGCTTCCGCACGCGCTGGCTGCCGCGAGGGCGATGACCGCCAGGGCGACGAGTATGGATCGGGCGTGTGG
>JBKPSJ010000296.1:0-3268 GCA_046765875.1 Actinomycetota bacterium
CCGCGGTGGCCGTGGTGGCCGTGGCCGGTGGGATCGGTGGCGGTGCCGGGGGTGTACCACAGCGTTTGGGCGGCGTGGGCACGCTCGGTCGGGTCGGCCCGGTCGGCCCGGTCGGCCCGGTCGGAGGACACATGCTCCGGCGGTGGTGGGCCGTCGGGGTCGAGGGCGTTGAGGGCGCCGGTGCCGAGGAGTCGCAGGTCGCGGGGGAGCAGGTGCGGGCGGCGATGACCATGTCGGCCTCGGCGATGGCCAGGTCGGCCGGTCGTGCGGTGGGTGGTGCCTTGTCCAGGATCGTGGTGATCACGGTGGCCTGGTCGGGGTTCAGGGGGTCTGGCGGATCCGGCCCGGCGGTGCTCGTCAACCGCAGGCACCGGGCCGCCGCCGTCGGTGCCGCTGGCGGTGGCCCTGTCGCGGTCGCGGTGGTCGGGTGGGGTGCCGGGCAGTCGGGATGCGACGGTGGGGTAGCGGGTCAGGGCGTGGCCGGTGCGCAGGTCGCGGCGGACCGTGTGTGGGTCGAGGCGGTGGCGTAGCGAGATCAGTTCGATGGTGTCGCGGGCGCCGAGGTCTGCTGCGTGGCCGAGCCGGTCGAGGTGGTGCAGGAGGTCGAGGCGGCGGGTGGCCAGCCGGGTCAGGGTGTGGTGGAGCGCGTCGAGTTCGGCGAGGGTCGGCTCGCCGTTGAGGCTCCAGCTCGGTGTGTCCGAGCACTCCATCACAGTGGTCACGCCGATCAACCTAGGACCGGGCACCGACACAAACTCGCCGGGAACCCCTTATCCACAACGGCTTCCGCCATCCGCGAACAACCCACCCAACCCGCATAGTGTTCCGTTACGGGTGGGGTTCGTCGAAGTAGGACGTGGCAGAGAGGGTGTAGGCGGTCGCCAGGACGGGACGCTGGGTGTCGACGATGTCAAGTGCGGCTGCCTCGGCGGCGGTGAACCAGCCGACGTCGGTGACCTCGTCGGACAGGCCGGCGATGCCTTCGACGGGTTCGGCCCAGAAGCAGATCGCGAAGATCTGGACCCGGCTGCCGTCGGGGTAACGGACCACCAGGTCGGGGTCTGAGTAGACGCCGAGCAGGCCGGTGACCTTGATTGTCAGGCCGGTCTCCTCGCGTACCTCACGGATCGCGGTCTCCGCAGGGCGTTCGCCTGCGTCGACGCCGCCACCGGGCAGGCACCACTGGCCGTTGTCGCTCCGCCGGGTGAGCAGCAGCCGGTCACCGTCGCGCACCGCGGCGGACGCGCCCGGACGCAGGCTTGCGGTCGCGCCGATCCGGTCGCCGTGCTCGATGATCGTCGGTTTCCACTGCGTCGCCTCGCCCATGCCGCGCCATGCTGTCACGCCCGCGGCCCGGAAGCGCACGCGCGCAGCCGCCGTGCAAAGCCCCAGGTCTTGATCGGTGGCGCCCCGGCGTTCCGGCGAACTGACTGCTGGAGCTGCGAGAACCGGTGCGCGCCAGGTCGCGAGACCCGGACCCGGGGTTGGGGCGGGTGGAGACGGGATAGGCGAGGATTGCGCCATGCGGGTTTTGATCGCGCCGGACAAGTTCGCCGGCACGCTGACGGCCGTCGAGGCGGCCGCGGCGATCGAGGCGGGGTGGCGGCGGCGTGACCCGGGTGCCGAGGTGTACGTCGCACCGATGGCCGATGGCGGGCCGGGCTTCATCGATGTGCTGAGCAGCGTCGTCGACGGCACGCTGCTCTCGGTCACGGTCCGCGGACCGCTCGGCCAGCCGGTGCCGGCCACGGTGCTGATGGCGGGGGAGACCGCGTACGTCGAGTCGGCCCAGGCATGCGGCCTGCACCTGGTGCCGGTCGATGAGCGCCGTCCCGAGGACGCGTCGACGTACGGCGTCGGCGAACTGATCGCGGCGGCCGTCGACGGCGGCGCGAGGCGGATCGTCCTCGGCCTTGGCGGATCGGGTACGAACGACGCCGGCGCGGGCATGCTCGCTGCACTCGGCGCGACCCCGGCCGACCGGCTCGAGTGCGGCGCTGCCGGCCTGAAGGACCTGACCGACGTCGACCTGAGCGCGGCACGCAAGCAGGTTGAAGGCGTTCAGCTGGTCGCGGCCAGCGACGTGGAGAACCCGTTGCTCGGGCTGCGCGGTGCGACGAACGTGTTCGGCGGCCAGAAGGGCATCGCCGAGGAGCGCAGGCCGGAGGTGGACGCCTGGCTGGCCCGGTTCGCCGGACTGGCCGGGGCCAAGACCGCGACCGCGCGCGGAGCCGGTGCCGCCGGCGGCCTCGGGTACGGCCTGCTGCTGCTCGGCGCCGAACTCGTGTCCGGGATCGACCTGGTGGCCGGGCTCACGGATCTGCGGGCGGCCGCGAGCAAGGTGGACCTGGTGCTGACCGGCGAGGGCGCGTTCGACTTCCAGTCCCGCCACGGCAAGGTGATCAGCGGGGTGGCGAAGGTGGCCAACGACGCGATGCGCCCGTGTGTCGTACTGGCCGGACAGGTGATGCTCGGGGCGCGGGAGATGCGCACCATGGGCGTCGAGTCGGCATACGCGCTGGTGGATCTGGTGGGGGAGGAGCGCGCCTTCGCCGATCCGGCCGGATCCCTGGCCGACCTCGCCGAACGCGTCGCCCGCACCTGGGCCCGCTGACGATGGATCGGGGCCGCATCCGACCGGCCGAGTCGGCTGGCCGAACCGCCGGGCGTGAGCGTGCGTCGAAGTCCCCGGACACCGGAGTGTGAGCCGCGCACTTGAGCCTGGGAACAGGTGTGCGAACATGGGAATGGTCCCGGTATGACCGCTGTTGTAGCCGGGATGACAGGTACGTCGATGACTGGGAGCCGGGCATGACCGAACTGCGGACCGAGCAGAAGATCGCCGATGGCGTGATCCTCACCGATGGCGCTGCCGCCAAGGTGAAGGCACTGCTCGATCAGGAAGGGCGAGACGACCTGGCGCTGCGGGTCGCGGTGCAGCCGGGCGGCTGCTCCGGACTGCGGTACCAGCTGTTCTTCGACGAGCGCCAGCTCGACGGGGACATCGTCAAGGACTTCGGCGGTGTGAACGTGGTCACCGACCGGATGAGCGCGCCGTACCTGAAGGGCGCGACGATCGACTTCGTGGACTCGATCGAGAAGCAGGGCTTCACGATCGACAACCCGAACGCGACCGGCTCCTGCGCCTGCGGCGACTCGTTCAACTGAACCACCCCTGACCCGCGCGGTCAGGTGCACGAAGCTCTGAGGCCCCGTCCCGGATCCGTCCGGGGCGGGGCCTCGTTCGGTCTCGGTAGCGGACAGAACC
>JBKPSJ010000297.1:0-32904 GCA_046765875.1 Actinomycetota bacterium
CCCGGACGGGGTGGGCCACCCGCCCCGGGTCGGGGCCGGCGCCCGCGCCCGGGGTTGGGATCCGCACCCTGGGTTGGGGTCCGCACCCTGGGTTGGCGTTCGCACCTCGGGTTGGGGTCCGCACCCTGGGTTGGGGTCCGCACCTCGGGTTGGGGTCCGCACCTCGGGTTGGGGTCCGCACCCTGGGTTGGGGTCCGCACCTCGGGTTGGGGTCCGCACCTTGTCACAGGGGGGCGCGAACCCTGATTGGAGGGGCTCAGCCATGAGTTAGGACGGCGACGCACTCGATGGGTGCGTCATGCCGAACAGGTCGAAGGCGCGCAGGACGCCCAGCTCATAGCCGGCGTCGAGGAAGAGTCGTCGATCGCGGCCCAGGGCGGCTGGATCGCACACGGCGCCAGGTGACCAAACGCGTCCGATGAACGGGTGGAGGGGTCAGTCGGGCAGGTTGGTCGGCATGGGGTAGTCGGCGAGGGCGATCGCATTGGCGGCTCGCTGGACGCCGGCGTCCAGGTTGATCGGCAGCCTGCTCAACAGCGGCGCGAATGCGAGCGCCCGGTTCCGCAGCCAGAGTCCGGCACGCGTGGTCGGGATCATGATCGCCCCAGCGCCGCGCACCGCCAGCCGCTGGTTGGTCTCGACAAACGGCCGCATCGTTCGTTCATAGTTGGCGAACGCCTGGACATGGTTGCCCTTGGCAAGCGCCAGCTCACCGGCGAGGACGTACGCGGCGACCAGTGCGAGACTGGTGCCCTGCCCGGACAGGAAGGACGGCGCGTACGCCGCGTCGCCGACGAGCGCGATCCGGTGTTTCGTCCAGTGCGGCATCCTGATCTGGCTGATCGAGTCGAAGAAGAGGTCGTCGGCCACTCGCATCGCCTCCAGAAGCCGGGGTACCCGCCATCCGGCGTCGCCGAAGGCGTCCTCGACGAGCTGCAGCTGACGACCGGCGTCGAGCCGCTCGTAGCTCTGCTCCGGTGCGGCGAACGCCAGCAGGACATGGACCTTCGCCATCCCGCGCACCGCATAGACCGCAGTCATCCGGCCCGGCACGTTGTGCAGCACAACCTCGCTGTCCAGGCCGAACTCGTTGTCCATCGAGAAGCCGGCGAAGCAGTAGCCGAGATAGCGACGGTAGGGCTCCTCCCGCCCAAAGGTCAGCCTCCGCACATTCGAGTGCAGACCGTCGGCGCCGACGACCATCCCGAACGTGCGCGCGGCGCCGCGGGCGAAGGTGACGTGGACCTCGCCGTCGGCCTGCTCGATCGAGGTGATCGAGTCGTCGAACACGTACTCGACGTCGTCACGGCTCTGGTCGTACAACACCGAGGTCAGCGAACCACGCGGCAGCTCGAGACCCCCGGAGCCACCGATCTCGCCGGTGCTCATCCGCCCGATTCGGCGGCCGTCCCCAGCCACCGCGGTGGCGTACCGGGTGTCTATGTGGGCCGCCCGGATCTGCGGCAACACGCCCATCCGCTCGATGACGTCGACGGCGATGCCACGAATATCGATCGGGTACCCGCCGGAGCGAACGGTCCCGGACCGCTCGACGATCGTCGGCTTGAATCCATAGCGCTGCAGCCAGAAGGCGAGTGCGGGTCCGGCGACGCTTGCTCCGGAGATCAGGACGTTGCGATTCATGCTCGGCTCCCCTCACGAGGCTTTACTTACCTGTCGGTCAGTAAGCTAACACATCTACTTACCGGGCGACAAGTAACTAACTGAACGGTAAGGAAGCGGGTACGATGGCTGAGACGAAGGAGGGCCATGCCTCGCCTGAACACCGACACCCGGGCGGAGATCCGCGCGGTGGCGATGGAGCTGATCGCCGAGCAGGGCTTCGAGCAGACGAGCCTGCGCCAGATCGCCGAACGGCTCGGCATCACCAAGGCGGCGCTGTACTACCACTACTCGTCCAAGGGCGAACTGCTGAACGAGCTGGTCGATCCGCTCGCCGCGGACCTCCGCTCGTTCAGCAGCAGGGCCGAGGAGCTGGGTGCCGAGAACCAGCGCCGGATACTGGAGGAGTACTTCGACCTCTGCGCCAAGCACCGCGGCCTGTTCCTCAGTGTGCTGCGCGACGTCAGCGTGCTCAGCCAACTCGAGGTCCTGAGCGACCTCCTGCACTGGCGGGCCGAGCTCGATGCGGTCCTGGTCGGCAGCGACAAGCCGGCGGACCGGGTCCGAGCGGTCGTCGCCCTCGGCGGGCTGCAGGACTGCGCGATCCTGCTCCCCGACGTGCCGCCGGCCGACCTCAGATCGGCTGCGGTGGACGCCGCCCACCGCGCGCTCCGAGCGCCTGCCAGCAGGCGAAAGGGCTAGCCGTTCATCTTGGGGACGTAGCGTGGGGGCATGCCGGTCGGTCAGAGGGAAGAGACGCCGCTGCTGGGGACGCGCACGCTGGACCGGGAGACCGCCCGGTCGCTGCCGCCGGGACCCCGGCTGCCGACACTGGTGCAGACGGCGATCTTCGCCGGGCACCGCAAGTGGCTGTTCCCATGGCTCCGACGACGGTACGGCGACGTGTTCACCATCCGGCTGGTGCCGTCCGGCCGGGTGGTGATCGTTCTGACCCGGCCCGAGCACATCCGCGAGGTGTTCGCCGGGCCCGGGTCGGTCATGCACGCCGGTGAGGGCAACACCGTGCTGCAGCCGATCATGGGCGCGCATTCGCTGCTGCTGCTCGACGATGACGAGCACCTGCGGATGCGCAAGCAGTTGATGCCTGCATTCAATGGCCAGGCACTGCGCTCGTACGCCGACATGGTGGCCCGGCTGGCCGAGACCGAGGTGGCGTCGTGGCAGACCGGGACCACGTTCCGGCTGCACGAGCGGATGCGCGCGCTGACGCTGGAGGTCATCCTGCAGGTGGTGTTCGGTGTGACCGCCGAGGACCGGCTCGCGCAACTGCGCCCGCTGGTCGGCAAGGTGGTCGAGGTCCGGCCGATCATCATGCTCGGCGGGTTCTACCCCACGTTGCTCAAGGTCCGGCCATGGCATACATACGTCGAGACGCAGCGTCGCGTCGACGAGATCCTGTACGACGAGATCGCGGCCCGGCGCGATAGCCCGGACCTGGCCGACCGGACCGACGTGCTCTCAAAACTGCTTGCCGCAGGCAACTGGTCCGACGAGGAACTGCGCGATCAGCTGGTGACGCTGCTGCTGGCCGGGCACGAGACGACCGCGACGTCGATGGCCTGGGCGTTCCACGAACTGGCCCGGCGGCCGGAGCAGCAGCGGGCCGCACAGAACGCGGCCGACAGCGGCGACAACCAGTACCTGGAAGCCGTGGCGAAGGAGTCGCTGCGGCTGCGGCCGGTGATCTACCAGGTAGGCCGGCGGGTCACCGAGACCGTCGAGATCGCCGGCTACAAGCTCCCGCGTGGCACCACGCTGATGCCGGCGATCGGGCTGGTACACGCGGACGGCAGCCTGTACCCGGACCCGGAGGACTTCCGGCCCGAGCGGTTCCTCGGCGAACATCCGCCGGCGCCCGCCACCTGGATCCCGTTCGGCGGCGGCCTGCGGCGCTGCCTCGGTGCCGGCTTCTCGCTGATGGAGGGCACCGAGATCCTCCGCGCCACGCTGCGCCGGTACGACATCAACGCGGCCCGGCCGGACCCGGAGCCGGCGACCGCCCGCAACGTCACGCTCGTCCCGTCCCGGGGTTGCGAGGTCTTCGTCACCCGGCGCTAGAACCGGCTGGTAGCCCACATCTGGCCCACTGAGCTCACCTGTTCAGGGCCGAATCGGCTGGCGACGCTGGATCGTGTGAGGCCTACCGCCTGTGATCAGGTCTTGGAGTTCTATACCGACCGGTGCGACGAGTCTGTCCGGCTGAGCGGGACCCTGCGTGGCCAGCTGGAGGCGATCCGGCTCCGCGAACTGCTCTGCCCTCGACTCCCGGAGCCGCCCGAGCCGGTCGCCGACGTCGGCGGTGGCACCGGTGCGCACGCGGCTTGGATCCAGGCGGCCGGGCATCCGGTCGACCTGCTCGATCCGGTACCGCGGCATGTGCTCGCCGCCCGGCGGTGTGTACGGTCGGCTGCCCTCGGCGACGCCCGCTCGCTGCCGTGGCCGGACGGGTCGTACGGACTCGTGCTGCTGGCAGGCCCGCTGTACCACCTGCCGCCAGAGGAACGGGTACGAGCGCTCGCCGAGGCGGTCCGGGTGGCGCGGCCGGGTGCGGTCGTGGCCGCGGTGGCGGTCAATCGGTACCCGAACCTGTTCGGCGCGACGATCGCCAACCAACTTTGCGAACGGCAGCAGGTCGTGGCCGACATCCTCGCCAGCGGATTTAGCCCGGACAACGACCGGGTTCCGCAGATGTACTATCACTCGCCCGCGGAGTTGACCGCGGAGTTCCTGCTGGCCGGGCTGGCCGAGGTCGAGGTACACGGGCTGACCGGACCGGGCGGCTGGCTCGCGGTCGCCGTCGACCGGCACTTCCCGCCGGGTACGCCACTACCGCCGACGCTCGGCTCGCCGGACCCGCTCACGACGGCCTTGGCCGCGGCCCGGACCGCCGATCGTCATCCCGACCTGGTCGCCGCGAGCGGGCAACTGCTCGCGGTCGGCGTGGTCCGGTGAGGCCGGGCCGGCGGGCGCGGATCGGCGAGCGCGTCCGGGAGTACACCGCGCACGACTGGCCGGTCGCCGCGCTGGCCGTGCCCTGGGGTCCGCGCTGTCCGTGTGGCTCGGTCTGCGCGGACCCGCACGTCGTGTCCGCCATCGTCACCACGCCCGCCGAGGCCGCCCAGGTCTGGGCGCCCGGCCACGAGTGGGATGTCGCGCTGGTGACGTCGTGGTTCGACGTGGTCGACCTGCCTGCCCGGTACGGCGCGATGCTGAACCACAAGCTGATCACCACGTGCCCGACCGCGACGGTGCCGCGCGGCCGCCGCTGGCACTTCGTCGTCGGTGCCGGGTCGTTCCCGGCGGATCTGGTTGCGGCAGCCGGCGGCACCGTCCACTCCGGCCCGGATGACTGGATCGCGACGTCCCCGACCAGTACCGAGGCGACCGGGCGGATCGGCTGGGTCGTACCGCCGATGCTGACCCGCTGGCAGCCGTTCCACCGCGCCGATCTGGTCGACGTCGTGTTCGCGACCGTGTCGCGCGGTCAGACGATCCGGCGGCCGGACCGGTAGACGGCGCGGACCTCGCGAAGGACGGACAGATCGGTGAGCGGGTCGCCCGCGACGGCGAACAGGTCGGCGTCGTAACCGGCGGCGACCCGGCCCTTGCGGTCGCCGAGGCCGACGGCTGCCGCTGCCGAGACCGTTGCCATGCGCACCATGTCTAGCGCCTGGATGCCGGCCTGCTCCGCTATGGCCTCCATGGCGTAGGTCAGCGTCGGGTGCGGCTTGATCGGGAATATCCCCGCGTCACTCGCGCACAGCAGGTTCACGCCACCGGCGTACAGGGCCCGTAGCGCCGCGTGAAGCTCCGCCGCATCAGCTCCTGCTCGGGCGCCGGCTCGGTGCCGGGGAGCATCCCGAGGGTGAATGACACCACTGTTCCCGCGGCGGCGAGGCGGCGTACCAGATCCTCGTCGACGCCTGTCACGAACGTGCAATGCTCGATGCCGTCGAATCCTGCGTCCAGCGCGGCCGCGATACCGGCGGCCGCATGTGCGTGCGCGGTGGCCGGCAGCCCGTGCCGGTGTGCCTCGTCTGCGATCGCGCGCAACTCCTCATCGGAGAACTGCCGGTCCTGCGGCCGCGAACCGGGTGTGAGCCCGCCACCGGTCGCCATCGCCTTGATCACGTGAACACCACGCTCGGCGTGTTCGCGGACGGTGTCGCGCAGGGCAGGTAGGCCGGAGACCTCGCCGCCGAGGAACCAGCAGTGCCCGCCCGGGACCGTCAGTGGCGGACCGGCAGCCAGCACCGTCGCGCCGTCCCGTCGTCCAGTTCCAGCGCTAGATACGACCGGTCGCCGAGATCACGCACCGTCGTCACACCGGCGGCCAGCGACTGCCGGGCACCGGCTCGCATTCGTTCCAGCAGCACGTCGTTGCCGGCCTGGGTCAGTCGCTCGACCACCGGCGGCGTGGCGTCCATGACCAGGTGGACGTGCGGGTCGATCAGGCCCGGAAGCAGGGTGACGTCGCCGAGGTCGGTCACGCCGGAAGCCTGCTCACCACCGGACCGTACCGCCGCGATCCGGCCGCCCTCGATCAGTACCAGCGCATCGTCGATCCGCCGCTCGCCGTCGAACAACCGGGTGGCCCGCACACCCCACACGACTCAGTCCTCGTCGTCCACGACGTGGACGGCCGCCTCCTCCGCGCTCGCGGCGGCGCCGTCGATACCGACGTCCTCGGCGATCATGTCCTTCTCCTCGTCCGGCCCGGCGCCCTCGTCCGGGGCGACCAGACGGCCGGACCGCTCGTCGCCGACCTCCGGGCCGCCGACGTTCTCGCCGTCCTCGGTGTACGGATCGGGGTCCGGGATCTCCTGCGCCAGCCGCTGCTCCAGTGACTCGCCCTGTAGCGCCTCGTCGGCGGTGTTCCCGTACCCCTCCGCCGCCGACCACTTCTCGGGCGGTGAGTACCCCTCGTCGAGTGTGTCCTCCACCCCGCGGTCATCGAGGGTGTCGTCCGGCTGGAGCTGGTCCTCGTCGTCGACGCTGTAGTCCCCGTAGTCCTCGCGGCTGTTCTCGGTCATGACAACACCCTCTCCGGCGCCGCCACCGGTAGGCAAGCTGCGGTGTCCATCACGATGGCCGTGGACTGCTCGACGCGTGCACCGGCGGCGTGGTCGATCTGCTCATGCTGACCGGGGTGTCGTACGACGAGGCGCGACCTGGTGGCGCCTAGTAGCGCCACTTCTGTGTTGCCGCGCCGGTGCAGTTGTCGAGTGTGACCCGCTCCGCGGTGGCCTTGCCCGGTACGGACAGGCAGACGCTCGGGTTCTTCTGCGAGCGGATGGTGCCGTCGGAGTTGATCGACCACTTCTGCGCGGTGTCCGTACCGCTGCACGTGACGGTCTGCAGCCGTACGCCGGGCTGGGTGGCGCCGTACGGTACGCCGGCACAGAGCCCGAGCGCCCGCAGGGTTCCGTCGGCCGGGTGCGACCAGCGCTGCGCGGCGGTGCCGTTGCAGTCGTAGGCCTGGATGATCGCGCCAGGTGTGGTCGAGCTGTGGTCGACATCGAGGCAACGGTTGCCGGGGCTGGAGATCGTCTGGTGCACAGCGGCCGGCGGGGTGGGAACGGCCGAGGTCAGCTTGACGAACTTGGCCAGCGACGGCGTACCGGCGGTGTCGGTGACGAACAGCATGTAGTAGCCAGGCGGCGCCTGGTTCGGATTCGCCGGCGTCTTGATCGTCAGGTTGCCGCCCACCCTGGTGTAGGCCAGCGGGACGTACCGCTGGCCCTGGTCGTCGCCGTGGGTCGGGGCGCCCAGCTTGACCAGGCCCACCTTCTGGATGTTCGTACCGGTGGGCATGGACGAGGTCACCGTGAAGGTGGTGTTGTAGCCGGCCGACGTGGGCGTGGTGCCGAGGGTCGGCCGCGGAGCGAGCGCACCGCTGCCGTCCTTCTTGTACAGGTACGGCGGGTTGAAGTACTCCACGTTCTTTTCCAGGTACCCGACCGACTCGCACACGGAGCAGATGCCGCCGCCACCGGTCATCACGCGGCCGTCGGGTAGCAGGAGCGCGGTCGAGTGGTATTGCCGAACCCGGGCCGCCGACGCCAGCGTGCTCCAGGTGTTCGTCGTGGTGTTGTACAACTCGGCCGCGAAGACCGGATGGGACAGGTCGACGGTGCTGCTGACCGCGCCGGAGTACGAACCGCCGGTCGCCAGAGCGTTGCCGTCGGCAAGAACCGTGAGGTTGAACTGCCGGCGCGCGTTCGCCATCGGCGCCGCGTCGGTGACGGTCGGCGGGCTGGTGTTGGAGTTGACCAGCTTGACGGTCTTGGTCGGCACGCTGGTCTGGCCGCCCTCGGTGATGATGCCGCCACCGGCCACCATCGTCGTACCGGGCTTGATGGTCGCGAAGCTGGCGTAGTCGCGGTTGATCGTGTCCCGCGGCGTGCTCGAGAGTTGCTGGCCGGCGCCGCCGGTCTTGAGCGTGAGGATCTGCGGGCCGGGACCGACCAGGTCGACGTTGCCGTCCGGCCGGACCGACATGAGCGGGTACAGCCGGTTCGCCGGCGCGGCGATGCCGGTGAGCAGCCGCATCCACTTGTTGGTCTGGTAGATCTCCGGCGTCGCCGGGCCACCGCCGAGGATCAGCGCCTCGTGGTTCGACAGCGCGGTCACCGACGGGTACCAGCGCTCGGCGGCCATGTCCGGGCCACGGGTCCAGGTCTCGGTCTGCCAGTTGAAGATGAACGTGGTCCGCAGTCCGTGTAGCGCCTGGTCACGGTTGCCGCCGGCAACGAGAACATTGCCGTCGGACAACTGGGCGAAGCCCGCGCAAAAGATGTTGTACCCCGCGACGTTGACCGTCTTGTACGTGTTGTTCGCCGGGTTCCACACCGCGGCGCGGGTGAAGGTGTGGTTCGGGTAGTGCTCGGCGGCGTTGTCGCCGACCGAGTCCCACATCAGCACCTTGCCGTTCGGCAACATCGCAGTGAAGACGGGGACGACCGGGGTGTTGTGCGGCGTACCGAACGTACCCACTGCTCCCGGGTCCGCCACTGCGGCGATCTCCGCGGCCCGCTCCTGGGCCGCCGGCGACCGCCGGCCGGGACGGGTGCCGGTCTGCTTGGTGATCCTGTCCGCGTTGGCCTTGGTGTTCCGCTCGATAACGCTCATCGGCACGTTGGCCAGGTCGTCGGCCGCGTGCTGCGCGCCGGTCCGGCCCGGATCCTCGTGCGCGATCGCGGCGGGCGGCGTCGCCCCGGCGAACGCGAGCACGACGACGGCAGCCGCAACAACAGCGGCGGCGCGTGGACGCGGCACCATAGTGGAACCCCCCAGCTGGCGGACTATCTGGGACATGGTGCACCCTCTAAGGGCCCCGATGTGAGGAACCTTCGGACCTGTTACTTGATCGTGTAACTCGTATCACTGTTGGTGATAACGTGATTACCCAGGATGTGCCGGGTCAGAAGGCCGTCATGTCAGAACAATCGCTGTCATCGGAGAGAATGAGACGATGGACGGCCCGCCCTCGCCCGGTGCGTACGTTCTACGCCGGGTGCCGACGCAGGACCGCGCGAGCGCCCAGGTCGAGCGGATCCTGGACGCCGCCTGCCTCGAGGTCACCGAGCGCGGTTACGACGGCGCCTCGACCAGCAGCATCGCCAAGCGAGCGCAGATCGCGGTCGGCTCGGTCTACCGCTACTTCCCGGATAAGCGGGCGCTGATGCAGGCGGTCGCACGCCGCAACCAGGCCCGGTACGGCGAGGCAGTCGGCCAGCGGCTCGCGACGGTCAGCGAATGGCGGCAGGCCGTCGACGTCACGATGGACACCTTCCGCGAGATGCACCGCACCGACCCCGGATTCCGTGCTGTGGCACTGAGCGGACTGGGCGACCCGGATCTCGAGACCCGGCCCGGCGAGTTCGACGACCAGCACGCGGTCGAGTTCTCCGCCCTGCTGATCGATCGGTTCGGCGCCCGCGACAGCGAGGCGTTCCGGCAGGCGGTCTCGCTGGTGATCACGATGGGCGAGTCGGTGGCGCACCTGGCTGATCGGCTGGAGCCGCCCGCCGACGCCGCGGTGCTGCGCACCGGGCTCGACGCGCTGTACAGCGTGCTCGCGCCCCACTTCCCCGACTAGTCGGAACGGCTAGTCGACCATGCTGAAATCGTAGCGGTCCGGGACGGGGCTATCGGTGCCTAGCGCCGCCTGGACCTCGCGCCACAGGTCGGCGAGCCGGTTCGCGCCCTCGCGCAGATCGGCCAGGTCGATGCCCTCCTCGAGCAATGCCTGCGCGCCGGCGGCATCGTTTCGCGCCAAGCGCAGCCGCGCCTCGGCGAGCCTGATCCGGCCGTGCTTCATCGGTGGCAGCTCGGCTTCTGCGAGAACCTCCGCCGCTTGGTCGTAGAACTCGTTGTCCAATAGGAATTCGAGCCCCTCAACGACCAACGGTCGTAGGTTGGGTGCCAGGCGTAGCGCCCTACGGTAGAGGTCGGCCGCTTCGGCCGGGTCGTCGGTGCTGACGGCGAGGTTGCGCAGTGCCCAGGCGGACTCGGTGGTCCCTCGCGATTGTTCCCAGGCCTCGCGGGCAGCCTCGTGCTCGCCGTCGTACCAACGGGCGACGCCGCGGTGGTACCAGACCAGCCAGGTCTCCGGCGCGGACTCCAACGCCTGGCGCCAGCCCGGTGCGACGAGTGTGCCATCCGGCGGTAGGGCCGGATCCTGGTCCAGCGGCTTGCCTTCGAGGAGGTCCTTCCACGGCTGCTGCCTCGAGCCGATCTCCTCGAAGGGGGTCCCGGGCGTGTCGATTTTCAGCCGCGTCACTTCGAGAGCGCCCCAGCCCGATCCGCTGACGAGCCGCTCCGTGGGCTCGGTGTCGGCAAACGCCAGCCACTGGTCGTGCCGGCTGTCGAGGTCTGCCGCCACGGGTTCGATGACCGAGCCGGCCGATCTGCGGGCTGCGGGCCACGACTCGTGCGCGGCGTCGACCGTCACCGGGCCGTAGGCCTCCAGCCAGGACCAGGAGGTTGCCGCAGGCAACCGAAGGTGTTCCAGTTGAGTCCGTGCCAGTCCGGCCTGGATCTCGGTGTAGCCATGTCCCCCGGCGCCGGGTGCGAGCCATTCCTGCCAGCGGCGACCACCTCGACTGGTCCCCCAGACGAACAGTTTGCGACCGCGCAGCCGAGCCGTCGACGCCTGGAACATGCCTTGACCGGATTCGTCGACCGCGCAGATCCACCGCGGCTGTCCGGCGGGCAGTTCGAAGAAGAAGTCGGCCGCGCGCTTGTGTCGCATCGGATAGGTCAGGTCGATCCCGTCGTACTCCGGCACGTCGATCAGATCGAGCGAGCCCTGGTAACCGAAGTGCCACGCCTGGTCGGCCGGCGTCAGTACCCGGCCACCCGGCGACTGGGGTACGGCGATGTTCGACCACCAGTACGCAGGTACGTCGTACTCATGCGGGTTGCGGATGCGTACGCCGACGTACAGCGGTGCTGAGTCCGCCGGTAACCAGAAGTCGAGCTGTACGACGAGGTTCCGGGTACGCTCCCACTCCCACAACCGCAGCACCGGCTCGCCGTCCGGTCCGGCGACTGTTGCCGCATGCAACTGTTCGCAGGTATTAGTCCAGTGGCCCGTGCTGCCGAGATTCCACTCGACGCCACCGGCCAGCCAGGCGTTGCGCAGTGCGAGGTTCGCCGGCTGTACGACCGGGTTGCGGTACAGCAGTTCGCGGCCGTCGGACTCAAGCGACCAGAGTCGGCCGCCGTACGACGGGAGCACGGTCGCACGGACTCGCTCGTTCTCCAGCACCAGCGCGGGCACCGGCGTAGGTGTCCGCTCCCGTCCATAGCCGTCCTGCACGAGGCACGGCAACAGACTGTGCAGCCCTCCGTACCGAATCCCCTCGGCAAGATCCTCGGGCAGGTCATCGAAATTGCTGAGCTCGTGCATCTCCCGCGGCACCCGCAACAACGGCAACGGATTCTCATCACCAATGGGCGCAACAGGCAGCGTCAACTCGGTCCGATAAAGACGGCTCACCCACCCCATCCTGCCCGAGGTCGTCTATCAGGCCGCAGACGAGCCCGGGGTGAGCCGGACCTCCAAACGCGCGTCGAGCGCATCGACCGGACGCTGGCGCCGAGCTCGAACGCGAGCCTCGTCGCCTCGTACGCATCCTCAGCACCCGGCTCGCTCATCCGACGGCCACGAAGCCGCCCCCAACTCTCCCGCTCAGCCATCGTCTCCACTCCCCTCACCCACCGAGTGCCGTTCGGCGACGCACCGCCGATACGCCAGCCGCGCCCGCTCGATCTCCCGCTGCTCCCGCACCCTGCTCTTCCTGAAGACCGTCAACAGAACAATCCGCCGGCCGGGCGCGATCCGGTAGGTGACTCTCATCGTGTCCTCACCGAGGTAGAACCGCAGTTCGCGCAGCTTGCCGTCGAGCCCAGGTCATACCGGCGATGCTGTAAACGGCGACCGACTACCTACCTGGACACGGTGGGGGTGGACGGCGGCCGTCCGGGACGGCCGCCGTCCGCATATATCAAGCCGCCGGTTCGCTGTTGGGACAGCGATGGCGGAGGGTGGTTGGCGGGGAGATGGGCATGTGGATCAGAAGGCGTGGGTCAGGAGGTCGGCGAACAGTTCGTGCTCGTCGACTTCGAGGCCGCGAGACGTGAACCAGCCGGAGATGTTGTGGCAGTCGCGCATCAGGAAGTCCATCCCCTGCGGATTGCCGATGATGTCCACGACCTGCGGTAGGTCGATCAGGACGATCCTGTCGCCCTGGGCGAGGATGTTGTACGCCGACAGGTCGCCGTGCGCGATCCCGGCCCGGGCCAGTTCGGCCATCGCGTCGCGGACCTGGTCGTAGTACGACCGCAGCAGCTCGCCGCGCGGCCGGACCTGCGCCAGCCGGGGTGCGGCACCACCGTCTGCGTCGTCGACGAACTCCATCAAGATCTCGGTCCCATCGATCTGGACCGGGTACGGCACCGGGATGCCCGCGGTCCACAGACGGCACAGCGCCTCCCATTCGGCGAACGCCCACTGGCCGGCCGCGACCGTGCGGCCATGCGCGGTCTTCTTCGCCATCGCGCGGGTGTCACGGCTGTTTCGGGTGCGGCGTCCCTCGACGTACGAGGCGCTGCGATGGAACGAGCGGCGCTCCTCCGAGCGGTACCGCTTCGCCGCCATCAGTGCGCCGCGCCCGCCGGGTACGGCACGTTCCAAGACGAAGACGTCGGCCTCCTTTCCGGTCTTGAGGACGCCGAGCTCGGTGTCGATCGCGGCCTGTTCCGTCACAACCCAGTCGGGTCGTGGATCCGGGCCGCGAGAACCGCGCTCGACGTCCAGCCATGTGGTCCAGCGCTGCCCTTCGCCGGGCTCCTCGAGTGCGGTGTACTCGAAGACGAAACGCTGGTCGATCAGATCAAAGTCGGTGTTGTCCTGCTCGGTGTTGACGTCGTACGTCGGCATGGATGGTGCTCCTGAAGTGTGATGAATGACAGAGGCGGACAGCGCACAGCGCCCGCACAATGGCGGTAGACATGACGACGCCTCCCTCACACTCAGGCAGCACCCGTCCGGTGCCTGCGGCATCCCAAAGATGCCGGTGCGCCGCGGTTGCCGCAACTGGTTTATCGGGTTGCGGACCGGGCGCCGATCCCCACACTTGAGCGCGTGGGGGAAACCAGGACGGTCGAGGCGCTGGTCAGCGTGCGCGGCGAGTACGCCGGTGCCGCGCCGGAGTTTGTGGCACCCGAGCCATGGTGGTCGTACGTCGAGCCGGTGACGGCGTACCTGGACCGGCTGCTCGGGGTACCGACTGCGGTGCTGAGGCTGATCGACGTTTCCGACCCGGTCACCGGTCGCGGCGGCTGGGTGAGCTACCACGTCGAGGCCGCCGGCGATCCGGCGCACCGCGTGCTCGACCCGACCCCGCGCGACGACTGGGACCGGATCCTCGCGCCGCATCCGCTCCGGACCGCCTGGGCCGAGCCTGGCGGGCCGGCCGAACTGCTGGACTGGGCCGCGCGGTTGCTCGGTAAACCGCTCACCGCCCGCCCGGTGCAGGTCAAGTCCTGGAACCTGTCCTGCGTGTACAAGTTGCCTATGGCAACGGGTCCGGTATGGGTGAAGGCGACCAGTCCGTTCATGCGCAGCGACGCGGACGTGATCCGGCACGTCGCCCGGTACGACGCCACGATCGCGCCGACCGTGCTCGCGACCGACCCGGCCCGGCAGTGGTCGTTGCTCACCCACGCGCCGGGCGTGGACTGCTTCGAGACCGACGAGGAGACGATCCGGGCGGTCGTCCGCCGCTGGGTCCGGGTCCAGGCGGCCATAGCCGACCATCCACTGCCGACGGACCTGCCGATGCTGGTTCCGCCCGACCTGCTCGAGCTGATGCCGGGGACTGACCCGCGCCTGGTCGAGGCAGTTCCCCGGCTGGTCGACGAGCTCGAGTCCAGTGGCCTGCCGTACACGCTCGTCCACGGCGACTTCCACCCGGGAAACTGGCGGTCCGACGGCACCCGGCAGACGATCGTCGATTGGGCCGACGCGTACCTCGGTCACCCCGCGCACGACCTGTTCCGGTTCAGCGACTGGGTGCCCGACGACCAGGCCGCGGTCGCCGAGGAGACCTGGATCGAAGCCTGGCGCGAGTATCGGCCGGACACCGATCCGGCCCGGGCCCTCGAGCCGATGACCGTACTCGCGCACGTGATCAACGCGATCGTCTACCAGCGGTTCCTCGACAACATCGAACCGGCCGAACGCGTGTACCACGAGGACGATCCGAGTACCGAGATGGAGGCCGCGGTCCGCGCACTTGTGAGCACCACCCTGGCAAGTACGACGAATGCCGGCGGGGACCCCTCCTGAACCCGACCGGCATCCTTCAGCATCCGCATGTGGGACGCGACGGATCGGTTCAGCGAAGCTCTCGGGGAATCTCACCGCGCAGCACGACCCGGCCGGACGGCTTCGGGCCGTCGCCCTCGTTCTGCACGGTCACGGCGATCACCGGATAGTCGGCGAGCTCGACACCGGACCACAGCACGACGTCCTTGGTGCCGCGGTGCAGATGGAACGTACCGATCGAGATCCAGCCGCGATCGCCGGTCAGCCAGCCCTCGTAATACGTGCCGGGGGTCGCGGGCGGCAACCCGGAAACGTCGAGCCGGAACTCCGCGCCCGAAGGGGTGTCGGCCAGCTCGACATCGGCGCGGGCGCGCGCCGCGAGTGATGTACCGGCGAGCTCGAGGTGGGCATAGTCGTCGCCGTTCGCAATCAGCAGTCCGATGCCGGCCAGCAGCACGAACACGGCCCCAGCCGTGGCCGCGAGCGACACACGACGCGACGGACCGGGAAGCCGCCGCGGCTGCGGCGCCGGCCGTTGGGTCGCCGCGAGCACGCGCTTGTCCAGGTCGTCGGGTATTTCAGCCCAGACAGCACCCTGCCGCAGCACGTCCTCGACGCCGGGGATGCCGCGCAGGGGATTGTCGGACGACCGCCGACGCCCGTGGTCGATGATCACGTCAGCCACTACGCGCGACAGGCCGGTGACGGATCAGCAGGCGTCGCGTAAATGTCCGAGCAGGGCCGCCAGCCGCCGCTGCGCCCGCGCGGTCCGGCTCTTCACCGTGCCCAGCGGCAGCCCGAGCTGATCGCTGATCTCGGTCTGCGTGCTGCCCTCGAAGTAGGCGAGCCGGAGAACCTCCCGCTCGTCCGGATGTAGCTTGCCGAGCGCGGTCCGGACCTGCCATAGCCGCCAGGTCGACTCCATCGACGGACCCTCGGTGGCCAGTTCGGCCTCGACCGCCCACGACTCGTCCAGCGAGACATGACCCGCCGTGCGCCGGTTGCGCCGGTACACGTCGACGGCGGTCCGCCGCGTGATCGCGTACAACCAGGGCTGCAACTCGCGGTCCGGGTCGAACCGGTCAGCGGCGCGCCAGGCCTGGACGAAGGCCTGCTGCACCGCGTCGGCCGCGAGCTCGCGGTCACCGAGCAGCGCGAGTGCCGTCGCGAACATCGGTCCGGAGAATTGCTGGTACATCTCCCGCAGCGCGGTCTGGTCACCGCCACGGAACCGCTCCCCCAGCGAGGCGTCTTGTGCCGGCGGAGCCAGCACCCCCGAGACGTCCGCCATGCCTCCCCCTCCATACGAATGACGCGGAACGTCCGCGTCCAGAAACATTTGTACGGAGAAACCAGGGGGATGTTCATGGGTAACGACTACCCATCTCGGCGAGCCAATTGCCTAGATCAGAGCAACCGCGATCGCCCCGCCCCACGGCGCGGAACAGTGCGGAACGGGTCGTTCGCCGCTCAGTACGCCGATGATCCGCGAACGGTTCGCGTGATCGTCAGGTTGTTGTCAGTGCGTCGTCCAGGTGGCCCCGAACTGGGACCTAGGGGTCGGCCTGAGCCGCAACTCCTCAGCCGATGCGATGAATCTGCTCTGTAGTTCAGGCAAGACCGTACGCTGCCAGGCCTGCGACCGGTTCAGCGCAGCGCGATAGTCCTGGTACGCCGCGTCGTCGTCGAGTACGGCGAACCATGCGAATACCAGCTCGTCCCGCAGCGGCAGCGGCGGAAAGTTGTTATCGGCAACGAGTGACTCGTAGCGCACGACCGGCTCCGCACCGGTGTCCCGCAGCACCGGCTCGACGAGCTCGCCGAACAGTTTGGGCAGACCGTCGTCCAATGATGCGCGGTGATAGACGGCGCCGGTGACAATGGTCGGCGGTGCGTCGGTGGCGCCGGCCGGCGGACGTGCTCCGCCCGGGACCGGGTACCCGGGTCCGACCGTGAGCGGGCGGACCAGCAGCGCGTTGTCGCTGTCGAGCATGGTGGCGTTGGCACGCGCTCCGTACTCCTTCCAGACCGGGCCGTAGTAGAAGGCCGGCAGCGCCCGGGCACGGGTCTCGAGATCGGCGAACGCGCGGATCCAGACGAACCTGTCCGGCCGGTCGAGGTCGTAGAACTGGCCGACGATGTGCATGCCCTCGGCCTCCTGGCTCTCCACGAAGAACGCGTCGAACACCTCGGCCAACTCATCGCGCCGGCCCGGATGGGTGGTGTACTGCCGCAGGTCGACGACGGTCATCGGCGATGTCATGACGCGGACGCTACCGCCGAACACTGCCAGCACGCTGTCAGCGATCTATAGGCCATGCCGAGCGCAGAAATGGGCAGTACCTACCGATGGCCGGTGGCCGGGCCGGGCCTATACCGGAACCCATGAGTATGCGCATGCGTGACTTCATGCAGGAGGGCCGGACGCTGTTGCGGCACGAGCCGGACGACCAGCGGATCCGGGCGATGCTCGGCGGCCGGACTGTCGTCGACACGAGCCGGGCACTCTTGGTCTGGGAACCGCGCCGGATCATCCCGTCGTACGCGGTGCCGCTGGACGACCTGCAAGGCGACCTGACCCTGACGGCACTGCATCCGGCCGATGTTCCCGGCGTGCTGCACCCGGGCATCCCGTTCGGCGTCCACTCGATCCCCGGCCGGAGCTTCGACCTCGCCGTCGGCGGCGTCACCAGGCAGGCCGCGGTGTTCCTGCTCGACGACCTGGACATCGACGGCTATGCCGTGCTCGACTTCAAGGCCTTCGACACCTGGTACGCCGAGGACGAACGACTGGTGTCGCATGCGCGGGATCCGTACCACCGAGTGGAGGCACGGCGGACGACCCGGCGGATCAGGATCGAGTCCGACGGCGTGCTGCTGGCCGAGAGCGACCGGGCGACGCTGGTGTACGAGACGCATCTCCCGACCAGGTTCTACCTGCCGGCCGATGACGTCGCCGGCAAGCAGGTGCCGAGCACGCGGCGTACGTCCTGCGCGTACAAGGGCGAGGCGACCTATACGTCATTCGTGGTCCGCGGCGAGGTACTGGAGAACCTGGCCTGGAGCTACGCCGAGCCGTTGGAAGGGCTGGAGAAGATCCGCGGACTGGTCGCGTTCTTCGACGACCTGCTGGACGTGTACGTCGACGGCCGCCGCCGCGAACGCCCGCGCACACTGCTGTCGACGACGCTGCTGGACGAGTTCGGCATCAGGGTCTAGCCGACGCCGGTGGGGTCGGGCGTACCGTCGGGAAGGACGACGGGAGGTCGCGGACCCCGCCGGTGCTCCCGCGGCCGGTACGACGGCCACCGACGGCATGCTGGCCTACCCGGGTGTGGCGCCGGCTCCGCCGACCACAGCGACCCAGGTGACGGCGGCGGCGTACACCAACAACGACCTGGACCCGAACACCGTTACCACGCTGTTCGACATCGACACCATGCTCGACCAGGTCGTGGTGCAGTCGCCGGCGAACGCCGGCCTACTCGCGGCCACCGGCAAGCTCGCCGTGGACGCGGACCAGTGGGCAGCCGGATTCGACATCTACATGCAGGGCTCGGGCAACCGGGGTCTGGCGGTGCTGAAGGTCGGCAACCGCTCCCGGCTGTACGACATCGGCCTGACCACCGGCAAGGCGACCCGGCTCGGGTCGTTCCCGGTCAACCGGCAAGTCGTGGACCTGGCCGTTCCGTTCGGACGGTAACGCCGGCGGCCGGGCTCCGGGGCTCGTTCACCGGAGCCTGGCCAAGGCGTCGGCGGCGGTCTGGCTGCGCCGGTCGGCGATCCGGGCCTCGCGCTCGGCCGCCTTCAGGTCGGACTCGACCTGCTTGCGGTCCTTGCGGGACCGTTCGAGGGTCTGCTTGGCCTCCTCGAGCTCGGCGGTCAGCCGCTCGATATCGTCCTGCGCCTGAGTGATCCGTTCGGTGAGCTCGACCAGGTTGGTCTTGACGTCGTCGACACGCGCCTCGGCCGCGTCCAGCACCGCCTCCGCCTCGGCGGCCGCCTTCTCGGCCTCCTTGACCCGCTTCTCGTCCCGCGCCGGCTCGGCCTTCTTCGCGGCCTTCCTAGCCTTCTGGTCGGCGGCCCGCAGCGACCGCCGGGGGGCGAGCTGGAAGACGTTCGACGGCTCACCGGACTCGTCGACGACGCCGAATCCGACGTGCCGCAGCGCGCTGGTGAGCTGACCGGAACGGACCGCGTGTGCCGCGGCGGGGTCGATCAGCGCCGCGTCCAGGGTCTCGCGAAGCTTCTGCGCCACGTCCGCGCTGATCTTTCGGCCAGACAGCTTGGCGGCGTCCTTGACCAGCGCGTCGACCTCGCTGTGCCGGCGCGGGGTCAGCTCGCGCAGCAGGGCGCCGTCCATCGACGCGGTCGCCTCGCGCATCTGCTCGCCGAGCAGCGCCAGCGACTCCAGCTCGTCGGCGCGATCGCGGGCGAGCTGGTTGGCCAGCCAGGCGGCGACGGTCGGCTTGGCCAGCGCCTTGACCTTGTCGCTCAGCTCGGCGTCACCGTCGGACCTGGCCTGCTTGGCGGCGGTGTTGCGGGCCGCGGTGAACTCCTCGGGCGGCAGGCCGTACAGTCCGTCCACGATCTCGTCGAGGTCCATGGCTCCGACTGTTCCCTGACACCAGCGCCGCAGGCAACAGAACACCCGGAGCCACCGGGGGCGCAACAAAATTCTGCTCCGGCGCATCGGAGCAGATGCCGGGACAAGGGGACAACGCAGCAGCAGCTGTGGGGGGAGACCATGCAGACCACGACCGTGGGCCGGACCACGGCGCCACCCGTCGACGACCGGTCGGCGCTGGCCCGGTCGGTGCTGGTGCAGTCTGTGCCGGTCCCGCTTGCCCGGCACGCCCGCCGGACCGGAGCACTGCGAGGGGACATCCAGGGCATGCGGGCGCTGGCCGTGCTGCTGGTGCTGTTCGCCCACGGCGGCATCCGCGGTTTCACCGGCGGTTACGTCGGTGTGGACGTCTTCTTCGTCGTGTCCGGCTTCCTGATCAGCGGGATCCTGGTTCGCGAGGTACGGCGTACCGGACGGGTGTCGATCGCCGGCTTCTACGCCCGCCGGGCGCGGCGGATCCTGCCGGCGGCGACGGTGACGCTGGTGGTGATCGCCGTCGTCAGCGGTGCCGCGTTCACCTACGCCCGGGTGGACGAGGTGGTGACCCACATCGGCTGGGCGGCCATGTTCGCCGCGAACATCCACTCCGCCCGGTCCGGCTCGGACTACTTCGCCACCGACACCTTCGCCTCGCCGGTGCAGCACTACTGGTCGCTGGCGGTCGAGGAGCAGTTCTACCTGTTGTGGCCGGCGCTGATCGCCGCGCTTGTGCTGATCCGGCGTTGCCGGGTCGGCGTGGGGCCACCGGCGTGGTCGGACACCTCCCGCCGGCTGCGCCGGGTGGCCCTCGCGATCACCGTGCTGTCGGTGCTGTCGTTCCTCTGGTCCGTCCGGTCGACCGCCAGCGATCCGCAGCCGGCGTACTACTCCACCGTCGCGCGTGGCTGGGAGCTCGGCGTGGGCGCCGCGCTGGCTCTCGCCGCCGGGCGGATCGGCCGGTTGCGCGGCTGGGTGAAGGCGCTGGCCTCCTGGGCCGGGCTGGCCGCGATCGCCTTCGCCGCCGTCGAGTTCACACCCGCGACTCCGTTCCCGGGGTCGATGGCGGCCGTGCCGGTCCTCGGTGCCGCGCTGCTCCTCGCGGGCGGTATCCATGGCCCGGTGTACGGCGCCGCCCTGCTGCTCGACCGGCAGCCGCTGCGCTGGATCGGCGACATCTCGTACTCGCTCTACCTGTGGCATTGGCCGTTGCTGGTCCTACCGGCGACGTACCTCGCCCGGGACCTGAACCTGATCGAAAGGCTGGCATTGATGGCCACCGCAGTCCTGATCGCCGCCGCGAGTTACCGGTTCGTCGAGACGCCGGTACGCCAGGCGCGCGGCCTGTCCGTGGCGCGGCTGCGGTCGCTCGTACTGTGGCCGGTCGCGGTGGCCCTCGTGATGGTGGCCGCACTGATAGTCCACGAACGCTCGGGCGGTCCCGCGGCGCCGCCACCCGGGACTCCGTACATCGCGCCCGTGGTGGACCCCGAGCCGCAGAACACCCAGCGGAGCAAGGACACCGCGGTCAACGACGCCGGGTTCGCCGCCGAACTGGCCCGCGCCGGCCAGCCGCTGCCGGGGACCCTGCGGCCGGCACTGGCCGACCTGCACGACGACGTGTCCCGGGCACCGGCGGGCTGCTATGCCGAGCGGAACGACCTGCGGCACAGGATCTGCGTACTCGGCGACACCAAGGCCAAGAAGACGATGGTGCTGTACGGCGACTCGCACGTGACGATGTGGCTCGATCCGCTGCTACGGCTGGCGAAGTCCGGGCACTGGAAGATCGTCGTGTTCATGAAGGCCAGTTGCCTTCCGGTCGACGCCACCGAGTATCGAGTCGACCAGCGCCGCCCGTACACCGAGTGCGACGGCTATCGGCAGTGGGCGTACACCCAGATGGCCAAGTTCAAGCCGCAGCGAATCGTCATCAGCGGGCTGCTGGCACAGAACTTCGCCGATCCGGCCGACGGCTCCCGGATGCTGACCATCGACGAGGCCCGGCCGATCTTCGCCGCCGGCGCGTCGCATGCCCTGCAGAGGCTGCGCACGATCGGCCAGCAGGTGTACGTGATCGGTGGTACCCCGCAACTGGACCGGGAGCCGTCCGAGTGCCTGGCGTCCCGCAAGGCGACGATGGCGACCTGTTCGGTGCCGCTGGATCGGCGTACCTCCGAACGCAACCAGCAGTGGCGCCAGGCGGCCGCCGCCACCGGCGCGCACTTCGTCGATCCGGTGCCGTGGTTCTGCGACAAGCAGACCTGCCCGATCGTGATCCGCGACGTGATCGTGTACCGGGACACCAACCACGTCACTCGCACGTTCGCGGCAACGCTGAAGACCGGGCTCGGCCGCAAGCTCGGGCTGTGACTCTTCGGCACAGGCTGAATCGTTAGCACCCGCGGCCGGGGGCGACCTACGCTCACGACTGTGATCCAGATCAGGATGGGCGTCGGGGACCTGGGCCGGATGCGGTTCGCCTATTCGCCGCTTGCCGAGGTCGCCGAAAGCCTGTACCTGCTGGCCTCCGGCCGGATCCCGTCGGTGCACCGCGAGTGGTACAACGCGATTCGCCACCGGCTCGACGGCATCGACGTCGACCTGCTCCGGGCGGTGGTGCCGGGTACCAATTTCGTACCGTCGTACCTGTTCGGCGGTGCCACCAGCCCTGGTGCACCGATCGACGAGCAGCTCGGCCAGGTGGCCGTGTTGCCGCCGGAACTGATCCAGGACCGGCTCGAGTACGTCTGGCAGGGCGAGCCGCTGCCGCCCGCGGCGCTCGCGCTGATCGAGGAGGGGCCCGCCGGGCCACGTCACCTGGCGGATGTGCTCGGCGAGTTCTGGTCGGTTGCGGTCGAGCCGCACTGGCCGAGCATCCGGCCGGTGCTGGACGACGATGTCGCGTTCCGCGCCTCCGAGCTGACCCGGCGCGGTGCCGAGGCGATGCTGTCCGGGCTGCACCCCGAGGTCACCGTGCACGGCGAGACGATGCGGATCGCCAAACGGGCCCACGACGACCGCGACCTGTCCGGGGCCGGGCTGGTACTGGTGCCGTCGGTGTTCACCTGGCCGAACGTGATCTTCGTACCCGGCATCGATCAGCCGTCGGTGCTCACGTACGCCGCCCGCGGGGTAGGCAATGTCTGGGGCGGCCACGACGAGGACCGCCAATCCGACGAGGACGCGCTCGGTGCCCTGATCGGCCGCAGCCGGGCGGCGATTCTGCTCGCCCTCGGGCTGCCGCACTCGACCACCGAGCTGGCGCTCAAACTCGGCCAGAGCCCGCCCGCGGTGAGCCAGCACTTAGCCGTACTACGCCGCAGCGGGCTGGTCACCTCCTGGCGAAGTGGCCGCTCCGTGCTGTACCGGCGTACACCGCTCGCGACCAGCGTCATCGAGGCGCACCAGACCGCCTCCGCCTCCTCCGATACCGGCAGCTGACGTGCTCTTGGCACCCGCACCAACCATTTTCGGCCGCCGAAACGGTTGACCCGGGTGCCAAGCACCTCACGTGCCGACGCGGGCCGTGGTCGGGGTGCCGAATCGTTCGGCGACCAGCGACTTGATGCCGGCCGGGAAGTTGCGCGACGCACGCAGATGGGTGGCCAGCAGCTCGCGCTGAGCCTGCGCATCGCCGCCGTACGCCGCGACGCACAACTCGGGCACGCAGTTGGCCAAGGTCAGGATTGCGCCGTGCGCGCCGACGGCTCCGGCCATCGTGAGCAACACCGACGAGCCGATATAAACAGCGCCGTCCAGCCGGTCCAGTTCGACCAGCAGCCGCTCCGGGTCGGCCGATGAGTCCTTGATCCCCGCGATCGGCAACTCGGGAAGCAGGCTCACCTCGATACCCGGCGACGACACCGCCGGGAAGTGATACGCGAGCAGCGGCACGTCGCCGGCCGCCTTCGCCACGGTCTCGTAGTACGACCGCGGATCCGGCACACGCGGTGGCGACAGCGCGAGTACGGCGTCGGCTCCGGCGTCGACCGCGTCCGTGGTGTACGCCGCCGCCTGCCGCCCGGTAGCCGCCCCGACACCCGCGATCACCGGTGTCTGGCCCGGTACGGCGGCCCGGACCGCGGCCAGCAGCGACCGGCGCTCGGCGGCATCCAGCGTGGCGGCCTCACCTGTCGAGCCGGCGACGACCACGGCCCGGACACCGAGCCCGACAAGCTGGACGGCGAGATCGGCGGTAGCCCGGTCGGCGACGGCGCCGGACTCCTCGAACAGCGTCACGAGTGCGACCCCGACGCCGGTGAACGGTGCTTGCGTCATGGCCCCAGTCTGCCCTCGGCCCCCGAAGCGGGTATGGATAGGTTGTGCGGATGCCGGACCAGGAGTGGCGCAGCGCCGCCGAGGGCGACCAGGTCGTGTTCCGCTTCGCGGATCCCGGCCACGAGCTGACCGGCCTTCGCCTGGAGAAGGACCGCAGCGTCCCCGGCGATACCACGTTCGCCGAGATCGACGGCGGCTGGGAGCTGCGCATTCCACAGCCTCCGCTGCACCGGCTGGAGTACAAGTTCGTTCTGCCCGACGACTCGTCGATGATCGACCCGTCGAACCCGCTGACCGTTGGTGCCCCCTTCGGCGAGAAGTCCTGGCTCGCGCTGCCCGGGTACGCGGCACCGCCCTGGACCGACGCGGAGCCGGTGCCGTCGGCTGTCGTACCTCTGCCCGTGACCGATACGCCGGTCGGCGACATCGACGTACAGGTGTGGACACCGACCGACGCCGCGCTCGGCGAATCGCTGCCGCTGCTGCTCTCCCATGACGGACCCGAGTTCGCGTTGTACGCCGGGCTCACGCACTGGGCCGGGGTGATGGTTGCCAAGGGCCACCTGCCGCGTTTCCGGCTGGCGCTGGTGAAGCCGGGCGCGCGCAACGACTGGTACTCGGCGAACTCGAAGTACGCCACCGCCCTGGTCCGGCATGTGCTGCCCACGGTGACCAAGGCGTTCGTCTCCGAGCCGGCGCCGGTGCTGATGGGTGCCAGCCTGGGCGGGCTGGCCGCTCTGCACGCCGAATGGACGCACCCGGGAACCTTCGCGGCGCTGTTCCTGCAGTCCGGCTCGTTCTTTACCAAGAAGCACGATCCGCAGGAGTCCGGCTTCTCACACTTCGCCGAGGTCACCGGCTTCGTCGCGACCGTGCTCGACTCGGCGGAGTGCAGCAGCCGCCCGCTGGTTTCGATGACCTGCGGCAAACATGAGGAGAACGTGCACAACAACCGCGGCATGACCGCGCATCTGATGGCTCTCGGCCTCGATGTCCGGTACGCCGAGTCACCCGACATGCACAACTTCACGGCATGGCGCGACGTACTGGATCCTGGTCTGACGACATTGCTTCAGCGCACCTGGGGGCATCGGAATGGAACGCGAACAGGTTGAGCTCGACGCGCCGGGCCTGGACCGGCCGGGCACGTTGATCCGGTACGGCCACTGGGGCCGGCCGGTGCTGGTGTTCCCCAGCGAGCAGGGGCGCGCCTGGGACTACGAGAACAACGGCATGGTCGGCGCGGTGGCGGACCTGATCGACGGCGGCCGCGCCAAGCTGTACTGCGTCGACTCGTTCGACCACGTCAGCTGGTCGGACAACTCGGTGCCGCTGGAGGAACGGGCCCGCCGGCACGGGCTGTACGAGTCCTGGATCACCGACCACGTGGTGCCGGCGATCCAGTCCGACTCCCCCGGCTCCGGCGACATCCTCACGACCGGCTGCAGCCTGGGCGCGTACCACGCTCTGAACTTCTGCCTCAAACGTGCCGATCTGTTCCCGCAGGCGATCTGCCAGTCGGGCAACTACGACCCGTCGGCATGGAACGGCTGGGGCGACCGCGGCGACGCGACGTACTTCAACAACCCGGTCGACTACCTCCAGCACACCGACGGCGATCACCTGGAGTGGCTGCGCAACCGCGTCTACATCGTCCTCGTCGTCGGCCAGGGCGCCTGGGAGACCCACCCCACCGGCTCACTCCCCTCGGCGCACGCGACCGCCGCCATCCTCCGCGACAAAGGCATCCCGCACGAATTCGACCTGTGGGGCCACGACGTAGCCCACGACTGGCCCTGGTGGCGCAAACAAATAGCGCACCACCTGCCCCGCTTCTGCTGACGCAGCAGGTCAGCCGAGGACGAGACGCTCGTCGCCGAAATCGGCGATCACCTCGAGCCGACCGCCGAGCGCCTCGACATAACGCCGGATCGTGCTCAGCTCCGTGCGGCTCAATTCGCCGTGTTCCATCTTGGAAATGCGCGCCTGCGAAACGTGCAAGGCATCGGCCAGATCATGCTGCGTGTAGCCGTGCTGTTTGCGCAGCTCGGCCAGCCGGTATGCCCGCACCTCCGCATCCAATTCGGCCTTCGCGGTCTTGACCCGGGCCTCGTCCGCTGCCGTCTTGATGCGCTCGGCGCGGACTTCCCGCCAGCTACGGTGCTTGTTCATCGTCGTCATCGCTCCCTCAGCAGCCCCTGCTCCGCCAAGATCGAGTCCACCCTCGGCCGACCAAGGCCCGGACCGTGCTCGGCCAGTTGATCTATCGCAGCCGCGACCCTGTCGAAGTCGGGCTGTTCGAGGCCCAGGAGCCAGGGTTCACAGTCGGCGTGCGCCACGACCTCGTAGACCACGATGATCAGGATACAACCTGAGGGTTGTACAACTCAAAGGTTATTCCACAGGGTCGCGGAGGAGGGTGCGGTCGGCTATTCGGACCAGGCGGTCGGCGGCTTTGGTGGGCGAGAGGCCTCGGCCGGTGTGGAGGAGGTCGAAGGTGTCGATGCTGGTCAGGACCCAGAGGATGTCGGTGGCTTCGCGCTGGCTGACGTCCGGGCGGAGGTGACCCTGCTCATCGAGGCGGCGGGCCAGGTAGCGCATACCGGCCATCCGGCTCTCTTCGAGTCGGCGGACTGCGCCGGCGACGGCTTCGGAGTCGGACTGCGCGGTGGAGAGCAGCGCGCGCATCACGTCCAGGTCCGCGGCGTACATCCGAGCACCCGCGCGCAGGGCGCCGTGGAGGTGCTCGCGGGCGTCCGGGTGGCGTACCGCCTCGTTGATGTCGGCGAACCCGGACCGTTCCAGCACGTACGCCGCCAGCGCGTCGAACAGCCCGGCACGTGACTCGAAGACCAGGTACACCGTCGACCGGGCCACGCCGGCGTCCCTCGCGACCTGGTCGACGCTGACCGCCGCGGCCGGCTCGGCGCGCAGCCGCGCGTACATCGCGTCGAGGATCCGCTGCCGGGTCTCGTCGGCCGACGCCGCCCGCACACGCTGCTCGTACTTCCGCGGACTCATACCCCCAGTCTAATTCCACTTGACAGTCTGTCCAGTCAAAGACACACTGTCCAGTGAAAGACAACGTGTCCAGTGAAAACACTCGGAGGGGTAGATGATGAGGACACACACGACTCCGGTCCTGGTCGTGGGGGCAGGACCGGCCGGCCTGGTCGCGTCGATCCAGCTCGCGCGGTACGGCCTACCGGTGTTGCTGATCGAGCGACGAGCGGATAACTCGGCACTGCCGCGGGCGACCGCGATCAGCATGCGAACGATGGAGCTGCTGCGCGGCTGGGGCCTCGAGCCGGCCGTGCGAGCGGTGGCGACGGACGCCCGGCCGGCAGGGCTGTTGACGCCGGCGCTGACCGTGCCGGGCGGGATGGAGCTGCCGATCGGGTACCCGACCGCGCAGGAGGCGGCCGGCGTGAGCCCGACGTACCCGGCGCTTGCGCCGCAGGACGACCTGGAGCCGATCCTGCTCGAGCACCTCGTGACGTACCCGCAGGCCACTATGCGGTTCGGGACCGAGCTGGTGCTGCTGGCTCAGGACGAGGACGGCGTGACCGCCGAGGTGCGCGACGTGGCGACCGGCGAAATCAGCACGGTGCGGGCGCGGTACGTGATCGGCGCCGACGGCGCGCACAGCGTCGTGCGCGACCAGCTCGGCATCGGCATGACCGGGCCGGACAACCTGTCGCTGCACACCACGGTGCTGTTCCGGGCGCCGCTGTGGGAGGCGGTCGGCGAGCGCCGGTACGGGCTGTACATCATCACGAACCCGGCGGCGCCGGGTGTGTTGGTGCCGTCAGGCCGTGGCGACCGCTGGCTGTACGGGCGGGAGTGGCCGGACCGGCAGGCACCCGAGCGCGACCGGGTCGAGGAACTCGTCCCGCAGATCCGGATCGCAGTGGGCGTACCGGACCTGATGCCGCGGGTCGAGCGGATCGGGAGGTTCGGCTTCGCCGCGAAGATGGCCGACCGGTTCCGCGATCGCCGGGCCTTCCTGGTCGGCGACGCCGCGCACCGGGTGACGCCGCGTGGCGGAGCCGGGATGAACACCGCGATCCACGACGCGTACGACCTCGGCTGGCGGCTGGCCTGGGTGTTGTCGGGGTGGAGCGGCCCCGCACTGCTGGACGGGTACGAGACCGAGCGGATGCCGGTCGGCGCCCGCAACGTCGCGCGGTCGGCACGGCTGGACGGCAGCCACCTCAGCCTGGCAGACGGGATCGCCGACGACCTGGCCGGGCGGCTGCCGCACGCATGGGTCGGCGACGAGGTGTCCACCCTCGACCTGCTCGGCAGTGGCCTGACCGTGCTGACCGGTCCCGATGGAGCCGGCTGGCGGCAGGCCGTAGCCACGGCCGGCTGCCCGGTACCCGTCGTGGTGCACGAGCTCGACGAACCCGCGGCCGTTGCCGTCGGCATCGAGCCGTCCGGTGCACTGCTGGCGCGACCGGACGGTCACGTCGTCACCCGGTGGCCGGCGATGGAGTCGTTCCGGACCACCGCGCTGCGGATCGGCCTGGACACGCTGCTGGGCCGGCCGGAGGCGACGGCCGCCTGAACGAAACACGGCACAGCGCCCGCCTCGGCCCGGGTCGACGCGGGCGCTCGCTGTCCCTAGGCTCGGGTGAACGCTCGACGACCTGGGAGGCCACCATGCCGGATCGCGCGAAGCACCTGATCGGCCTGCTGCTCGGAGCCGAGGAAGACTGGCCACAGGCGTTCGAGGAGATTCTGCGCCGGGTCGGGCCGATCCGCGACTCCGACGGCCAGACCCATGAGCTGATCAGCGAACGCCTGACCATCGAGCCGTTCGACCTGAACGATCCGGTCCGCACCGACCTGGTCATCGACCGGCTCGCGTACTGGTACTACCACCCGCGCGAGTGGCTGAAGAAGGCCGCGCTGATGAACGGTACGTACCTGCTCAACTCGCCGTTCACGTTCCAGTCGATGGAGAAGCACTCGGCGTACTGCGCGATGCTGCGGCTCGGGCTGAAGATCCCGCGTACCGTGCTGGTGCCGTACAAGAACCCGGTCGACAACGTGCGCTGGGCGTACACGGCGGCCAAGTACAACCGGTCGTTCGACCTGGACACGATCGCCGACGACCTGGGCTACCCGATGTACATGAAGCCGTTCGACGGTGGCGGCTGGCGTGGTGTGTCGCGGATCAACGACCGCGACGACCTGCACCGCGCGTACGACGAGTCCGGCGAGATGCTGATGCACCTGCAGGCCACGATCGAGTACGACGAGTTCGCCCGTGCGCTGTCGATCGGGCCGGAGACGATGGTGATGCGGTTCCGGCCCGAGGAGCCGATGCACAACCGGTACGAGGTGTCGCACGGGTTCCTGAGCGAGTCCGCCGGGCACCAGGCGGTGGCGATCAGCCGGATCGTGAACGCGTTCTTCGGCTGGGACTTCAATTCGGCGGAGATGCTGGTCAAGGGCGACGACGTCCACCCGATCGACTACGCGAACGCCTGCCCGGACGTCGCGGTGACCTCGCTGCACTACTACTTCCCGTGGGCGATCACGGCATTGGTGCGCTGGTCGACGTACGCCGTGGTGACCGGTCGCCGCACCACGATCGACCTGGACACCGACAAGTACTTCGAGATCGCCGACGACCCCCAGTTGGACTACGAGACCAAGCTCGAGGCGTACCTTGGGCTGGCCGACGAGCACTTCGACACCGAGCGGTACTGGGAATGGTGCGGAGAGTACCTGCCCCACCTGCCTGAGCAGGTCCACGACTGGATCACCGGACCGGACTTCGACCGGCTGCTCGTCGAGACAGTGACGGGGATGTACCCGGCACACGAGCAGGAGATGTTCCTCGCGCACTTCCGCGGCCTGCTCGGCCTGTGGGCCAGGGACAACCAGGCGGGCTAGTCGAGCCAGCTCGCCACGAGGTCGTTGGTGAACTTGTGGTGTGGGTCCAGGCGGTCGCGTAGCGCGCGGAAGTCATCCATCCGTGGGTACAACCCGCGCGGCAGGATGTGGAAGAGCTTGCCCCAGTGCGGGCGGGCGTCGTACGGCGCCAGCCGGTCCTCCATCGCGGTCAGCACCGGTGCGACCGCCGGCCAGTCCGGCTGCCAGGTGAAGTGGAACGCGATCACATCGGTCCGGTAACACGGACTGAGCCACAGGTCATCGGCCGCGACGGTGCGGATCTCGGATATCTGCAGCACCCGGGCCAGGTCCTCCGCGATCCCGTCCAGCGCGCGTAGCGCGGCAAGTCCGTGTTCGCGCGGCACCAGGTACTCCGACTGCAGTTCCTCGCCGCTGCTCGGGGTGAACTCCATCCGGAAGTGCGGCATCCGCTCGTACCACCGGCCCGGTACGCCGAGTTGCTCGGTCGCGTGCTCCGGCGGCATCCCGGGCACCGGGTGCACCTGCTCGGCCGCGCGTCGGGCGCCGAAGAGCTCCGCCCCGGACACGACGTTGTCGGCCGTGCGCTGCTTGAGCCAGACCTGCTGGACCACCGGCCCGCGCCAGTCGAGGAAGGCGCTCACGCTGTACGCCGTCCCGAGGATCTCGTCGAGGTGGTCGTCGAAGGCGGCGCGTGGCATGTCGGCGTAGATGTCCTGCCTGACCTCGTACGCCGGGACAGACCCGACGGTGAGGCTGGTGACGACGCCCAGCGCGCCGAGCGCGAGTACAGCGCCGGGGAAGCCGGGATCGTCGCGGGTGAGCGAGAC
Source organism: Actinomycetota bacterium (assembly GCA_046765875.1). Classification (GTDB taxonomy): domain Bacteria; phylum Actinomycetota; class Actinomycetes; order Propionibacteriales; family Kribbellaceae; genus DASRHY01. The sequence continues at coordinate 30,083 of JBKPSJ010000297.1, forward strand.
CAGGTCGCCAGTGGCGGTGACCAGGTCGATCGCCATGATACCGGCGGCCAGGTTCCGGTTGGTGTCGCCCGAGCCGTGAGTGCCGGTGGCGGCCGCTCCGGCCACCGAGATATGCGGCAGCGAGCCCGTGTTCGGCAGCGCGAGCCCGGCGGCGTCGAGGGCCGTGTAGAGCTCGCCGAACCGCACACCGGCCCCGACCCGCGCGGTGTCACCGTCGATCTCAACGGCGTCCGGCAGGCCGGCCAGGATCAGCAGATCGCCATCGGTATCGGCGATTCGGTTGAACGAGTGACCACTGCCGAGCACCCGGAGCCGTTCGGCCCGGGCGACGATCTCCCGGACCTCGTCGACCGAACCCGGCCTGTGTACGCGGGCGGCACCGAACTCGATGTTGCCCGCCCAGTTGCTGACCATGGCTCCCGATTCTAGAGTCCCGACCGGCCGCACCGGGGTTCAGGGAAGAAATTCCCGAGAAGCGGGCCGAGTCGGACACCACCACGGCGACATCGTGTGGGCTGGTCGGGCAGTATTGGCGGCGGGGAGGTGTGATGTCAGAGGATTTCGACCAGCTACGCAGCGACTACCGCGATCAGGCCGACAAGGTGAACATCCTGCGGGAGGCACTCCGGTCGGTGGGCGTCGAGCTGGGCGAGTACGAAGAAGGCGTGATCGCCGGGTGGGACTGGCCGACCCTCGCCGTGGTGGCCAGCCTGGTGACCCGTGTGGCCGCGAAGGCGAGCCAGCAACAAAACCAGTACTGACCCGGCGCCTCACACCAGGAAGAACGGCCGCGGGGCGGCGCGGCCGTGTCAGGGTTCGATCGACGACTCCCGCCCCACCCGGGATCGGCGATGTCCTCCTCTCTACCCTTCTATCGCGCACAGTGCTTCTGGCGTTACAACCCGCAGCGGACGCTCCATCCCTGGTCCACCTGGATCGCGTACGGGTAACCTCCAGCAACGGACGGGGAAGGAGCCGCCGCCATGGTTGATGTCCTGACATTGGGCGAGGCGATGGCCGCACTGCGCAGCCCGCAGCCGGTGCGGCATGGCGCGAGCCTCGGGGTGTCCATCGCGGGAGCGGAGTCGAACGTCGCGATCGGGCTGGCCCGGCTCGGTCACAAGGTGCGCTGGGCCGGCGTACTCGGCCACGACCGGTTCGGCGAGCTGGTGCTGCACACCCTGCGCGCCGAGGGGGTCGACACCGATCTGGTCCGCCGTTCGTCGGCGCCGACCGGGATCGTCCTGTTCGAGCAGCGGCTGGCCGGAGTGTGCCGGGTGGACCACCACCGCACCTCGTCGGCCGGCTCCGAGCTACGCCCGGCCGACGTGGACACCGCCTTCGACCGGGCGCCACGGGTGTTGCATGTGACCGGGGTCACGCTGGCGCTCGGCGCCGGTCCACGGGGTGCGGTCACCAAGGCGGTCCGGCTGGCCCGCGAGCGCGGCACCATCGTCTGTCTCGATGTCAACGACCGGCGTCGGCTGTGGACCAGGGAGGCGGCGAAGTCCGCGCTCGACACCCTGGTGGCCGAGGTCGACATCGTGATCGCCTCCGATGACGAACTGCGGCTGCTGGCCAGCGGGCCGGGCGGTGACGAGCGGCTGCTGCTGGAGTCGCTGCGCGCCCGGGGCGTCAAGGAGGTCGTGGTCAAGCACGGCGAGAAGGGGGCGACGCTACATCTGCCCGGTCGCCAGATCCATCAGCCGGCCCGGCCGGTGACGGCGATCGACACCGCCGGCGCGGGCGACGCCTTCGTCGCCGGCTATCTGTCCGGACTGCTGGACGGGCTCACCCGCGAGGACCAGTTGCACCGGGCGGTCACGCTGGGCGCCTTCGCGGTGGCCACCGAGGGCGACTGGGAGGGGCTGCCGCACCGCGAGGAGCTCGACCTCCTCGACGCCACCCCGGGCGGACGCCTGCGCTGACGTTGTTTGCTCCCGGCAACGGCACGTGCCTTACAACAGGACGGTGCCCACCGGATCACCGGCGGGCACCTCGGCCACCCACGAAAGTCTGGGTTGCTCGTCCTGTCTGGTCACTGCCTCATGGGTCTACGTGAAGATGCTGACGCCACCCGGACCGACCAGCAGTCCGATGATGATCAGCACCGCGCCCCACAGGATCTGGCCGCGGACCAGCGAGACGATCCCGGCGATCACCAGGATCACTGCGAGAATCCACAACAGGAATGTCATCTGTCCCTACTTCCTTTCAGCGGGCGGATCCGACCGGTTGCAGCTCATGCCGCCTCCCGGTGCGTTGAGTCGACTTCCCCGTTGACCGCGCGAGCAGTTCGCGCTGATGTTCCGTGGTGCCGCCCCACACTCCGTAGGTGTCGCCGAAGACTTCTGCCTGCCGACGGCACTCGGCCTGGACCGGGCAGGTCCCGCAGAGCGACAGCGCAACGAGCTCTCGCGCCCGGCGGCGCATGCCGCGTTCCTCCTCGGGCGCGAAGAACAGGTCGGGGTTGACGTCGCGGCAGGCGGCTCGTTCCTGCCACGCCCACACGTCCGCCAACGGCGGTGGGGTCGGGTGCGGCGTACGCCTCACGATGTCACCTTTCTGGGCTGTGCGCCGCGCGACCGCGGCACCGTGCCCTACCTGTTCACCGAGCGGTCCTTGCTCAAACGGTGCGGGATCGATTCCATATCCGCCGCAGCACGCTTTCACACGCGCGTAGGGGAAGGGACCCGTGACGAAGAGCAACAACCTAGCGTTCGTTGCCGGGAGCATCAGCCACGCGCTGTGTAATCAAATGTATCTTCTCCGCACAGGCCGGCCTGGAAACGTTCACGTTCGATAACCGACCGTTGTGCAGG
>JBKPSJ010000298.1:0-15374 GCA_046765875.1 Actinomycetota bacterium
AGCTTGTGCACACACGGTTCTGGCCAGGACGCCGGCGACGCCCGCGCGCTGGCCGCGAGTCCGAACGCACGCCTGTTGTCATCCCGGCGGGGTGAGGCCGCGGCAGCCCACTGCTGCTGTTCTCGATGAAGAGGTGGAACGACCGCGGCAGGGAGACTCAGATGGCTACGATGACGAGGATCCTGCACCCGAGCCTCGAGGAACGGCGGGCCCGGGGCAAGGAGGCACGGACCCGGGCGCCTCTGTCCAGCCACGGCTCCTGGACACCGGCCGGCGACCGCCCCGACCCGGTCGCGCTACTGGAGGAACAAGACGCAGACCGCGAGCCCGACCTCGTCCCGGTCCGGCACGGGCGAATGCTGGTGTCTCCGTTCACCTTCTACCGGGGCGGGGCCAAGATCATGGCCACCGACCTGGCCGGCACCCCTACCGCCGGTCTCACCGTCCAACTGTGCGGCGACGCTCATCTGTCGAACTTCGGGGCATTCGCCTCGCCCGAACGCCGGCTGCTGTTCGACCTGAACGACTTCGACGAGACCCTCCCCGGGCCGTTCGAGTACGACGTCAAGCGGATGGCGGCCAGCTTCACCATCGCCGCCCGCAACAACGGCTTCAGCAAGGCCGACGCCCGCGCGGCCACGCTCGCATCGGCGGCGGCCTACCGGGAGGCGATCGCCGACTTCGCGCAGATGGGCACGATGGACGTCTGGTACGCGCACCTGGACGAGGATGACCTGCTGGCCGCGATGCGCACCGCCGCGGCACAGGCCGGCAAGAACAAGAAGGAAGCTAAGAGGTTCAAGCAGGCCGAGGCCACCGGCGTGAAGGCCATCAAGAAGGCCCACACGCGTGACAGCCTGCAGGCGTTGTCCAAGCTCGCTGAGCTGGTCGACGGACGCTACCGGATCGTCAGCCAGCCACCGATCGTGGTCCCGATGCGGGAGCTGCAGGCCTCCTACGGCCTGACCGGCGACGAGATCGAGCGGGCACTTCACGAGCAGTTCCGCGCCTACCGCGCCACGCTGCGCGACGACCAGCGCCAACTGCTCGAGCGGTTCGAACTCGTCGACATGGCCCGCAAGGTGGTGGGGGTGGGCAGCGTCGGAACACGGGCGTTCATCGGCCTGCTCCAGGGCCGCGACCATGGCGATCCACTCTTCCTGCAGGTCAAGGAAGCCACCAAGTCCGTCCTGGAGGATCACCTGCCCAAGAGCCGGTACAAGCAGCACGGCGAGCGGGTCGTCTACGGCCAGCGGATGATGCAGGCCGCCAGCGACATCTACCTGGGCTGGACGAAGGGTCTCGACGCCAACCGTCACTACTACTGGCGGCAGCTGCGGGACATGAAGGGCTCGGCCGAGGTCGAGACGATGATCCCGACCGGCCTCACTCTGTATGCCCGGACCTGCGGGTGGACCCTGGCCCGGGCGCACGCCCGCTCCGGCGATCCGGTCGCGATCCACGCCTACCTGGGCAAGCGCGACCTGTTCGAGCAGTCGATCGCCGACTTCTCCAAGAGCTACGCCGACCAGAACGAGCAGGACTACCAGGCATTCGCCGAGGCGATCCGGTCCGGACGACTCCAAGCACTCGAAGGCGTGTGAGTGCTGCAGACGATGCCACCTCAGACCGGTACCGCCGTCCGCCGAAACGGCCTAGCGGCGATGACCGAGGGCGGACGCCCGCTCGTGCCGATCCGTGAGCGGCGCGAAGCGTGATCCACGCCGGCGCTGAGGTCCTGCTCTACGGCCTTGCCGCGGCAGCCAGCGCTCTCGTGCTTGCGGCCACCTTCGCCGTCATTCGGAGTGAGCGGCCCCGCTCCAACGGGATCGTCTTCTTGAGCGGCTTTGTCTTCGGCACGGTGATCGCGTGCGGCTTCGGCCTGGCCCTCGGCCAGGCCGCCGTTGACCGGCTCGACTCGCACGACACGCTCAGGGCGGCTCTCACGCTCCTCCTCGGCCTCGCTCTGCTCGCCGTCGGACTCCGGGCGCAGCACACGCCGCCTAGACCGCAGGCGCGAGGCAGTCGTGCGACGGCGATCCTCGCTGGACTCGGAAATGTGGGCCCTGCCGCGACGTTCTCCATGGCCGGGCTCCTCGGCTTCGGAGGGCCGAAACGGCTGCTGCTCACGTTCTTCGCCATGGCGTCGGCGACCGAGGCTGATCTCCGTGACATCGTGGATCTCACCTTGGTCGCGGTCTACGTGGCTGTTTCCACGCTGCTCGTCTGGGTGCCGGTCGGTATCGTGATCATTGCGGGAGAGCGCGCCGACGTGACCATCGTTCGCTGCCAATCCTGGCTCACCGAGCACGCCCGTGCGCTGCGCGTGTGGCTCTCCCTCGGGATCGGCGGTGCGCTCGTCATGGATGCGCTCCTGCGGCTGTTCGCCTGAAGTCGGAGAAGCCCGAGCGCGGTACTCCGTCGGTACAAGAGTTGGGGAGGACCCCTGCGTTTGACAAGTCTCTGCTTTCTCACGCGGGTCGGGACCCCTTGTCGCGTACTGAGGGAGCGCTGCCTTGGGCACCCAGTTCGTGGGTTGCGCGGGTCTATCCGGAACTTTGTGTTTCTGGCTGGCGTGAGGTCCCCGTATGGGCCAGGGGCGGAAGAATGATCACCCCCATGACGGAGGACGGCATGCCGGGCGAGCGTGTCCCGCTCGCACGTCAGCACAACCCCTTCGACATGTCGCGGTTAGCTGAGCAGCTGCTTGCGCCGGTGGACGACCCTGCTGCCGCGCCCACGCCGAGCCTGACACCGTCTTGCCGGAACGCGCGGGTGCGCCGATCAGCGTGAACGGGAACGCATCGACGGCCTGGGAACCCTGTCCAACAGCCGCTTGCGCTCGCGGCCCGCAGGTGTGCTAATCGCATTCGTTGTCGTTCTCAGCCCGACCCCCGCTCTTCATCCCCTGCATCGCCGCAACTAGTGCCCGACGCCTTCACATAGGTCCCCAGGCCGCGCTGCGGTGTAGTTGCCTTCCGAGCTGCCCTGGGGAATAACCCGGTCATCGCCCATCGAGTGGAACCAAGCCGGTTTGGTGCGAGCACGGTCCGTGGTGCGATCGGTGTGCGGGCGTCACGAGCGGTGTGAGTCGCAACTACCCGGGTTGCTGGGTGGGCTCGACTCCCGCTTGCGCGCTCGGCCGAGTGTCCTCGTCGTGGTAAGCGGCGAGGAGTTGCAGCTCGCGCTGCGTGCGGGGGAACAGGAAGAACACGACCGCCGCGCCGACCAGGATCGCAATGATCCCGGCGGTGTACGCCCAGTCGGCACCGGACAGGAACGACGACTTCGCGCCGGCCACGATCTGTGCCGAGTACTGCGGGTACTGCTGGGCGATGTCCGTGGCGCTCGAGAACGACTTGGTGAGCTGGCTTTGAACCTCGGTCGTGACCTGCTGACTGTCGGGCGACGCCGCGATCGATCGCGACGCCGCACTTGCGTATCCGGCGGCGAGCAGCGCACCGAAGATCGACTGCATGATCGCGCCACCCAGGTCGCGCTGGAGGTCGGCCGTACCGGAGGCCATCCCGGCGCGCTGGACTGGGACTGACCCGGTCAGCGAATGCGACGCGGAGGTGCCGGCGAACCCGACCCCGATGCCCACGCACGCGTAGGCGATAGCGACCTGCCAGTACGGGCTGTCGTCGCTCCACAGCAGCATCGAGCCGAAGGCGAGCAGCAGGAACAAATAGCCGAACAGGAGCGTGAATCGGGCCCCTCGTGTCTCGACGAGCTGGGCCGATGTGCGCGCGACCTGTCCCGCCAGAGTGTTTGAGGGTCCAGACCTGGGCCGTCGCGGTCCCGTGCGCGAAGACCTGGTCCTTCGCCAGCGACTGCACGTGTTTCTCGGCGCGGGTCTCGAACACCCGCTTGCCGATTTTCTGAAGCCGCCGCGCAGCTAAGTCGCGCGATTCGCAGCCTCGAAACGCCTCAGGTTAACTAGCGGTTGGTGTGGTTTCACCAATCGTGTCATGCGGACCGCCCCCGGCGCGATGCCGCTCCTTAACAGTGACCCGCCGCAGTTTCATCACCGCTCGTAAACGGCCGTGACCCAAGCGAAACCGCCGCAGGAAGTCTGCCGTGAAACGCTGCTCGGGCGTATCGTCGAAATAGGCGTCAGTTTGGGCTCGGCGACCGGGCGGTGAGGCAAACAGTCTCGGGTGCCGCAGCCTGCACCTGCAAGTCGGCCTCGTCCGCCCACGGACGGCGTCCGCGGGCCACCCATTGGGGGATCCATGGCACGATCTCGTCGCCTCATCCTGTTTAGCTCGGTCGCGGCACTCATCATCGCGGGACTGCTCCAGATCGGCGGGCCCGCGAACGCGAAGACCGATTTGCGCAACGCATCGGTCACTGCGGGTACCAGGCAGTACCTGATGCATCCCGACCAGGCGCCGGCGTCGGAGCGGGCCGGCTTCAGAGCGCTCAACCAGCGTGCCAAAGTAGCCGCCCAGCGCACCCCGGCCATAGGCACGTCCAGCGCAGCAGATCCGTCTGGTGGCGTCCTGTTCAATCGCGACGCGTTGGGGCTGCCGCAGAACGAGACGTCGGTCGCCGTGTGCCAGCAGACGCCGGAGTATGTCCTGGGCGGCACCAATGACTACCGGGGAATCGTCGACCCGGGTGGCAACTTCACCGGCTGGCACCTGTCCGGTAACGGCGGGCGCTCGGTCCTCAATGATGGGCTGCTCCCGCCGATCGCCCATCCCGGCGGTGCGCTCCCGTCCGGTGGCGACCCCGTCAACCGGTTCGGTTCGGGGTGCTCGGCTTACGCGGCGGACCTCAACTACGACTTCTCCCAAGGCACCGGCCAGATCGGTGAAGTGCCGAGCGCCATTGGGGTGTACCGGAGCGACGCGCGGACGTTGGCGACCTGCCCTCGCGGCAGCAACCCCGCCGATCTGGTACATCCGGAATGCTGGCCGACCCGGCGGCTGGTCGCCGAGGCCGGGCCGGGGCACTTCCTCGACAAGGAGTGGATGGCGGTCGGACGCAGTGGGCCCGCCGGCGAGGTCGTGTGGATCGCTTACGGCGACCTGTCCGACTTCAACGCGGAGGGAAACGAGGAGAGCGGCGTCATCAAGGTTGTCCGGTGCGACGCCCACCTTGTCAACTGCACGGCCCCGATCAGCCTCAGCGACGGGCAGCAGGTTGCCGAGTACCCCACGATCACCATCGCGTCGGACGGGACGACGGTGGTCACCTGGGGCGAGTTCTTCGGCGAGTCGTTCCTGGGCCCGACCCAGCGGCCGTGGATCGCGGTCGCCCCGCCCGGCAGCACCACCTTCACCCGGCGGCCGGTCTCCGAGCCGCGTAACCAGATCATCCGCGGCCGCGAGGTGCCGCACGCGGCGAACTTCCGCTTCGGGACGATGTTCCCCAGCACGGTCACGGGCCAAGGTGGACGGTTGCGCGTGGATGTCATCTGGGCCGAGTGCCTCACACACGCACTCGACTCGGTCTGCGAGGAGCCGAGTATCTTCCTCACCTCGTCGCGCGACCTCGGCCTCACCTGGAGCCAGCCACACGTCATTTCCGCCGGCGGCGACAACTTCATGCCGAACCTAGCCACCGACCCGGCGACCGGCGGTGTCGCCGCCGCCTGGTACACAACCCGCTACGATCCGCTCTTCCATCACCGCTACGACACCGAACTCGTCCGGATTCTCGACGACGGCACCGTCAACGGGCGCACCCGAGTCACCAAGGTGTCCACCGAACCGGACGCCGATCCGCTGCTATCGGGAACCTTCATCGGTGACTACCTCGAGGTGGCACCGCTGAACGGCACCGCGTATGTGCACTTCACGGCCAACTATCGGTCCGTCCGGCTGATCGGCGACGGCGTGCCCATCCCGCAGCAGGACAACTTCCTCGCCCGCGTCCCGGGCCGAACCGTGCCTGGACACTCGTAGACATCCCGCCGGCCTGTCGATGAGCCAGCGGCTACGCACCACGTTGAGGTATTGCTCCTCAACGTGGTGCGTGATCTCAGAGCGCTCCGCCCCGGCGTGCGACCGTACCGCACGATCGCCGATCTGAACCGTCCCCGGTTTTGATGCATCGGAACGACGGCTCACTGACGTACCTACCGCGGATAGTCCGGCGGGGTGGCCGCTCACACGCCGACCACATTGCACGGACCGACCATGCACAGGGCCGCACGTTCCGGACCACCCAGGAATTCAAGGACTCCCTGCCTGGGCGGGTCCGCGCCTCCTCCGACTATCGCGTGCCGGGTCTGATGGAGGCTCTGATTCCACCGAAGGATGAGGGTCAGGGCGGCACCATCCGCCTCGCCTACCGCCGGTTGAACGCAACGGCGAGGACGGATAGACCGTCTCATCGTGAGGCCAAGGATCCGAGCACTCCGCGGAGCCGCAGGCCGGGCGCATCGCAGATCCTCCTTTCGTGCATCCGTGCATCTGCGCCTCAGCCTGGATCCTTGGCTTGTCGCACATCAATTGGCGGAGGATCTGTCGCACATCACCGTCGGCTGACAGTACGGGGTTGTCATCAGTCGCTTGGTGTCCTCCTGACCGATGAGGTGGACTCGGTATGCGGTTAGACGGCCGAGCAGCTGATGGGTGCCTGGCCGTGTTGCTGGAGGAGTTGGTTGAAGGTGGGTACGTCGGTGCTGACGGTGTCGCGCAGTCTCTGCAACTGCGGTTGGAGTTGGAGGTCGAGTCCCGCGAAGACCTGCTCGAGCTGGTCGGTCGGCCGAGCGTCGACGCTCTCGATCACGGCGTGCAGCGAGGCGATTCTGTTGTTGAGTTTGATGCCGAAGTTGAGCGGGTCCTCACTGGCCTGCAGCTTTGTCTGGTAGAGCTCGTTCTGTACGGCGTTGAGCTCGGCGTTCAGCGCGGTGCCGGCCTGGGTGACGGCCGGGTCGTTGGCCGCCGTCACGCGGTCGTCGACCTGCGCTGTACAGGCCCTGATGTTGATCACGTCCTGGTTGGCGTCGTCAGTGGCGTTGCGCACCGCCAGGTCCAGCTGGAACTGTGCGGCGATGTCGGCGTCGGTCACGTGCGTGAGCCGGGCGTCCTTGAGGACGTCGAAGGACTCTTGCAGTGTCTGTCCGTCGACGACGAGCCGCACGGTGAAGCCGCCCAGCGGAGCCTTCGGTCCCTGGTTGCTCCCGGACCAGTAGACGAGCCCCGGGAAGCTGGTCGCATTCGGATAGCGCAGGTTCCAGGTACTCGTACGCGTGCCCGCCGTGGTGGGCAGGGTGTTGGTAGCGACCACGGTTGAGCCGTCGGGCGCGACGAACTGCATGCTCGCCGACGTGACGTTCTGCTTGAGCGTGTAACTCACCGGCACGGTGTTGTTGACCGACCGCACCGGGTTGTCGGGGTCGCGCAGGACTGCGAGCGAGTTCTCGGCGTCCGGGGCATGTGTGGTCGGCGGGATCACCGCAGACGGCGGATTCACCGGAGCGATCGGGGTGACCGGCGGGACGGTCTGGTGGAACCAGGCGACGTCCTCCGCCTGCGTCTTGGGGGTGAGCGCCCGCAGCAGCTGCGCGCAGTCGTCGCAGACGTAGAAGCCGCGGCCGTGCGTGGAGATCACGACGTCGTTGCCCTTGACCTGCAGGTCGTACGCCGTGACGTCGGGCAGATTCAGCGACAGCGACTGCCAGTGGTCACCGTCGTCGAACGACACGTACACCCCGTGCGCACTGCTCGCGTACAGCAGATCGGACCGGGCCGGGTCCTGCCGGATCGTCCACAGGTAGTCGTCCGCTGCGATGCCGGTGGTGATCTCGGTCCAGTGTTCGCCGCCATCGTGCGTGCGGTACGCGATCGGACTGAAGTCGTCGAGCTTGTAACGCTGGGCCGCGACGTACGCAGTCTCCTGCGCCTTGTCGCGGTCCTTGGCGGTGGCCGCGTGACCGGCATCGATCATGCTGACCCGGCTGAACTTCGTCAGGCCGGCCGGCGTCACCTCGTGCCACGTACCGCCACCCTTGTTGGTGAACCAGACCCGGCCGTCGTCGGTACCGGCCCAGATCCAGTCCTTGTTCACCCCGGACGGCGCGATCGAGAACACCGTGGCGTAGTACTCGATGCCGGTCTGGTCCAAGGTGATCGGCCCGCCCGAGTCACCCAGGGTGGTGGGATCGGCGTGGCTGAGGTCCGGGCTGATCTCCTGCCAGGACTGCCCGCCGTTGGTCGACTTCATGACGTGCTGGGAACCGGCGAACACCGCGTCCGGCTCGGCCGGGTTCGTCACCAGCGGGTACGACCACTGGAACCGGTACTTGAGCACACCCGCCGGCGACCCCATCGGGTTGTCGGGCCACGGATCCACCCGGCGGGAGCCGATGAAGCTCTGGCCGCTGCGGTCGAAACGGCTCAGCGACCCGGTCCACGGCCCGCAGCAACTGCCGGCATAGAACACGTTGGAATCACGCGGATCGACCGCGATCGGGCCGCTCTCGCTGCCGCCGGGGATGGTGATCCGGTCCGTCCCGCCAGTGCTGGAGACACACGTCGTACCCCGGTCCTGCTGCTCGCCGCAGACCAGGTACGGATCGTCATTGGTGGTGGCCAGGGCGTAGATCTGCGCGGACGAATAATCCTCCGCCGTCCAGCTGGCGCCGCCGTTCGCCGTGACCGTCGCGCCGCCGTCGTTGCCCTCGATCATGCGGTTGTTGTTTGTCGGGTCGATCCACAGGTCGTGGTGGTCGCCGTGCGGCAGACCGCCGATGGTCGAGAAGTTGGCACCGGCGTCATCGGAGCGAAGGAACGACACATTCGGGATGTACACACGGTCCACGTTGGTGGGGTCGGCGACCACCCTTGTGTAGTAGAAGGCGCGCTGCCGGATCTCGTTGCTGGTGTTGACCAGCGTCCACGTCGTACCGGCGTCGTCGGAGCGGAACAGGCCGCCGTCGCGCGCCTCCACGATCGCATACACCCGGTTCGGGTTCGCTGCGGAAACGCTGACGCCGACCTTGCCGATCGGCGCGCCCGCGGGCAGCCCGAGGCGCGGCGTCAACGCGGTCCACGTGGTGCCGCCATCAGTGGACTTGTACAGCCCGCTGCCCGCGCCGCCATCGTCGAGCAGCCAGAACTTGCGGTTGACCTGCCACATCCCCGCATACAGCACCTGCGGGTTCGATGGGTCCATCGCAAGGTCGACCGCGCCGGTGCGATCGTCCACGTACAGCACGCGTTGCCACGACGCACCGCCATCACCGGAGCGGAACACCCCGCGTTCGGTGTTCGTGCCGAACACATGCCCTTGCGCGGCGACGTACACCCGGTTGCAGTCAGTCGGGTTGACCCGGATCCGGCCGATCATCTGCGCATCAGCCAGGCCGAGGTGCGTCCAGGTCGCGCCACCATCGGTGGTCTTGTACACGCCGTCACCCGGGATGACGCTCCCGCGCAGATCGACCTCGCCCATACCGATGTAGACCACGTCCGGGTTCGCCGGGCACACCGCCACCGCGCCCGCAGACGAGCTCGAGATCTGCCGGTCGGTCACCGGTGCCCACTCCGTACCACCGTCGGTCGTCTTCCACAGCCCGCCCCCGGTCGCGCCGAAGTAGTACTCGGCCGGCCTGGCGGCGCTGCCCGCGACCGCGATGGATCGCCCGCCGAGCTGCGGCCCGATATTGCGCCACTTCAGCGAGCCGTACAGCGACGGATCAACCTGCGTCGGCGACGCCACCGCCACAGTGCTCGGCGACAGTCCAAACATGACGAGCAGAGCTGCGGCAACTGCGGCACCGACGCGTGCTCGGCGCATGGCCGGCTATGGAAGGCCGCCGTCCGGGCTCAGATGAGGCTGGCCACCCAGACCCGCGTGGAGGCCGACGATGCGGTCGGCTCATTGGTGAATCGCATGATCGAACTGTGTGAAGCGGCGGACTGGTTCTGCGACCCGACACTGCGGCAACCCGCGATCGATGAGAGCCTGCGCTACGTCATCTTCGACTCCGAGGTGCCAGCCGACGCGCTCAAGAGGCATGGCAACCTTCATGGGCCAGACGTCGGCATCCCCCGTTCCTCGGACCACCGCCGCTAGCAGTAGAAGAGGCGCGCGAGCTAACGGCATCGTTCGAACGCGACCTCGCCGAACTAGTCAAAGCCTGGCGTCGGCGGAGCGACGAACGCTAACGACCGGGACGAGGTATTGCATTGTCAGCTTGGGTATCCGTCCAACACGTCAGTTGCCCGTGGCAACAACCGGTCCAGCTTGAACGTCGTTGACGGGTGTGGACCTCGCGTTGATGCATGCGTAGTGCACGCGCTGCCAGGGTCGGACGAAATCGTATGCTGACGGCATGGACTGGTCCGGCCTCGCACCCGCCGGGCTGCCACTTGCTTAGGTCACGGTCCGGGCAATCGGGTTGCGCGTCGAGGGAGGGGCAATGCCGGAGATCTCGAACGACGGCGTGAGGATCGTCTACGACGTGCTGGGGCAGGGACGGCCGCTCATTTTGCTGCACGGATGGTGCTGTGATCGTTCCTGGTGGACCGAGCCGGGCTATGTCGAGGTCCTGAGACGGGATCACCTGTTGATCAACATGGACCTTCGTGGCCACGGAGCAAGCAACAAACCTCATGAACCGGCCGCGTATCGCAGGCACGCGATGACGGGCGACGTGCTCGCCGTGGCCGACGCGGAGGGCCTCGAGCGGTTCGCCATATGGGGTCAGTCCTATGGAGGCGAGATTGCGTGGATGACGGCAGACGCCGTTCCGGAGCGCGTACCCGGGATCGTCACCAGCGGTGCGTGGGACCCGAGGCCTTATCCCTCGCCGGAAGACAGGCGGTGGTTCGACGAGGGATGGGGCCTGGCGCTCCGGCGCGGCGGGACGAGGGCCCTGGTCGCTTTGTTCGAGCAGGAGAACGGAGAAGCCTTCGAGAAGGAGTTCCCGGCCTGGGCGCAGGCTGTCACCTTGCGGGCAGACCCGGAAGCGTTGCTCGCCGCCTTCGCGCCGGAGCGGTGGACGGAAGGGCTGTCCGACCTTGACCTTGAGCGCTTCCCCGTTCCCGCGCTGCTCATCGCCGGGGAGCGTGAGGACGAGGACGATGAAGCGGCGAAGATGGCAGGCGTGATTCCCAACGGCCAAAGCCTGCGGCTGGCAGGCTTGGGGCATGCGGGCGCCTGTGCAGCGAGCGAGCTGACGATCCCAACCGCCCGGCTATTCCTCGACCGCTGGTTCGCATGGGACAACTCAGGCCACTCGTGATCGAGGGCGCCACGGGCCGCCGCCGGTCGAGGTGACTACCGACAAGGCCGGCCCGTACCTGCGGATGATCGATGACCTGGTTCCGGCGGCCGTGCACGTCACCGCGCAGTACGCCAATAATCGTGTCGAAGCAGATCATGGCCGGCTGAGGGTCCGGCTGCGGGCGATGCGCGGACTGAGACGGGTCACTTCCGCCGCGCGGATCGCCGCCGGCCACGCGTTCGTGCAGAATCTCCGCCGCGGACACACCATACCCGCCGCCGACACCCTGGCACAGCTGCGTGTCCCGGCGGCGTTCACCGATCTCGCAGTCGCGGTCTGAACGAGGCTCCCGCCGCGCCGAGCCTGCCCGCTCTAGCCAAACGCAACAACGCCGGTGGACCAGGGGAGTAGCGTTGGCTTGCCTCGCAGGGGCAGGCAAGGAGGGTAAGACATGGATAGGTTTCGATCTGCCACCCTGATACTTGGTGCGCTGACCGCCGCCGCCCTGGTCGTGACGTCGGCCACCGCGCAGGCTGCGGCGACCCCCGCCAATGTCAACGTCAGCCAGCGGCACCTCAACGAGTCCGAGGAAGCCATCGCGGTCAACCCCACGAACCCGAACAACATCGTGATCTTCACCAATGTCGGTCATGGCGAGGCCGGGCTGGCGGCAGGCATGTTCTTGGGCGTGAGCTTCGATGGCGGGCAGACCTGGACCAGGAGGCTGGTCGGCCTGGGCAACGCAGACCCGCTGGGCGACGCTTGCTGCGACCCGAGCCTGTCCTTCGATGAGCACGGGAACCTGTTCATGACCTATCTCTACCAAGTCGAGGACGCGGTCCCGGTGGCCCTCAGCACCGATGGCGGCCTCACCTTCAGGGTCATCGCCAACATCTCGGCGGCTGGCTTGCCGGCCAAGAAGTCGCGCGGGGACAACCGCGGCTTGTTCCGGTTCGTCGACCAGCCCACCGTCATCGCGCGGAACAACGAGGTCTGGGTGGTGTTCAATGCCGGCGGCCCGCTGGTCGCCACCGGCGCCCCGGTCAGCGGCCTGGGTCAGGTTGGTGCGTTCATCCCGGTCGAGGTGATTCCCGGCACGAACAACTGCACGTACGGCGACATCTCCATCGGCCCGGCCGGCCAGGTGATGCAGGCCTGCAACCTGACCGAGAGCGGCCAAGGCGGCGGCAAGATCTTCGTCAACGTGGACCCGGACGGCCTCGGCCCGGCCGGGTTCGGTGACCGGGCGTTCGTAACCCAGACCCACGTTGGCGGCTTCGACTTCATCCCACCGCAGCCGGACCGCTCGGTCGACGCCGAAGTCGGGCTGGCCTGGGATCTGACCGGCGGCGCCCACGCCGGGCGGGTCTACATGATCTACACCCACGAACACCTTAACGAGAGCGACAACACCGACGTCTACGCGCGGCACTCCGACGACGGCGGGCTGACCTGGAGCTCCGCGATACGGGTGAACGACGACGCCACGACGAACAGCCAATTCCTGCCCAAGATCGCGCTGGACCCGACCACCGGCAACATCGCCGTCGTCTGGTACGACTCCCGCAACGACCTCGGCACCGGCGGGCCCGGCGATACCGACCGGGTACCGAACGACGACGCCCAGTTCTGGGGGGCGTTCAGCACCGACGGCGCAGCCAGCTTCACCACCAACCTGCCGATCAGCGCGGGGACCTCGAACTCCCACGACTCGGGCAACGGGATCGACTACGGGGACTACTCGGGGCTGTCGTTCCACGCCGGGCTGGCTCATCCAGCCTGGTCGGACAACTCCAACAGCACCGGCGATAACCCAGACGGTGCGCTGCACCAGCTCGACATCTACACCGCGACGTGCTGGCCGGTCCAGGACTCGGTAATCACGGAACCGTGCACGAAGACCCGATCCCCTTCGCCAACGAACTCCACGACGTTCTCCGCGAGGGTCTTGAACGCCCGCACCACATACCGGGTCGGCTCGCAGACGTGGGCTGGGAGGTCGGTAATAGCGGCTTCGTCCAGGCAATTGTGTGGCGGAAACCGAGACGCCGGCGCATCACCGCGTTCGGCATGACAAGGTCGACGCTGTGCCTGACCTGGTCGAAGGTCCGCGTCGGCTCAGTGACCGGGAACGGTGGCGTCGTGGGCTCCTCGGGATTCGGCCACGGGTGCTTGATGTAGCCGATTACCGGGTTGGTCACTGTCGAGGCCGTGTCCCACGGATGGTCCGTCAGGCTCTGGGGTGCAGCGAGACCAACCACGAGGAATCGTCCACCGGGCGCCAGGAGGGAGCGCACCTTGCGAAGCGCATGCTCGGTGTCGAGATGGTGGAGCACGGCCACCATAGTGATGAGATCGAACTCGCCGGAGACTTCGGCCAGGTCGTCGCCGCTAATGGTGACATTGTCCAACCCCCGGCACCGACGGGACGCCACCTCCCGCATGTGCCCGTTCACATCGGTGGCAAGCACGCGCTGGAAATGCTTGGCCAGGATCGCTGCCAGCTCACCCTCGCCGCACCCGATGTCGAGTGCAGCCCGTCGACACCGTGGCATGTTGGCGACGATCCAGCTGTGGAAATGGTCGTTGCGGCTCCAGGGATGGCGCGCGTTCACCCGTCGCAATGCTTCTATGAGATTTGACCCCATCGGGGTAGCCCCCAAACGTCGAAGCACCATGCGTCTATCTTCACAGAGCGTGTCCCCCGTCTAGACGTGCGGACATCACCGTGACACGTGGTTCTGGAATCTTTGGGGGCACTGCGGACTGCGGGCGGGCGCTTCGCGTCGTCCCCGGCCTGTCGCCCGCTGGTCGGCTGCCCGATCTCCGATACATATCGACCCGAGGACACCTCCTATGGAAGGACCCGTCCGTGACCGACGTGGCACACCACCAGTGGCTGATCGAGGCCGCGCTAGTGAGTCGTTAATTCGCTGGCAGTAGGCGGCGAGGGTGTCGAGGATCTGGTCGGCTGTTTGGTCCAGACGAAGGGTTTGGGGTCGGTGTTCCATTCGTTGATCCAGCGCCGGACGTCGGCCTCGAGTGCGGTGATGCTGCGGTGGGCGGAGCGGCGCAGTTTGCGGTTGGTGAGCTCGGCGAACCAGCGTTCGACCAGGTTCAGCCACGAGCTGCTGGTCGGGGTGAAGTGCAGGTGGAACCGGGGATGGCGCAGCAGCCAGTTGTTCACCGCCGGGGTCTTGTGGGTCGCGTAGTTGTCCAGCACCAGGTGCAGGTCGAGGTCGGTGGGGACGGCGGCGTCGATCAGCTTCAGGAACCGCAGGAACTCCTGGTGTCGGTGCCGGCGGTAGTGCTGGGCGATCACCGAACCGCTGGACAGATCCAGGGCCGCGAACAGGCTGGTGGTGCCGTGCCGGACCTCGTTGACGGGGTCGTGGGTCATCCGCGCCGGCGTGGTCGGCATCACCGGCAGGATCGGCGCGGTCCGGTCGATCGCCTGCATCTGGGACTTCTCATCCACCGCGAGCACCAGCGCGCCTTCCGGCGGACACAGGTACAAGCCGACCACGTCGCGGACCTTGTCCACAAACAGCGGATCGGTCGACAGCTTCCAGGTCTGGACCGCGTGCGGCTTCAACCCGAACGCCCGCCAGATCCGCGACACCGCACTCTGCGACATCCCGGTCGCGGCCGCCATCGACCGGGTCGACCAGTGCGTGTCCTCACCCGGGGTGGACTCCAGTGTCTTGGTGATCACCTGCTCGACCTGATCGTCGGTGATCGTCCGCGGTCGCCCCGGACGCGGTTCGTCCGACAACCCATCCAGCCGCTCGGCCAAGAACCTCGACCGCCACTTCGACACCGTGCCCCGCGCGACGCCCAGGTCCCGCGCCACCCCGGCGATCGTGCCGCCTTCGGCGCAGCGCAACACGATCCGCGCTCGCAACGCCAACGCCTGCGCCGTTTTCCGTCGCCGCGCCCACCCGCTCAACACCGACCGCTCCTCGTCGGACAACACCACCGGTTCAAGCCTGGGACTCGGCACCAACCCAGCCTACCGAGTAATCACGAACTAACGACTCACAACACTAGTGGTCACGCCCGTTAGTTCGTCGGGGGTCATGCCGCGATCCGGTGGGTGAGCTGGTTGAGGTCGTCGCGGCCGAAGCGCCAGTCGAAGGGTCGTGCGGCCTGGTTGTAGCGGGTCTCGAATGCGAGGAGTCGTGCG
>JBKPSJ010000299.1:0-16671 GCA_046765875.1 Actinomycetota bacterium
CGTCGCCGACCGACATCCGGGTGACGTAGCGGGTACCCCCGCGGGTCGCGCCGAACTCGTTCTCCAGCCGGACCACGTCAACCCTGTCAGCACTGCCGGCACTCTCGGCCGCGTGCTCCACCTCATACCCGATGTGGTCCAGCGGGTGCCAGACCGGACAGCGCGGGTACATCCGGCCCGCGTACGACATCGTGCCGGGCACGTGGCCATACCACCATGCGAGCATCTGAGCCGTCACCCCGACCGTCACCACAAAATGCGCCCGCCAAACAGCCGACCTTGACCCCGGACCCAGGTACGCGCACTACTGTCGAGACCCATGGGAACGGTCACGCTCGAGGTCCTGCACGTCGCCGACTGTGCAAACCTGGCGGCGTTCCTGGCCAATCTCTCCGAGGCCACGGACCTACCGGTCACGACCCGTCTGATCGACGCCGGTTCCGAGGTGGCGGCGTCGCCGACGCTCCTCGTCAACGGCGTCGACCCGTTCGCCGTACCGGGTCTGCGCTCGTACGGAGAGGCGTGCCGCATCTACCGCGACGAGAGCGGCGCGATCGTGCGAGCGCCGTCCGTCGGCCAGATGCGCGACGCCATCGCCAAGGCAAGTAGCCCGCAGCGGTGAGCTCCAGTGATCAGAGGCCGGGGGCGCCGTAGACCGGGAACCAGCGGGACAGGTCGGGTTCGATCCGGAGGTCGTCGGCGACGATCGACCTGACCTGCAACTCGGTGGCGTTGTCGCGGCGGTCGGCACCAGCCGGTACGAACGGGTACCAGGTGCCCTGCTTGTACAGGTAGACCAGCCCGAGCGGATGCGTACCGTCGGTGAATACGACCAGGGTGCACAGCAACGAGGCGCCGAAGCCCGCTTCGAGCAGCGAGCTGTTGACCGCGTGCAGGTCCGTGACCAGCCCGGCGATGTCGTCCGGGCTCGTCTGGCGAACCAGCCAGGTGAAGCCGAAGTTGTCGGTCTGGCTGGTGTACTTGCCGTTGTCCAGCGCGAGCAGCCGGTCGACCTCCTCCCGCAGCGCGGCGAACCCGCCGCCCTCGGCGGATTTGAAGCACACCGAACCCACACCGGTCGGCCGGTACCCGGTCGCCGCCTGCAGGTTGATCGCCGCGGAGGGCATGGCAAACAGTTCGTCGAGGTTGGGCGGTTTGGGCTTGGAACGGCCCAGCAGCACGTCGAGGATCCCCATGCGTCAGGCCTGCTCGCCCAGCCGGCGCGAGATCGATGCGAGCTGGTCCAGACGGCGCTCCAGCGTCGGGTGGGTGGCGAACAGGCTGGAGATGCTGAAACCCTTCGCGGTGGCGGGGACGAGGAAGAACGCGTTGAAGGCCTCGGCCCGTCGTAGGTCCCTGGTCGGGATCCGGGCTACGTCGCCGCTCACCTTCGTCAGCGCCGACGCCAGGGCCGACGGCCGAGCGGTCAGTTCCGCGGCGGCGCGGTCCGCGGCCAGCTCCCGGTACCGCGATAGGGCCCGCGTGAGCAGGAACGACAGCACGTACACCAGGGCCGACACGAGGACGACGATGAGCACGATCGCGGCCGTGTTCTGGTCCCGGTTACGGCCGACGCCGCCCCACAGGGCGAGCCGGGTCATCAGACCGGCCAGTACGCCCAGGAACGAGGCGATCGTCATCACCGCGACATCCCGGTGCGCGACGTGCGACAGCTCGTGCGCGAGGACGCCTTCGAGCTCTTCGGTCTCCAGTCGGCGCAGCAGTCCGGTCGTCACGCACACGACCGCCTTACTCGGGCTGCGTCCGGTGGCGAACGCGTTCGGAAAGTCCGAGTCCGCGATCGCCACCGCGGGCTTCGGCATGTCCGCGAGCGCGCAGAGGCGGTCGATGACGCCGTGCAACTCCGGTGCCTGCTCAGGCGTGACTATCCGGCCACGCATCGCATACAGCGCGATCCGGTCGGAGAACCAGTACTGGCAGAACAGCAGCCCGGCCGCGATCACGACCGCGAGCACCGCACTCCGCGTCAGCGCGATCAGCACGGCCACGAAGACGACGTACAAGAGACCGAGCAGGAACCCGGTCGCCACCATCCGGCTGGTCAGGCCGCGATCCGGCTCGAATCGGGTCTTCATCGTTGCGTCCACACTTTCATCGCCTCCTGACATCGATCGTAGGCCGGTCGTTCCAGCGCCAGCGGTCCGCGCCGGTCGCTCACGTCCGCCGCGCGGGATTCGGCGGCGTGGACGGTACGTGTGTTGACGGTGGGGCCGGCGTCAGATGGTCACGCGGAGCATCGATGATGACGCCGACCGTAACCCCGCCTTGGCGAACGACAGCATCACGTCGGCGAGGACTATCAGGCCCCACGCATACTGGAATCGGTCGACGCAAAGGCGGTGCGCCATGAGTGATGACCGGCCGGTACCGGAACCGGACACCGATCTCGAGTACGACCTGGCCCACGAGGCGAGCGCCGTCACCGAGCCGAACCCGGGTCACGACGACGGTCCGGTGGTCAGTACGTCGACGCCGGACTACGACGGCGACTACTCCTACGACCTCGCCCACGACATCCCGATGCCTACACCTCCCGACCACTAGCCCTATCTGACCCGCCGTTCAGCGTGGGTTCATCTCGCCGGTGGTGGGATCGGGCTGACAGTCGAGCCCGAGGTGAGGTGACCGGTCATGAGAAGAATGCTCGCGGCGGTGTCGGCGCTGGCGATCGGATCGACGGTGTGGCTTACGCCGGCGACCGCGGACGCGTGGGGACGACATCAGTGCCCGCTTCCCGTCTTCGGCCCCGGCGCGCAGTACCACCCGAAGATCGATCCGAAGCGGTTCGGCCCGAACGTCGACAACCCGCTGTTTCCGCTCGTCGTGGGCAGGAGGTTGGTCTACACCGGGATCAAGGACGGCGAGAAGGCCCTCGATGTGGTTGTTGCGTCCGCGCGTACGAAGGCTGTCGACGGCGTACGGACCCGTGTCGTCGAGGACAGGTTGTACTTGAACAGCGTGCTCGCGGAACGTACCAGCGACTACTACGCCCAGGACCGGTGCGGCAATGTCTGGTATTTCGGTGAGGACACCGCGGAGCTCGACAGCCACGGCCGGGTGGTGAGCACTGAGGGCTCGTTCCACGCCGGCGTCGATGGAGCCCAGCCCGGCGTATTCATGCAGGCTCACCCGCAGGTCGGCCGGAAGTTCCGGCAGGAGTGGTATCGCGGCCAGGCTGAGGACGTGTTCTGGGTCCTCGACAAGTCCGCGAAGGTGACGGTGCCGTACGGCCGGTTCCATCACGCCCTGCGCACCGCGGAGACAACCCGGCTCGAACCCGACGTGCTGGACAACAAGTACTACGTCCGAGGCATCGGCGAGGTCGCCGAACTCTCCGTCAAGGGTCCCCGCGAAACCCTCAGCCTCGTCAAGATCATCTCCTGACAGTCACTCAGATGATGGCGAAGCCGGTGGTCCAGGTGATCTTCTCGGCCGCGGCGAGCGTGATCTGAAGCAGGCCCACCGACTCGAGTTCGCGGGCGCGCTTGAGTGAGCCGGCATCGATGGCGCGCAGCCCGCCGGCACTGATGATCCCGATCAGCAGCGCCTTGGCGTCGGCGTCGTCACCGGCGACCAAAACGGTGGTCGGCACATCGCCGACCTTGCCCGAGGTGATCGTGCCGGCGAACGTCGTATTGAACGCCTTGAGCACCCGCGACTCCGGCAGGGCGGCGGCGATCTCGGCCGCCGCCGAGCCGTCGGGCGGCACCACGAGCCCGTCGAAGGTCTCGAAGTTCAGCGGGTTGGTGATGTCGACGACGATCTTGCCCGCGAGTTCCTCGGCCCGCTCGGCCAGCACCTGCTTGACGGCCGGGTGCGGAACGGCGAGCACCACGATCTCGCCGGTGGCCTGACGGTCCTTGTCGTCGTGGCCGAACAACTCGACAGTGTTGCCACCCTTCGAGACGACGCCCGAGATGGCCTGCCCCATGTTGCCCCTGCCGATGATGCTGACGTGCGTCATGCCCACTCCCGGATAGCCATAAATAGTTGTGTCTTCAATCAGGACTCTACGCCGACCTACACCCATTACGCCGGATCGTCAGGGCGTACGACGCGGAGCCAGCGGTAACCGTAACCGTCGAGGTCGATCTCGGCACCGGCATCGAATCGGTCTCGGTGCAGCAGGTCTACCAGTCGCTGATCCTCGTCGATATCGAGCGGGAGGGGTACGCTCACCGGCTCCGGCGAAAGGTTGTGCAGAGCAACGATCCTGCCGTCGTCCCAGCGGCACGAGTGCGCCAGAACGTGCGAATACGGCTGGTCGATCACCTCGAACGAGCCCCAGCCCAGCTCCGGGCTCTCGCGATAGCGCAGGATCAGCAGCTTCATGAAGCTCAGCAACGAGTCCGGGTCGTCGCGCTGATCGGCCGCATTGACATGCGCGGGCGAGTAGCCGCCCGACACCACGGGACCCGGCAGCCGCGACGGCGCCGCGGTCGAGAACCCGCCGTTCTTGCCGGACGTCCACTGCATCGGCGTCCGGACCGCGCCGCGGCCCTCGGCGTCGAGGTCCTCCCCCATCCCGATCTCCTCGCCGTAGAACAGCACCGGCGTACCAGGTAGCGAGAACAGCAGGCTGTACACCATCCGGATCCGGCGCGGGTCACCGTCGAGCATCGGCGGCAGCCGGCGGACCAGGCCGCGGCCGTACACCTGCATCCGCGGCTCGGGACCGAAGGCGGCGAAGACCTCCTGGCGTTCATCGTCGCTGAGCTTGTCCAGGGTGAGCTCGTCGTGGTTGCGCACGAACGTGGCCCACTGGCAGTCGCGCGAGATGTCCGGCCGGGCCTGCAGCGCCGCCGCGACCGGTCCGGCATCTCCCCGGGCCAGCGACAGGTACAGCGACTGCATGGTGATGAAGTCGAACTGCATCGTCAGCTCGTCACCGTCCTCGCCGCCGAAGAACCGCAACTGGTCCTTGTGCGGGAGGTTGACCTCGCCGAGCATGATCGCCTCACCCGACCGGCGCGACAGGAACCCCCGCAGCTCGCGCAGGTGCGCGTGCGGATCCCACGGCAGGTCCTCGCCGAGGCTCTCGATCAGGAACGGCACGGCGTCGACGCGGAACCCGGACAGCCCGAGCTCCAGCCAGAATCCGATCGTCTTGGCGATCTCGTCGCGTACGGCCGGGTTGGTGATGTTCAGGTCCGGCTGGTGTTTGTAGAACCGGTGCAGGTAGTACTGGCCCGCCTTCTCGTCGTAGGTCCAGATGCTCCTCTCCTTGTCGGGGAAGATCGGCGCCTCCTGCTTGCCCGGCTCGTCGCGCCATACATAGAAGTCCCGGTACGGCGAGCTGCGGCTCGACCGCGCCGACCGGAACCACGGATGCCGGTCCGAGGTGTGGTTGACGACCAGATCGGCGATCACACGCATCCCGCGATCGCGTGCGGTCCGGATCACCTCGACCAGGTCGCCGTGCGTGCCGAGCCGGGGATCGACACCGTAGAAGTCGGTGATGTCGTACCCGTCGTCGCGATCCGGCGTCGGATAGAACGGCATCAGCCACAGGCAGGTGACACCGAGCTCGGCCAGGTAGTCCAGTCGCTGCGCGAGCCCGGGCAAATCGCCAGAGCCGTCGCCGTTCCAGTCCATGAAGGTCTCGACGTCCAGGCAGTACACGACCGCGTTCTTCCACCACAGGTCGCTCGTGTCGGTGATCCGCATGCATTCATCTAGGTATGCCGGACCCGGCGCCGGCGAGCGTCGGCGTGTCGTTTGATCGAGGTCGGTCCGGGAACGGGTCGAAGATGAGCCAGACCGTTGTCGTGACCGGTGCCAGCGCGGGGGTCGGACGGGCCACCGTCCGCGAGTTCGCCAAGCGGGGTGCGTCGATCGGGCTCATCTCCCGGGGGGCGGCGGGGCTGGAGGCCGCGCGGGCCGAGGCCGAGGAACTCGGTGCCGCGCAGGCAGTCGTGGCGTCTGCGGACGTCTCCGACCCGGATCAGCTCGCGTCGGCCGCCGCGCGGATCGAGGCCGAACTGGGTCCGTTCGACGTCTGGGTCAACGACGCGATGGTGTCGGTGTTCGCCCCGAGCTGGGAGATCGCGCCGGCCGAGTTCCGGCGGGTGATGGAGGTCGACTACCTGGGCTTCGTACACGGCACACTCGAAGCGCTCGCACGGATGCGACCGCGCAACAGCGGAACGATCGTGCAGGTCGGCTCGGCGCTGGCGTATCGGGGTATCCCCGGCCAGGCGCCCTACTGTGCGTCCAAGCACGCCATCCAGGGGTTCATGGACTCGTTGCGCGCGGAGTTGTTCGCCGAGCACAGCAACGTACGGGTCACCATGGTGCAGCTTCCGGCGCTCAACACACCGCAGTTCAGCTGGGTGAGGACCCGCCTGTCACGGCATCCGCAACCGGTGCCACCGATCTTCCAGCCCGAGGTCGCTGCCCGCGGCATCGTCTGGGCCGCCGACCACGCACCGCGCGAGCTCAACGTCGGGGCTTCGACCGTGCTGACCCGGCTCGGCAACGCGCTCGCGCCCGGTCTGCTGGATCGCTATCTCGGCCGGACCGGCATCAGCTCGCAACAGACCGACGAGCGGGTCAACCTGGTCACCTGGGACGACAACGTCGACCAGCCGGACGACGCGGCGCAGGACCGCGGCGCCCGTGGCGAGTTCGACGACAAGGCCCACGGGCGGAGCTGGCAACTCACCGCACGCATGCACCGCGGCGAACTCGCCGCCGCCGCGGCCGGTTCCGCCGCCGCCCTCGCCGCTCTCCTCGTACGCCGCCGCCACTGAGACGACGCCATGACGGTGCGCAGGTCGTCATGATGGCCGTACCCGCGCCCCGCGAACTCAGTGCTCTTCGACGGGAGGAGTTTGCAGAGGGGTAACAGAGGCGTGATGGGGATGCCTCATTGCGCGCCTAGCGTCGTGGGTATGGAGAGCCAACGACACCATCCCGACCACCTCGAGCTGGATGCGCGCTCGGCCCTCGCCGCGGCCGGGTTGCTGGACCGGTTCCAGGCGCTGGAGCCGGCGTACCGGGTCGAGCATTCCCGCTGGATCGCCGCGGCGACTATGCCGGAAGCACGGCAGTACCGGATCGAGGAACTCTGCGAGCAACTCGACCCCGCCATCCGTCCCGCTGCGGCCGTGACCCCGTACCCGACCGACTGAAACGTGGTGGCGGTTCCGGCCGGCTGAGGCGATGCTGGGCGGGTGCAGATCAGAGACGCGACAGCCGAGGACTGGCCGGCGATCTGGCCGATCGTGCGCGAGGTGGTCCGGGCCGGCGAGACGTACGCGTACGACGTCGACATGACCGAGGACCAGGCCCGCGCCATCTGGATGCTCAAGCCACCGGGTCGTACGGTCATCGCCACCGACGACGACGGCACCGTGCTCGGCACCGCGAAGATGAACCCCAACTTCGGCGGCAACGGCTCGCATGTGTCCAGCGCGAGCTTCATGGTCGGATCGCAGTATGGCGGCCGCGGCGTCGGTCGCGCACTCGGTGAGCACGTGCTGGCGTGGGCCCGCGACAGCGGCTACCGGTCGATGCAGTTCAACGCGGTCGTCGAGTCGAACACCCGCGCGGTCGCGTTGTGGAAGGCACTCGGCTTCGAGGTGATCGGTACCGTGCCGGAGGCGTTCCACCACCCGGCCAAGGGGTACGTCGGGTTGCACATCATGTACCAGCGCCTCTGACCCACAGCACCAGCGCCAGTACGGCGACAGCCGCGGCGAGGGCGAGCGACGCGGGCGCGTTGAGGAGTGCGGGGAGCAACGCGACGACGATGACGTCGAGCCCGCGCAGCGGCTGCGCCATCAGCCCCGGCGGTACGGCACCGGCCGGCGTCGCCAGCAGCGGCCCGTCGTACGAAGGGCGCGGCGCCGAGCCATGACGTACCACCCCTGCCGTGACCGCGGCGGCGACGATGCCGGCCTGGGTCAGACCGCGAACGAGGTCCGACTCGGAAACGAAGGCCGGAATCGCCACCGCACACCAGAGCACGGCGAATACGCCGGGCACCACGGCGTATGTGATCTTGATCCCGCGCGGCGACAGCGGAAGCGTGCGACTGAGTCCGGGCGAGCGGCTGACTGTGCGCAAGCCTTCGACGAGCGGGCGGGTCGCGAGCAGGCACGCGACGGCGGCGGTCAGCAGGACCAGATCGGTGCTGCTACTTCCGGCCGCGGCGTACGGGAGGATCAGCAGCGCGGCACCGAACACGAGGCGGCGCGGCCGGCGCAGCACCCGCCGGACCTCGCGTTGCACGATCGCCGCGGCACCGACGAGCGCGCCGGAGCCGAACCGTACCCGGCTGACCGATCGCCACCGGCGGGTCGCCACCACGTCGGCGAGCAGCCCGACGTCCAGCGATGCGGCCGCACCGGCGAGCCCGGCCACGAGATCGCCACCGGCCACCACCCGCGCCACCCCGAGCCACCGCAACACCCGCGCCCCGGCCACGACCAGCACGAGCGCGCCGAGCGCCGCCGCGAGATCAGGCCAGAGCAAGTGTCCGTCGAGGGAGGGAGACTCCGCCCGCGCACCAGCCTCGCTTGCCCTGCGACCAAGGAGCAGGATCAGTACGCCGGCCAACACGAGCAGGACATCGGCGAACCTCAGCATCCACTTGGCACGACGGTCGTCCACCTGGCCGATGACCGCGGCACCGGCGACGATCCACAGCACGGCGACAAGGAACAGCAGGCCGAATCCGATGGATCCCAACGACCACAGGCCCGGCAGCGCCATCCCGACCACGGCACCGATGACAGCCACGGCGACGCCGCCGCCCAGGACCGCGAGGTACGCCGGCCACAACAGCCCCGCCCGGTCCACCGGACTCGTCAGCAGCCAGAAGCCGCTCGCATTCGACGCCACCACCGGCCCGATCGCCAGCATCACCCGCAGGGCAGTTGCCACGAGCAACAACAGCAGGATCGGCCACAGCCGCCGGGCTATGACGTCACAGCCGCCAGAACCGCACGACGCCACCTGCAGGTTGAGGCGCCGTGCCGCGCTGCCGGCCATCGCACCGACCAGCACGACGGCGAACACCCACACGTACGCGTCCTCGAGCTGGCGCCAGATCGTGCGGTCGGCGTGTGTCCGCCGCGACCGCCGCATCAGCCTGCGCAGCTCGCGGGCCGTGCTCATTTGGCCATGCTCATTGCGCCGTGCTCATTGGAAGGCCAGGATCTCGTCCGCCACCGCCTCGACCAGGTCGTCGTCGTGGCTGGCCAGCAGGACCGCCGTACCGGACTGCTTCTCGGCGACGAGCTTCGCGGCCAGCCACTCCAACCCGGCGGTGTCCAGCCGCTGCTCCGGCTCGTCGAGGACCAGCAAACGCCGGGGCCGTACGAACACGGTCGCGAGCGCCAGCCGACGGCGCTGGCCGGACGACAACGAGCCGGGCAACTGGTCCGCGGCACCGGCCAGCCCGACCTCGTCGAGCAGGGCCGCGACCAGACCGGCCGGCTGCCGGTTGCCGTGCGCCCGGGCCAGCAGGTCGAGGTGCTCGGCGACGCTCAGGTCGGCGAAGAAGTCCAGGTCGTCGAGCAGCGCTGCGACCGCGCGGCGCTGGTCCGCAGACCGTTCGTCGACGAGCGCGCCTGCCAGTACGACCCGGCCGCCGGTCGGCACCACCGCGCCGACGACACAGCGCAGCACCGTCGTCTTGCCCGACCCGTTCGGACCGACCAACGCGACCGCCTCGCCGGCACCGATCTGGAACGACAGGCCGTCGATCACCCGCCGACCGGCGTACTCGTGGACCAGGCCGGTGACCGCCAGCGTCATCGCTTGCGGATCAGGGTCAGCCCGTCGCCGATCGGGATGATCACCACGTCCACCCGGTCGTCTCCGGCGACGTGATCGTTGAACGCCTTCACCGGCGGTACGCGCTCGGGCTCGCCCACCACCCGGCCGTCGGCCAGCGTGTTGTCGGCCAGCAGGATGCCGCCCGGCCGCAGCCGCGGCAGCAGCTGGTCGTAGTAGTCGACGTACCCGTCCTTGTCGGCGTCCAGGAACACCAGGTCGACTTCGTGGTCGATCTCGCGCACCAGCTTGTGGCCGTCACCGATCCGCAGGTCGATCCGGTCCGCGACACCGGCCTCGGCCCAGTACTTCCGGCCGATCGAGGTCCACTCCTCGCTCGCGTCCAGGCAGATCAGCCGGCCGCCGTCGGCCAGGCCGCGCGAGATCGCCAGCGCGGAGAAGCCGGTGAAGGTGCCGATCTCGACCGCCTCGCGGGCACCGCTGAGCCGGGTCAGGATGGTGAGCAGCACGGACTGTGACGGCGAGGTGAGCATCTCCGACACACCGCCGAGCTGCTCGGTCTCGGCGCGTAGCCGCCGGGCCACGTCGTCGAGCTGGCTGCTGTGGCCGACCATGTACTCGTGCAGGTCGGCACCGATCGCCTCGATCTGCTCCCCCACCGGGGACCTCCTCGCCGTCGTCGGATCTGACCCGTCCTTTGTACATGGCGACGCCGGTCACCATGGGTAAGGGTTGTTAGTCTCTTCTGTCCGCTCTCATCATGGCGTCAAAGAAGGCGCCGGGCTGGAGAATCCATGAACATCGCCGTCGCGGGGTCGATCGCGACCGACATCCTGATGACCTTCCCGGGCAGATTCCGCGAGCAGTTCGTCGACGAGCAGATGCACAAGGTGTCGCTGTCGTTCCTGGTCGACGAGCTGGTCGTACACCGCGGCGGCGTTGCGGCGAACATCTGCTACGGCATGTCCCAGCTCGGCCGCCGCTCGATCCTCGTCGGCTCGGTCGGCCAGGACTTCGGTGATTACCGCGCCGCGCTCGACGCAGCCGGCGTCGACACCTCGTACGTCCGGGTCTGCGACAACCTCCACACGGCCCGGTTCACCTGTACGACCGACCAGGACGCGAACCAGATCGCCTCGTTCTACAGCGGCGCGATGGCGCAGGCCCGCGAGATCGACCTCGCCACCATCCACGCGGCGACCGGCGGCATCGACCTGGTGCTGATCGGGCCGGACGACCCGGACGCGATGCTGCGCCACACGGAGGTTGCCCGCAGCAACGACATCCCGTTCGTGGCGGACCCGTCGCAGCAGCTCGCCCGGATGGAGGGCGAGCAGATCCGCCGGCTGGTCGACGGTGCGGCGTACCTGCTGAGCAACGACTACGAGTCGGGCCTGCTGTCGCAGAAGACCGGCTGGCGCCCGGACGAGGTACTGGACCGCATCGACGTACGGGTCACCACGCACGGCGGCGACGGTGTCGTGATCGAGTCGCGCGACGACGGCGTGCTGGCCAAGGTGCCGGCGGTACCGACCCAGTCGATCGCGGACCCGACCGGCGTCGGCGACGCGTTCCGCTCGGGCTACCTGACCGGCCGGGCTTCGGGTGCGGACCACGAGCTGTCGGCGCAGATCGGCTGTACTCTGGCGACCACCGTGCTGGAGACGGTCGGCACCCAGGAGTACACGCTCGACCGCGAGGCCTTCTACGCCCGGCTCGGCTCGGTCTACGGCACCGAGGCCGCCGAGGCCGCCGCCACCGCCCTCGCCGGCTAGCCCTCCTCGCCGACGGCGCCGTCGGTCAGCTCGCGCACGATGTCGAGGTGACCGGCATGCCGGGCGTACTCCTGCAGGACGTGCGTCAGGATCCATGACAGCGCGGGCGGTTCCCGGTCTCCGGTGAACCGCCCGCCGGTCGCGCCCCGGTCGGTCAGCGCGGCGCCCGTGACGATCTCCCGGGTACGCCGCCCACCCTCGCGCAACCGATCGACGAGCCCGGCCACCGACTCGTCGGGCTCGACCCGCCAGCGCCCGTCCGGCCCGTCGTCACCCCACGGGTCCGGCACCTGCTCGGCGGTGAATCCCCACCGCAGCCAGCGCCGTTCCATGTAAACCAGATGCTTGAGCAGTTCGATCGGTGACCACCCGGACGGCAACCGGCTGCCACGCAGGTCGGCCTGGCTCATCCCGTTCAGCTTGGCCACGACCACGTCCCGGTAGAAGTCCAGCTGACCCAGCATCACCTCGGCCGGATCGACGACGTCCCAGTCCGGCCGCTTCGGCGTCTCAGGCATGCGCCTGAGGCTACAACCGCGCGATCGACGCAGAGCCGGGTCCTTGGGCGCTGACCGGCTGGGATTGTCAAGGCGGCTCGCCGATCGACCGGATATCGGTTGCCAGTCGAAACACACCGCGCGGGGTCTAGTCGGCCGGATGACCCGGCCCTACTGTGGCGCTTGACAGTGTTGCTACGGCCAGTCCTTCCCCGATGACGAGCCGCGTCACCACACGGGCCCCACGGCAACAATTCGACGCACCGTACGGGGAAGGGCGATGACAACTCGACAGCGGCAACAGGCGTACTCCGGAGGGCTGCGCAGGTGAAGCCGCAGACTTTCGAACTGGTTCGCTTCCACGATGTGAGTGGTGTCTCGGGCACCGGCGCCGTCGCCGAAGGCTGTGTGTTCACCGACGGATCGGTCGCGCTGCGCTGGCACGGGCCGAATCCGTCGACCGCCATCTGGCCGAACCTGGACTCGATCCTCGCCGTCCACGGCCATTGCGGCGCGACGGTGGTGCGGTGGCTCGACGTCTCGGAGGCGGCCTCTCGCATGCCGATGGTGGCAACCGCCTGACGGTCGTCGGTGTGCGTGACCGGGAGCGCTACCCTCGCGGCATGGCGAAGTCCCGGCAGACCGCCCCCGGCACCCCGGCGACCGTCGCATTGACCAGGGCTGGTGTCGTGTACGCCGTCCGCGCGTACGAGCACGACCCCGCGGCGGACTCGTACGGGCTGGAGGCGGCCGAGGCGCTCGGTGTCGAGCCGGAACGGGTGTTCAAGACCCTGCTGGTCGACACCGGGACCGGGCTGGCCGTCGGCGTCGTCCCCGTCGACCGGCAACTCGACCTGAAGGCGATCGCCAGCGCGCTCGGGGTCAAGAAGGTCGCGATGGCGCGGCCGCCCGACGCCGAACGCAGCAGCGGATACGTCGTGGGTGGGATCAGCCCGGTCGGCCAAAAACGCCCGCTGCCGACCGTGATCGACTCGTCGGCGACCGGCCACGCCACGATCCTGGTATCCGGCGGGCGCCGCGGCCTCGACATCGAACTCTCCCCAGCCGATCTGGCCAAGGTCACCAAAGCCACCACCGCCCCTATCGCCCGCTGAACTCCTCCGCCCCACCAAACCTCGCGCCGCGTTGAACACCCTGCGGCAGCGCTGAACACCTCACTTGACGAACTGCTGCGGCGTTGAACACCCACTGAAGGGGCTGCAGCGGCGTTGAACAAGCTGTGCCGGCGCTGAACAAGCTGTGCCGGCGCTGAACAAGCTGTGCCGGCGCTGAACAAGCTGTGCCGGCACTGAACAACTCATGCCTTGTTCAGCGCCACCACAGGTTGTTCAACGTCCCCCGCGTTCACCGACACCACAAGTTGTTCAAGGTCTCGCGCGGCGAGCACCGACACCACATCCTGTTCAGCACCCCGCGACAGCCCGCGGAGGATGGCAAACAACCCGGGCCGACGGTGAACGGCGCATGGGCGACACAACCTGTGGTGGCGCTGAACAAGTTGTGGGGTCGTTGAACAAGGCGTGCCGTGTTCAATGCCACCACAGCTTGTTCAACGCGTACACCGGCACCACAAGTTGTTGTTCAACGACCCACAGCTTGTTCAACGTCCTCCCCAGCACCGTACATGCGAGACCGCGGCACGGTGCCGCTGTTCAGCGGGACGGGCGGCGGGTGAGGGCGGCGGCGTGGAGGTCTTCGAGGACCTGCTCGGTGGTCTCCCAGCTCATGCAGGCGTCGGTGACCGAGCGGCCGTAGACGAGTTCGCGGGTCGGGTCCAGGTCCTGCCGGCCCTCCACCAGGAACGACTCCAGCATCACCCCGACGATAGCCTCGTTGCCGTCGGCAACTTGGGCCGCCACGTCGGCCGCCACGACCGGCTGACGGGTGTGGTCCTTGCGGCTGTTGCCGTGGCTGGCATCGACCACGACTCGTTGCCGTAGGCCCGCATCGGTCAGCCATTTCAGCGCGCCGGCGATCGAGTCCGCGTCGTAGTTTGGACCGGAGTCGGCGCCGCGCAGCACCAGGTGACAGTCGGCGTTGCCGCGGGTGTGCATGATCGCCGGAGTTCCGTCGGTGTCGATCCCGGTGAAGACATGCGGCACGGCGGCGGCGCGGATCGCGTCGACGGCGGTGCCGATGCTCCCGTCCGGCCGGTTCTTCATCCCGATCGGCATCGAGAGCCCACTCGCCAGCTGCCGGTGGACCTGACTCTCGACCGTACGAGCGCCGATCGCGCCCCAGCTCACACAGTCGGACAGGTACTGCGGAATGATCGGGTCGAGGAACTCACAGCCGGCCGGCAATCCCTTGCGCAGAACGTCGCGGAGCAACGCCCGGGCGGTACGCAGGCCGGTGTTGACATCACCCGAGCCGTCCAGCGCCGGGTCGTTGATCAGGCCCTTCCAGCCCAGCGTGGACCGCGGCTTCTCGAAGTAGACGCGCACCACCACCAGCAACCCGTCGGACAACCGGTCCGCGACCGCGGCGAGCCGGTCTGCGTACTCGAGCGCGGCGACCGGGTCGTGGACCGAGCACGGCCCGACGACGACCAGCAGCCGGTCGTCGGCTCCGTCAAGGACGCGGGCGACGTCGCGGCGGCCGGCGAGCACGGTGCCGGCCAGGTCGTCGTCGAGCGGGAGTTCGCCGAGCAGGTCCGCGGGTCTCACCAGAGGCACGACCTTGTCGATGCGCTGGTCTACGACGTTGTTGCCGGTGGTGACTGTCATGCGGGAGACCTCTCCGCCGGCCTGGTCCTTCGCGCGACACCGCCGGCTGTTCTGGGAACGAGAAGAGGCAGGGACGATGTCCCTGCCTCGGGCCGGCTCTGGTGCCTGTGTGCGTGACGTCAGCGTGCAGCCGAGTCGCGCGGCGCCGGGGCCGGCCACTCAAAGAACTGCCAATAGCGACGTGACACGCCGAACACCGTAGCGCATTGTTCTCGGGTCCTGCAGCCTCGTATCACATCCTGACAGGTGAGAATGAGGCCATGACCTACGTTCAGTTGGTCCGGCACGGGGAAGCCGATTACGGGCCGATCAACGACCGCGGCTGGCCCGGCTTGGCGTCGGAGCTGGCACCACTGACCCCCGACGGCATCGCACAGGCCGTGGCCGCCGCCGACGAATTGACCGGTGCCGGCGCGACGTACCTGGTGAGTGCGCCGGCGACCCGCGCGCTGCACACCGCCGCGGTGATCGGCCACCGGCTGGCGCTCGGCGTCCGGGTCGACTTCGACCTGCGCGAATGGGCCGCGGACCGGGCCGGCAACTGGCGGGGCCTTGCCGACATCCGGGCCGCACGGCGCGATTTCGAGGACCATGACGGCGAGTGGCCGGTCGGTACCAGCCGTCCGTGGGAACCGCTCTCGGACGTCCGCGAGCGGGTCGTTGCCGCGCTGCAACGACATTTGGACGCCACCGCCGGCCCCGTGATCGTGGTGACGCACGCGATGGTGATCCGCGCGCTCACCGGCGACGACGACATCGATCCGGGCGGCGTCCGCCGGTACGTGCTGGTTCCCGACCTCGCCGCCGACGATGCCTAAGGCAACCAGATATCGACGTCAGGTGCCGGTTCTCGTCGCGATCGCCATCGGGGGCGTCATCGGCGCGTTCGGTCGGTACTCGCTTGCCCCGGGCAACGACACCGTGTTCCCGTGGCATACCTTCGTGGTCAACGTCAGCGGCTGCCTGGCGATCGGGGTACTGCTCGTCGTGATCACCGAGGCCCGCTCGGTGCACCGGCTGGCCCGGCCATTCCTCGGCACCGGCGTGCTGGGTGGCTACACCACCTTCTCCACGTACGCCGTGCAGACCGAGCGGCTCTTGCCCGGGCACCCGCTGGTCGCGACGACGTACCTGATCGGTACGGCGCTGGCCGCGCTGCTCGCCGTCCAGACCGGCGTGGTCGTCACCCGCCGGCTGATGCTTCCGCGTCGGGAGGAACGATGAACAGGCACCGGCTGACGATCCTGCTCGGCGAGGACGACCAGTGGCACCACCACGCGGCGTACCACGAGATCGTACGGCGGGCGCATGCCGCCGGGCTGGCCGGTACCACGGTCTTCCGCGGCGTCGAGGGGTACGGCGCGAACAATCACATCCACACCACCCGGATCCTCAGCCTGAGTGAGGACCTCCCGGTCGCCGTCGTGATCGTCGACACCGAGGACCGGCTGCGCACGTTCGTCGCCGGGCTGCACGAACTCGGCATCGAGGGACTGGCCACGCTCGAACCGGTCGAGGTCCTGGACTTGGCTGCCGGGGGCAACAAAGAGTGACCATCCTGCTCATCGCCGCGGGCGCCGCGGTGGGTGCTCCGCTGCGCTATCTGATCGACCGGTTCGTCCAGCGGCGCACCGGTGGCGGGTTCCCGTGGGGGACGCTGACGGTCAACGTCAGCGGCAGCCTGGTGCTCGGCTTCGTCTCCCAGGCCGCAGGTAGTCGGCTGTCGCTGCTGTTCGGCGTCGGCTTCTGCGGCGCGTTCACGACGTACAGCACGTTCGGGTACGAGACGGTACGGCTGGTTCAGGACGGTGCGCGGCCGCATGCCGTGGCGAACGCGGCGGCCAGCGTGGCTGCTGGGCTGGCCGCCGCGGCCATCGGATGGGAGCT
>JBKPSJ010000300.1:0-8974 GCA_046765875.1 Actinomycetota bacterium
TGGTCAGCCTGAGCTGCGAGCCGGGGGTGTACGCCGCGACCTGGTACGGGCCGGTCGACATCGGGCGCAGCTGGTAGTTCCGCCTGCTGTCCTTCATCTTCGGGATCGGGGTGAACATCGGCAGCGAAACGAAGTACGGCAGATCCGGGAACGGCTTCTTGAGGTGGATCACGAGCGTGTTGTTGTTGGGAGTCTCGACCCCCGCGTAATCCTGGCCGTCGGCGTACGGGCCCTTGTACTTGCCGGCGTCCTTGAAGAACTGCAACTGGTACGCCGGGCCGGAATCGTAGATGTCGTGCGCGAACGACCGTTTGATCGCGTACGCGTAATCCGCGGCCCTGACCGGCGTACCGTCCTGGTACTTGATGCCCCTCTTGAGCTTGAACGTCCACGTCAGCTTGTCGGCCGAGACAGTGCCGAGGTCATCGGCAAGGTCGGGGACCAGGACCGGCTGGAGGTCAGGTCCGTCGAGGCGGTACTGCGTCAGGGCGCGAAGGTACAGCTTCTCGATCTGGATGCCGTCCACGTAGTAGGTGTTGGTCGGGTCGAAGGTGTCGGGGGTGACGTCGGACAGGATCGTGACCATGCCACCGTGCTTCGCGCCCAGAACCTCGGGTGCCGGGCCCTTCGCGGCCGGGTCGGTCGCCTGTACCTGGGCGCCACCGAGGTTCGCGTCGCCAGTGGGTCCGATGTCCTGCTTGTTCTTCGACGCCGGGCTCTCGC
The DNA here is from genome assembly GCA_046765875.1 of Actinomycetota bacterium. GTDB lineage: Bacteria > Actinomycetota > Actinomycetes > Propionibacteriales > Kribbellaceae > DASRHY01. The sequence continues at coordinate 724 of JBKPSJ010000300.1, forward strand.
ACGCCGCGACAGCGATCATCACGGTGGCCGCGACCGCGGTGATCCGTTTCCAGTGCATGGTCCTGATGTCTCCTTTCTGCCGCTGGCGCGTGCCGGTGGCTACCGGCGGGTCTTGGGGTCGAAGGCGTCACGAACGGCGTCGCCGAGCAGTGCCAGGGCAAGCACAAGAATCGTGATGCCGAGGACGGGCAGCCACAGGTACAGCGGGTCGGCCCTGAACCACCGGACGGCCAGGTCGATCGTCTGTCCCCACGAGGGCACGGGCTCGATCAGCCCGACACCCAGGAACGACAACCCCGCCTCGGCGGTCACAAAGGCGGGCAGCGCCAGCGATGCGGACACGACGATCGGCGCCACCAGGTTCGGCAGCAGCTCCTTGAACAACAGCCACCGGGTCGGTACGCCGATCGCCTTGGCCGCGAGCACGAACTCGCGTTCGCGCAGCGAGAACACGTCAGCACGGATGATGCGCGCCAGTCCGGCCCAGCCGAAGAACGAGAGCACGAATATCAGAACGTAGAACCGCGTACTGGCCTGCTGTCCGGGCGTCAGGTTGAACGAGCCGCCGCGCCAGGACTCGACGATCGGCACCATCGCGATCGCGAACAGCAGGTACGGCAGGCTCAGCACGAAGTCGATCACCCAGGAGATGACCCGGTCCACCCAGCCGCCGAGGAAGCCGGCGAGCAGGCCGAGCACCACACCGATGATGGTGCTGAACAGGGTGGCGGTGAAGGCGACGATCAGCGACGGCCGGGCTCCATACACCCAGCGCGCGAACAGGTCACGGCCCGTGCGCGGCTCGACGCCGAACCAGTGGTCGGGCGTGACGCCGATGGTCGGGTATCCGTAGTCGTTCACCAGGTCGGTGTGGTTGTCGAGGTAGTTCTGCCCCTCGATCCTGACCAGCAGCGGGGCGAAGATCGCGACAAGGATGAACAGCAGAACGATGACCGCGCATACGACGGCGACCCTGTCCTGGCGGAGCCGGTCCATCGCGAGCCGGGTCGGCGACTTGCCGTGTGCGATAAGCGCCGGCGGTGCCGCCCTTTCGGTGAAGACGGGTGCGTCACGAGCCATATGGCGCGACAGCCTGCCCCACGGTGTGACGCCTTGCCACCTTTATCCCCCTCGGCTTGCACAAATTGTTACCGAAAACGCTACCGGACCCCGGCGGCTGGTTTTCTCCGGCCTAGCGAGGGAATCAGGCTTCGCGCACGTGCACTTGGACGAAGGGCGGTTTGACGACCTCGAAAGGCTCCTGCCGGCCACGGATGTCGACCTGGAGCTGGTCACCCTCTGCGACGCCGGACGCCAGCAGGGCAAGGGCCACTCCCATTTTGAGAGTCGGCGAGAAGGTGCCCGAGGTGACCGAGCCGACGTGGTCACCGTCGGCGCCGAGCACCGTCATCCCCGGCCGCGGGATGCCGCGACCGGTGGCGCGCAGGCCGCGCAGCAACCGGGTCGGGCCGGCCTCCTTCTCGGCCCGCAGCGCCTGGTGCCCCCAGAACGCCTCCTTCTTCCAGCCGATCGCCCAGCCCAGCCGGGCCTGGACTGGGGTGATGTCCGGCGAGATGTCCTGGCCGTGCAGCGGGTACCCCATCTCGGTCCGCAGCGTGTCGCGCGCACCCAGTCCGGCCGGCGCGATGCCGTACTGCTCTCCTGCGGCGAGCAACTCGTCGAACAGGGCGACTGCCGCATCGTTGGGCACCACCAGTTCGTAGCCGCGCTCGCCGGTGTACCCGGTACGGCAAACGATCACCGCGGTCCCCTCGAACGGCGCGATCGCGAACGACATGTAGTCGTGCCCGACCGGAAGGCCCACGGCCGACACCACCTCGTCGGACTTGGTGCCCTGCACCGCCAGGATGGCGTACTCGTAGTGCAGATTGGTCACGTGCACGCGGGGCGGGGCCTGCGCTTCGAGCCGGCGTACGACCTCCGCGGTGTTGGCCGCGTTCGGGATCAGGAAGACGTCGTCCTCGTCGTGCAGATAGGCGATCAGGTCGTCGACGACACCGCCGTCGTCGGTGCAGCACAAGGTGTACTGCGCCTTGCCCGGGCCGATCCTGCCGAGGTCGTTGGTCAGGCACGAGTTCACGTACGCGGCCGCGCCCGGCCCACGCACACTGGCCTTGCCGAGGTGGCTGACGTCGAACACTCCGACCGATGTACGTACCGCGGTGTGCTCCGCGACCACCCCGGCGTACTCCAGCGGCATCTCCCAGCCGCTGAACTCGGCGAACTTGGCGCCCAGGGCAACGTGGCGCTCGTGCAGGGGCGACCTTTTCAGACCGGTGGCATCCGTCATGAACCGGAACCTACCGGAGGCACCCTGCGACCGTCTGCGTCGCGTAGCATGCGGCGGGATCACACCTGTCACGCAGCCGTACGGCAGTGGCGACCCCACTGACCGCCGAGGTTCCGAGGAGACCCGTGAGCACGATCACCCTGAGCAGGATCGACAGCGCCGGCGCGAGATCGGATGTGCTGGTGATCGGTGTCGTGAAGGGCGACGGTGGCGTCACGCTGCCGGCCGGGACCGAGTCGCTCAACCAGGCCTATGACGGCAGCCTCGCCGCGATGCTGGACAGCCTCGGTGCGACCGGCAAGGCCGGTGAGGTGACCAAGCTGGCATCGCCGCGCCGGGCGAAGTCGGCAGCGGTGATCGCGGTCGGGCTCGGCCCGGCCCCCGATGGCGAGTTGAAGACCGAGGACCTGCGACGCGCGGCGGGTGCCGGCGTCCGTGCGGCCAAGACCAGCCAGTCGGTGAGCCTGGCGCTGCCGACCCCGGACCCGGCCTGCGTACGGGCGGTGGCCGAGGGCGCGCTGCTCGGGCGGTACAGCTACACCGCGTACAAGTCGGACAAGCCGGCCGACAGCAAGCCCGGTGCGCTGACCGTGATCACGGACCTCGCCCGGAGCAAGGACGCCAAGCGCGCGCTCGAGGAGGCGCAGGTCGTCGCCGACGCGGTCAACTCCGCCCGCGACTGGGTCAACACCCCGCCGTCGGACCTGCACCCGATCGAGTTCGCCAACGTCAGCGCCGATCTGGCGAAGGCGCATGGCATCAAGGTCGAGGTGCTGGACGAGAAGGCGCTGCGCAAGGGCGGGTACGGCGGCATCATGGGCGTCGGCCAGGGTTCGGCGAACCCACCGCGGCTGGTACGGCTGTCCTACGTGCCGAAGAACGCCGTCGCGCACCTGGCCTTTGTGGGCAAGGGCATCACCTTCGACTCCGGCGGCCTGTCGCTCAAGCCGCCGACCGGGATGATCACGATGAAGGCCGACATGGGCGGCGCCGCCGCGGTGGTCGCCGCCACCGTCGCGATCGCCCGGCTCGATTTCCCGGTCCAGGTCACCACGTATGCCGCGATGGCCGAGAACATGCCGTCGGGTGCGGCGATCAGGCCTTCGGACGTGCTGACGATGTACGGCGGCAAGACCGTCGAGGTGCTCAACACCGATGCCGAGGGCCGGCTGGTGATGGCCGACGCGCTGGTTCGTGCGTCGGAGGACGGGCCGGACCTGATCGTCGACGTCGCCACCCTGACCGGCGCGTGTGTAGTTGCCCTGGGCACCAAGGTGGCCGGCGCGTTCGCGAACAACGACAGCACCCGGGACCGGCTGGTCGACGCGGCCGGCGCGGCGGGCGAGTCGTTCTGGCCGCTGCCGATCCCGCCGGAGCTGCTGGACAAGCTCAAGCAGCACTCGAAGGTCGCCGACCTGGCCAACATCACCGGCGAGGCGTGGGGCGGTGCCCTCGCGGCCGCGGCCTTCCTCGGCGAGTTCGTTGCCGATGGCATCGACTGGGCGCACCTCGACATCGCCGGCCCGGCGTTCAACGAAGGGTCCGCGAGCAACTACACCCCGGCCGGCGGCACCGGCTTCGCCGTCCGCACTCTGGTCGAACTGGCCGCCTCCTCCGCGTAGAGCCGGGCCGCCACGTTCTGACACCGTTGCCAGGAGGGTCGTCAACGGTTTTCGACGGGACGTAGGGTTAGTCCCATATGACGACGCAGCCTGCTACGAAATCGGCCGTCGGGCTGCGTTCGGAGCGCGGGCCGGTACTGCTGGCCGTGATGCTCAGTGTCGCGCTGGTGGCGATCGACGCGACCATCCTGGCGACAGCGGTTCCGTCGATCGTCGCCGATCTCGGCGGCTTCACCCAGTTCCCATGGCTGTTCTCGGTGTACCTGCTGGCCCAGGCGATCTCGGTCCCGGTGTACGCCAAGCTGTCCGACCTGCGCGGCCGCAAGCCGATCATGCTGATCGGGATCGGCGTGTTCGTCGCTGGTTCGGTGCTGTGCGGCGTGGCCTGGAGCATGCTCGCGCTGATCGTGTTCCGGCTGGTCCAGGGTCTGGGCGCCGGTGCGGTCCAGCCGGTGGCGATGACGATCGTCGGCGACATGTACAGCCTGGCCGAGCGCGCCCGGGTGCAGGGCTACATCGCCAGCGTCTGGGGCATCTCCTCGGTGGTGGGGCCGACTCTCGGGGGTGTCTTCTCCGACTATCTGTCCTGGCGCTGGATCTTCTTCGTCAACATCCCGATCGGGATCGCGGCGGCGGTGATGCTCTGGCGCCGGTTCGACGAGCAGGTGACCCGGTCGCCGCACCGGATCGACTACCTCGGGTCGGTGCTGCTCGCCGCCGGCGGAACGCTGTTGCTGCTCGGACTGCTGGAGGGCGGCGTGATGTGGCGGTGGGCCTCGCCGACGAGTATCGGCATCCTCGCCGCCGCCGTCGTCGGCCTGACCGCGTTCACCTTCGTCGAGCGGCGCGCGGCCGAGCCCGTGCTGCCCCTGTGGGTGCTGTCCCGACGAGTGCTCAACGCCGCCAATGGTGCCGCGTTGCTGGTCGGCGTACTGCTGGTCGGGTTGTCGACTTATGTGCCTCTGTACGCCCAGAGCGTGCTCGGGACGACCGCGCTGATCGCCGGATTCGCACTGGCCGGGATGACGCTCGGCTGGCCGCTCGCGGCGTCGCTGGCCGGGCGGCTGTACCTGCGGCTCGGGTTCCGCACCACTATGGTGATGGGCTCGCTGGTCGCCGTGGCCGGTACCGGCCTACTGCTCACGGTCGGTGCGTCCAGCCCTGTCCTCCAACTCGGTGTGGCCTGCTTCGTCATCGGCATCGGTCTGGGCTTCACCGCCTCGCCGAGTGTGGTGGCGGCGCAGTCGTCGGTGGGCTGGGAGCGCCGGGGTGTGGTGACCGGCGCGACGATGTTCGCCCGTTCTGTCGGCAGTGCGGTCGGCGTCGCCGTCTTCGGCGCGCTGGCCAACGGAGTGCTCGCGTCCCGGATCGCCGGCGATCACCGCAACCTGGAAAGCGTGCCCGGCACGGTGCTGGCGCCCGCAGTTCACGACGTCTTCGTCGGCGCCGCGATCGCGGCCTTGTTCCTTGTCGTCGCGGCGGCCTGCATGGCGAACCGCATCGAGGAAGCTAGCTGAGACCCTGGCTCTTGCGGCGGGCGTTGTAGTCGCGCATCCGTTGCGGGTAGCCGACCACGGCGGCGTCGTACGACGGGATGCCGAGCCTGTTCGCGAAGTCGTGCGCCCACTCCACCGACGGCACCCGGCGGCGGGTCCATTCACCGTCGATCGCGACCAGCAGCAAGGTCACATCGGTCACCGCCGTCCGCGGCTCGACGAAGCCCTCGACACCGGACCGGGTCCGAGCGAACTCCTCCAGATGCGCCTTGTCGGGCGAATCCGCACGACGCATCCTACCGGGGCGATGCCGGCGCAACCACTTCATGGGAGCCAGTGTCCACCACCGGAGCAACCCGGTGACAAGATGTTGCGGGTCCGCGATCCGGACCGTTACCCATCTGGAGGAGCCACGTGACCGAGTCCCCAAGCCCTGACCGTACGTCATACGACATCGTTGTCCTCGGCGGCGGCAGCGGCGGGTACGCGACCGCACTGCGGGCCGCGACGCTCGGGATGGACGTCGCGCTGGTCGAGAAGGACAAGGTCGGCGGCACCTGCCTGCACCGCGGCTGCATCCCGACCAAGGCGATCCTGCACGCCGCCGAGGTGGCCGACGCGGCCCGCGAGGGCGAGCAGTTCGGGGTCAAGTCCAGCGTCGAGGGCGTCGACATGGGCGGCGTCAACAAATACAAGGACGGCGTGGTCGACCGGCTGTTCAAGGGCCTGGTCGGCCAGATCAAGCACCGCGGCATCACCGTGATCGAGGGCGAGGGCCGGCTCACCGCCCCGACGACGGTGGAGGTCGGCGGTACGAGGTACACCGCGAAGAACGTCGTTCTCGCCTCCGGCTCGTACTCGAAGTCGCTGCCAGGGCTGGACATCGACGGCAACCGGGTGATCGCCAGCGAGCACGCACTCACACTGGACCGCGTACCGGAGTCCGCAGTTGTGCTGGGCGGCGGCGTGATCGGCGTCGAGTTCGCGAGTGCGTGGACCTCGTTCGGGACCAAGGTGACGATCGTCGAGGCCCTGCCGAACCTGGTGCCGGCCGAGGACGCCGAATCCAGCAAGACGCTCGAGCGGGCGTTCCGGCGGCGCAAGATCGCCTTCAAGACGGGTACGCCGTTCGAATCGGTCGAGACCACGGACTCGGGCGTACGGGTCACCGTCCACGGCGGCGAGGTGATCGAGGCCGAACTGCTGCTCGTTGCGGTCGGGCGCGGCCCGAACACGGCCGGGCTCGGGTACGAGGAAGTCGGCGTCACCGTCGATCGCGGCTTCGTCATCACAGACGAGCGGATGCGGACCAGCGTCCCCGGGGTGTACGCCGTCGGCGACATCGTTCCGGGCCTCCAGCTCGCGCACCGCGGCTTCCAGCAGGGCATCTTCGTCGCCGAGGAGATCGCCGGGCTGAACCCCGCCGTGATCGACGAGACCGGCATCCCGCGGGTGACGTACTGCGAGCCCGAGGTCGCGTCGGTCGGGCTGACCGAGGCCGCGGCGCGGGAGAAGTACGGCGACGTCGAGACCCTCAACTACAACCTCGGCGGCAACGGCAGGAGCCAGATCCTCAAGACGACCGGTTTCGTCAAGCTGGTGCGGGTCCCCGACGGCCCGGTGGTCGGCATCCATATGGTCGGCGCGCGGGTCGGCGAGCTCATCGGGGAGGCGCAGCTGATCTACAACTGGGAGGCGTTCCCGGCCGACGTCGCGCAGCTGGTGCACATGCACCCGACCCAGAACGAGGCCCTCGGCGAGGCCCATATGGCGCTGGCCGGCAAGCCCCTCCATTTCCACGACTGACCGGTGGCGGCGCCTGGCGGCGCTACGAGGCTAGGCTGGCCCGAGACTGACGAGACGACGAAGGAGCATCCACCGTCATGCCGACCTCCGTATCACTGCCGGCCCTTGGCGAGAGCGTCACCGAAGGCACCGTCACGCGCTGGCTCAAGCAGGTCGGCGACGCGGTGGCCGTCGACGAGCCGCTGCTGGAGGTGTCGACCGACAAGGTGGACACCGAGATCCCGTCACCGGTCGCGGGTACCCTGCTGGAGATCAAGGTCTCCGAGGACGAGACCGTCGAGGTCGGCGCGGAGCTCGCGGTCATCGGTGAGGCAGGCGAGGGCGGCGGACCTGCTCCGGCCCAAGACCAGCCGGCCGCGCAGGAAGCTCCGCAGGCCCAGCCGGAGCCGGAGCAGCAGGAGGCTCCGCAGGCCCAGCCGGAGCCGGAGCAGCAGGAAGCTCCGGAGCCCGAGCCGGCCCAGCAGGAGGAAGCCCCTCAGCCTGCGCAGGCTCAGGCTCAGCAGGAGCAAGAGCCACAGCCTGAGCCGGCCCCGGAGGAGCAGCCCGAGCCCGCGGTGTCTTCGGATGGCAGTGGTACACCGGTGACCCTCCCGGCGCTTGGCGAGAGCGTCACCGAGGGCACGGTCACCCGGTGGCTCAAGCAGGTCGGCGAGCCGGTCGCGGTCGACGAGCCGCTGCTGGAGGTGTCGACCGACAAGGTGGACACCGAGATCCCGTCACCGGTCGCCGGCACCCTGCTGGAGATCAAGGTCGCCGAGGACGAGACAGTCGAGGTCGGTACCGAACTGGCGGTCATCGGCGGAGCGGGTGCGGCCCCGGCCCAGCAGCCGTCCGCGCCGGAACCGACCGCGCAGACCTCGCAGCCCGCCCAGGCCGAGCAGCCGTCGGCGCCCGAGCCGGCCGCAGCGCAGCCCTCCTACCAGCCCGCGTCGCAGCCGGCTTCGGCACCCGCGGCCGCGCCACAGCAGGCACCGGCCGCCGTCCAGGCGCCGTCGGCACTGACCGGCAGCCCGAAC
>JBKPSJ010000301.1:0-12682 GCA_046765875.1 Actinomycetota bacterium
CCGTCACGGTCCAGTCACGTGTCGCCGGGTTCGTCACCATCGGCCCGACGGTGACGCGGTGGGTGCGCGCGAGGATCTGGCTGTAGATGACGTACGGCTCCTGCCACAGCAGGTGGGAGTCGAACGTCCAGACGTGGCTGAACCCGGCCTGGTCGGCCTGCACCGCCAGTTCGACCACCGCCGAGGCCGGCGGGTCGCACTGGAACACCACCCCGATGTCCATCGCTGCCTCCGGAACTAGAGCAGGTACGACGACAGGCCGCGGCGCAGGAACCGCCCGTGCCCCTTCCGGCCATGGTAGTTGCCATCGGCAACCAGGACGGAACCGCGGGAGACCACCGTGTCGACGTGACCGGCGATCTCGTAGCCCTCGTACGCCGAGTAGTCCATGTTCATGTGGTGCGTGTCGACGCCGATCCGGGTCCGCCCGTTCGGGTCGTAGACGACCAGGTCGGCGTCCGAGCCGGGCGCGACGACACCCTTCTGCGGATACAGCCCGAACATTCGCGCCGGCGTGGTCGCGATCGTCTCGACCCACCGCTCCACCGAGATGTGCCCGTCGACGACGCCCTGGTAGATCAGGTCGACCCGGTGCTCGACGCCGCCGATCCCGTTCGGGATCTTCGAGAAGTCGCCGATCCCGAGCTCCTTCTGGTCTTTCATGCAGAACGGGCAGTGGTCGGTCGACACCACGGCCAGGTCGTTGCTGCGCAGCCCCTTCCACAGGTCGCGGTGGTGGTTCTCGTGCTTGCTGCGCAGCGGCGTCGAGCAGACCCACTTGGCGCCCTCGAACCCGGGCGCGCCGAGCTGGTCCTCAAGGGTGAGGTAGAGGTACTGCGGGCAGGTCTCGGCGAACACGTTCCGGCCGGCGTCGCGGGCCGCCGCGACGTACTCGAGCGCCTTCGACGCCGACAGGTGAACGATGTACAGCGGGCAATCGCGAGCGACCTCCGCCAACGAGATCGCCCGGTGGGTCGCCTCCGCCTCCAACGCCTCCGGCCGGGTGATGCCGTGGTAGATCGGGTCAGTCTCACCGCGCGCCAGCGCCTGCTGGACAAGTACGTCGATCGCGATGCCGTTCTCGGCGTGCATCATGATCACCGCGCCGTTCTCGCGGGCGGTCTGCATCGCGCGCAGGACCTGGCCGTCGTCACTGTAGAACACGCCCGGGTACGCCATGAACAGCTTGAAGCTGGTCACGCCCTCGTCGTGCACCAACTGGTCCATCGCCTTGAGCGCGTCGTCGTCGACACCGCCGAGGATCATGTGGAACGCGTAGTCGATGTGACAGTTGCCGTCGGCCTTCTGATGCCATGCGGCCAGCCCGTCCTGGACCACCTCGCCGGTGCGCTGCACCGCGAAGTCGATGATCGTCGTGGTGCCCCCCCAGGCGGCGGCCTGCGTGCCGGTCTCGAACGTGTCCGACGCCGCGGTGCCGCCGAACGGCAGCTCCATGTGCGTATGCGCGTCGATCCCGCCCGGGATGACGTACTTGCCGGAGGCATCGATCACCTCGTCCGCGGTTACCTCCCCGGCGTACGACGGGTCGAGCAGCGCGGCGATCTTGTCGTCCCGCACCAGCACGTCGGCCTGGTGCGCACCGGACGGCCCGATCACGGTGCCGCCCTTGATCAGCAATGAGCTCATGGCTTCACCAGGTCCTCGTACGCGTCGGGGCGGCGGTCACGGTAGAACTGCCACCGGTCGCGGACCACCTCGAGCAGTTCCAGATCGAGGTCGCGCACGAGTAGCTCGGCGTCGTGGTCGTGTCCGGTGTCGCCGACGAACTTGCCCTCGGGGTCGACGAAGTAGGACGTGCCGTAGAAGTCGTTGTCGCCGAAGTCGCTCTCGATCCCGACCCGGTTGATCGCGCCGATGAAGTACTCGTTCGCGACCGCGGATGCCGGCTGCTCCAGCTTCCACAGGTAGGCCGACAGGCCGCGGCTGGTCGCGGACGGGTTGAAGACGACCTCCGCGCCGTTCAGCCCGAGCGCCCGCCAGCCCTCCGGGAAGTGCCGGTCGTAACAGATGTAGACGCCTACGCGGCCGACCGCCGTGTCGAACACCGGATACCCGAGGTTGCCGGGCCGGAAGTAGAACTTCTCCCAGAAGCCCTTCACCTGCGGGATATGGGTCTTGCGGTATTTGCCCAGGTACCTGCCGTCTGCGTCGATCACCGCGGCCGTGTTGTACAGGACGCCCGGCTGTTCCTGCTCGTACACGGGTAGCACCATCACCATGCGGTGCTCGGCCGCGAGCGCGCTGAACCGCTCGACGGTCGGGCCGGGCACGAACTCGGCGTATTCGTAGAACTTGGGGTCCTGGAGCTGGCAGAAGTACGGCCCGTAGAACAACTCCTGGAAGCAGAGCACCTGCGCACCCTGTGAGGCCGCCTGCCGGGCGTACTCCTCATGGGCCTTGATCATCGACTCCTTGTCGCCGGTCCAGGTCGTCTGGACCAGGCCGGCGCGGATGGTGCGAGACATGTGGCCTCCCCCGGCTCGTGGTCGGAAACCTCACTCTGTCTCGCTGGACCATCCAGCGTCAACGACCCCTGACGCAGGGGTCCGACACAGGTGTCAGTAGACCGCGATGGCGGCGATGATCGCGATTACGACCAGCGCGACGGCGACGATGATCAGGGTGCGGGCGCTCAGCCTCGGACTGTGCGCGGGCTCCGACGGAGAGTCGGCGACGAAGGCGCGGAACATCTCGGTGCTCGCACCGGGGTCCTCTTCGTGCTGCTGGATGTCAGGCATGGCCCCAGACCCTATCGGGCATCGGTGTCGTCCGGACGGCAGGTCCCGATGTACCATTTGGTACATGAGGTTCGAATCAGCCATCCACATCGACGCGCCACCGGCGCGGGTGTACGAGGTGTTCAGCGATGTCGAGCGCTGGCCGGAGTGGACCGAATCGGTCACCTCGGTCGAGCGACTCGACCAGGGCCCGCTGCAGGTCGGGTCGAAGGCGCGGATCAAGCAGCCGAGGCTGCCGGTCACGGTCTGGGAGGTCACCGAGGTCGTCGAGGGCAGCCACTTCGTCTGGGTCGCCACCGGCCCGGGCACGCGGACGATCGGCGGGCACTACGTCGAGGCCGACGGCGACGGCGCCAGGGCGATCTCGCGGATCGAGCAGTACGGTCCCGGCGGGTGGCTGATCGGCACGCTCTACAAGGGGCTGACGAACCGCTACCTCGAGATCGAGAGTGCGGGGCTGAAGGCGCGGTCCGAGAAGACCGCGTGACGCCACGCGACCGGTTGCTCACCGCCGCGGTCGAGCACTTCGCCGAGCACGGCATCGGGGACACCAGCCTGCGCGGGCTGGCCGCCACGCTCGGCACCAGTCACCGGATGCTGATCTACCACTTCGGCTCGCGAGACGGCCTGCTCGCCGAGGTGGTCCGTACCGTCGAGGCGCAGCAGCGCGAGACGCTGGCCGCGATGGCCGAGACGTACGGGCTCGGACTGGAGCAGTCGATGGTGTTCTGGCAACACGTGGTGGCGGAGACGCTCCGATACGGCCGGCTGTTCTTCGAACTGTCGGCGTACGCGATGCAGGGCAAGCCCGGCACCGAGGCTCTTCGCCGCGACCTGATCGGGCTTTGGCTGCCACCGCTGACCGAGTTGTTCATCCGGTTGGGGGCGCCGCCCGAGGAGGCAGCGGCGCGGGCACGGCTCGGTCTGGCGGCGTCCCGCGGCCTGCTGTTCGACCTGCTCGTCAGTGGCGATCGGGCCGAGGTCGACGAGGCCGCTCTGCTGATGAACCGCCTGTTACTGGCATGACCGACGCTCATGCAACGATGAGGCCATGACCTCAGAGGTTGACCGGCCGGTCTCGGCCCGTGTCTGGAACTACTGGCTCGGCGGAAAGGACCACTTCGAGGCCGATCGGCGCGCGGGCGACGAGGTAGCCCGGCATGTCCCGGGCATCGTGGACGCGGCGCGCGCCGACCGGCAGTTCCTCGCCCGCAGCGTCGGCTATCTGGTCGACCAGGGCGTCCGGCAGTTCCTCGACGTCGGCACCGGCCTGCCGACCGCCGACAACACCCACGAGATCGCGCAGCGGCTCGCCCCGGAGGCGCGGATCGTGTACGTCGACAACGATCCGCTGGTGCTGACGCATGCCCGCGCACTGCTGACGAGCACCCCCGAGGGCGCGACCGACTACGCCGAGGCCGACGTGCGCGCCCCGGACGCGATCGTGCAGAAGGCCCGGTCCACGCTGGACTTCGACCAGCCGATCGCGTTGATGCTGCTGGCGATCCTGCACCTGATCACCGACACCGACCAGGCACGCGGTGTCGTCTCCAAGCTCACCGAGGCGTTACCGTCCGGCAGCTACCTGGTGCTCTCGCACGCCTGCCTGGATGTCGAGTCCACCCGCACCGCGGTGCGGATCTGGAACGACAGCGGCACCCCGCATCCGCTACGGCCGCGGACCGCGGCCGAGATCGCCGAGTTCTTCACCGGTCTCGACCTGGTCGAGCCCGGCGTCGTCACCTGTTCGCGGTGGCAGGCCGGGACGAGTGCGTGGGGGAACCCGCCCGAGGTGATGACCTATGGCGGAGTCGCGCGCAAGCCTTAGCCCAACCCAGCGGCCGGGAGGTCTGCCGTGGCTCACATCGATCTGAGCAACAGTCTCTTCGGTCTGCCGGCCCTGCTGCAGTACCGTCCGGACACCGCCGGGCCGTTGCGCGCCCTCGCCGACGCCCTACTGCGCGGTCCCAGTCCACTGGCGCGCGGCGAACGTGAGCTGATCGCCGCCTACGTGTCGACGCTCAACGAGTGCGCGTTCTGCGCCGGGTCGCACGGCGCGTCCGCGGCCGTGCAACTCCCCGGCGGTGACGACGTCGTCGCCCAGGTGTGCGGCAACGCCGAGACCGCTCCCATCGACGACCGGCTGAAGGCGTTGCTGCGCGTCGCGGCCGCAGTCCGCCGCGACGGTCACGAGGTCACGTCCCAGCTTGTCGAACAAGCCCGTGCGGCCGGGGCGGACGACGTGGAGATCCACGACACCGTCCTCATCGCGGCCGCCTTCGCCATGTACAACCGCTATGTGGACGGGCTCGCCGCTCCGGCCCCCGAGGACCCGCACACGTACCGGGCGATGGCCGACCGGCTCGTCACCGGAGCCGCGTACAACCCTCCAACGCCGTAGCCGTCACTCACGGGACGACCCAGCCCGCGACGATCGGCAACCCCGTCGACCGGTGTACGGCGGAGAACGCGAACGGCCGGTCCAGCACCACCCGCAGCCGTTTGGTCGCCGGCGTGCTCATCGACGCGCGGACCATCCCGACCGCGGTGACCACGGCCGCCTCGAACCCGGTCGCGAAGAACCTCGCGTACACCGACTGCTTGGCCTCGGACACTCGCAGGAGCTCCGGGCTGAGCCGGGTGAAGTGCCCCGGCCCGCCCGGTGACTGGGCCACCGTCGTCAACCCGAACAGGTCCGCATGCTGCATCAGGTCATGGTCCACCCGCACCTCGAACGACGGCAGTGACAGTTGTACGTCGGGCCGCCGCTCGATGCTGGTCACCACCCTCAACCCGGGCCCTACATCGGTGCCGGACTCTGCTCGTACAAGGAGCTGCGCACCGTCGACGCCGGAGCCGGGCGGGTCGAGCAGCCGGGCCACGACCTGACTCGCGCCGGCATCCGGCGTACCGAATCCCAGTCGTACGTCCACGTCCTCGGTGCCGGCGACGGTGACCGTGGTCAGGTCGTCGTACAGCCGGACCGAGGACAGGTCGGAGTCGGTACGGGTCAGCCGGCCGCGATCGTCCTGGTCGAACGCCTTGACCCAGGTGGTGCGCATCGACAGCGCCGAGGCGAGCGCGAGCACCAGGTCCGGCGTGACGTCCAGCGGTATGTGGTCGATCAGTCCCCCGGTGTGCTCGCGCACCCACTCGTCGAGCATCGGCTTGTCACGCGACGGGTCGCCGGTCAGGGTGCCGCGCAGTGCGGGCGGCATCACTTCACCGAACGACTCGGCCAGCTTGAGGTCGTCGGCCACCCATACGCCCAGCGCCGCGTGCAGGTCCGGCGATCCGTCGAGCACTCCGATCAGTTCGGTCGCGCGGGTCGACCCCGTCGCAGGATCGATTCCCGCGGCGGCCGCCAGTTCGGACCGGCCCGGCTCGTCGGCCGCGGCGGCGAGGATCGCGAGCAGCGGCCAGACCCCGAGCCCGGAGAAGGCGGTGCTGCTGTCCGGCAACCCCTCCGCCCAGCGGGTGCTCAATCCGGTCACGGCCCGTACGACGTCGTCCATGCCTCCACTCTAGGAGCGCGTTCCTCCGGCTGCTCCTTCTTGCGGATGACCGTCGCCGCCATCCCGGCCAGGATCAGGGCGGCCGCGGCGGCCTGTTGCCACGAAATGGCCTCGCCGCGCAGCAGCCAGGCCGCGGCCATGCCGACCACCGGGACCAGCAGCGAGAACGGCGCCACCGTGCTCGCGTCGTACCGGCGCAGCAGCGAACCCCACGCGCCGAACCCGAACAGCGTCGCCGCCACCGCCAGATATCCGACCGCACCGGCTCCGCTCCACCCGAGGTGGCGTACCGCATCCAGGTCATCCTCGGCGCCTTCGAGCAGCGCCGACAGCACCAGCAGCGGAACGAAGGCAACAGCACTGGCCCAGACCATGAAGCGCAGCGGGTCCGGTGGCCGGGCGTGCCGGGTGACGATGTTCGACAGACCCCAGCAGGCGCCGGCCGCGATCACCAGCAGGAACGCGCCGAGCGGACTGGTCAGCCCATTGTCGGTGGCGATCAGCACAAGGCCGAAGCAGGCGATCGCGATGCCGGCCAGCTGGACCGGCCGTGGCCGCTCTCCGAGCAGCAGTACGGCGAACAACACGGTGAACACGACTTGGCTCTGCAACACGAGCGACGACAATCCGGCCGGCATACCGCGGTCCATGCCGACGAACAGCAAGCTGAACTTACCGACGCAGAGGATGATGCCGACGGCAACGACGTACCGGATCGGTACCCGGGGCGGACCGAGGACGAACACGGCCAGCCCGGCGAGGCCGAACCGCAATGCCGATAACAGCAGCGGCGGAACGCCGTCCAGGCCTACCTCGATGACGACGAAGTTCACACCCCAGACGGTGGCGACGGCGACCGCCAGGGCGATGTCTCGGGGACTCACGACATCCAGCCTGCGAGGATTTATTGTTAAGCACTAGCACGGATTGCTTCAGTGTTCGATGTAGGAGTGCTACATGCTTGATCTCGGCCGGTTGCGCGCTCTCCATGCTCTCGCGATCTATGGCTCGGTCGGAGCGGCCGCCGACGCCCTGGGTTACACGCCGTCGGCGGTCTCGCAACAGCTCGCCAAGCTCGAACGCGAGACCCGTACGCCGCTGCTGGAACGTCGCGGTCGCGGGATCGTTCTCACCGACGCGGCTCGTCATCTGGCGGCGACCGCGGCGCAGGTGCTGGACTTGGTCGAGCAGGCCGAACTCGACCTGGAGGAACAGCGCGGCCAGGTCGCGGGCGAGATCGTGCTGGCCGCGTTCCCGACCGCGGCGCGTGGCCTGCTCCCGCCGGTCCTCGCCCGGCTGGCGAGCGAGTATCCGGCGCTGACCGTCGATGTACTGGAGATCGACCCGTTCGAGGCCATAGCCGGGGTGGTGCGCGGCGAACTGACGGTGGCCGTGGTGCACGACTGGCACAACACCCCGCTGGCGCTGCCCGACGAGCTGACCCGGGTCAAGCTCGGCACCGACCCGGCCGACATCCTGATGCCGTCGTCACATCCGCTCGCGGAGCGCGAGGTCGTACGGCCGGCCGACCTTGCCGGAGAGCGCTGGATCTGCCAGCCGGATGGGTCGATCTGTCACGACTGGCTGGTCCGGACCATGCGCAAGGCCGGATACGATCCGCGGGTGGCGTACTCAGTCGCCGAGTACCAGACCCAGCTCGCCATCCTCGCGAAGGGTGTCGGCATCGCGCTGATCCCGCGCCTGGGACGAGGCCCGCTCCCGGCCGGGGTGGTCGCCGTACCGCTGCACCCGGCGCCGAGCCGGCGGATCTACGCGACCTGGCGGACCCTGACCGCACGCCGGCCCGCGGTCTCGGCGACCCTCGCGGCCCTCCGCTCCGGCTGGTCTTCTCGCGATACGGCCTAGGTGTGATGCCCAGGCCCGGGGTCGGATGCCCGCGGCGGTGGGCCGTCGGTGACGTCCCGTGCCGACGGGACCGAAGGTTCCCGCACATTGGTGTGGGTTGGGACGCTGCATACGCAGCAGGAAGTCACAACGAGACGAGCGCACCCAAACCTGGCATGCGCGACTGGCTCGCAGGAGTGGCCGGCCGTCCACACCAGCCATTTTCGTAACAGGCGCTAGTTGTCCACGATGAGGTGGAGTTTGCGCTCGGTCTCCGTGTCGGCCGGGGTGTAGATCGCGACCCTGATCTCGCTGTTCTGGCCCACCCACAGGTTGGTGGGCTCCAGCCGCAGCAGCCCGTACGTCGGGTTGTCAGCCAGCTTGATCCTGTAGCCGGGTCCGACCACGTCGTGGCGCGACCAGAGCTCGGCGAACCGTGGCGACGCCGCGATCAGCCGCTCGGTCAGCTCCCGCCAGGCCGGCTCACCGACGTGGTCGGCCATCCCGGCGCGCAGCCCGCCGACCAGCGAGGCGTGCATATCGCCCTCGTCGAGGAACGAGCACTGCCAGTCGGAGTAGGTGAACGTCAGCCACAGGATGTTGCGCTCCTCGACGGGGATGAGGTCGAGGTCGAGAATCACCTTGCGGTATGCGTCGTTGTAGGCCAGCACGTCGTATCGCTTGTTCAGCACCGATGCCGGGTAGGGCGACATCTGGTCGAGGATCCGCTGGGTGTTCGGGGTGAGCGCCGAGCAGTCCGGCTTACCGGGCAGCAGCGGTACGCCGGCCAATGTGTACAGGTGCCGGCGCTCGGTCCGGTCCAGCCGCAGGGTTCGGGCGATCGAGTCGAGCACCTGCTCGGAGACATTGATGTCGCGGCCTTGTTCGAGCCACGTGTACCAGGTCACACCCACGTTCGCGAGCTGCGCGACCTCCTCGCGGCGCAGGCCCGGCGTACGGCGGCGGCCACCCGGCGGCAGGCCCGCCTCCTCCGGGCGGATCCGCTCCCGGCGGCTGCGCAGGAACGCCGCCAGCTCCGTCCGCCGCGTCAGCGAATTGTCGGTGGCGGGTGATTGGCTTGGTACCGATCGAAGAGCCGGACTGGTCACAGTCCTATCGTGGCCGCTTTCGCGCACCCGTAAAAGGGTGGTGCCAGGTGTTGCTGGTACCAGGATAAACAGACTCTCACTACCAGGCTAAGTATCGCCGCACTCTGGATGACATGACCGAACTCACTGCCACGGCACCGCGAGCCGTCCCCGCCGCCCCAACTGAGCGGAGTGAGCGGTTCGGCTTGGTCGCCCTGCTGACTCTGATCTTGGGTGGCTTCCTGCCCATCCTTTCCTTCTTCATCCTCAACGTCGCGCTGCCGGCCATCGGCACCGACCTGCAAGCCTCCGACGGCGCCCTGCAACTGGTCGTCGGAAGCTATGGCATCGCGAACGCGACCCTGGTCGTGCTCGGCGGGCGGCTCGGCGACGGCTACGGACGCCGCCGGCTGTTCATCACGGGTATGGCCTTGTTCACACTGACCTCGCTGCTGTGCGCGCTGGCTCCGAGCGTCGGATTCCTGCTCGCCGCCCGGGTGCTGCAGGGCGCGTCGGCGGCGCTGATGGTCCCGCAAGTGCTCGCAACCATTGCGGCCACCCTCACAGGCGAGAGCCGGGCCCGGGCGATCGGGCTGTTCGGCGCGAGCGGTGGCGTGGCCGCGGCGCTTGGCCAGATCCTCGGCGGCGCGCTGGTCGAGGCCGACCTCGGCGGGCTCGGCTGGCGGACCGTGTTCCTGATCAACGTCCCGCTCGGGTTGCTCGGACTGTTCGCCGCGGCCCGGTTGCTGCCGGAGACCAAGGCGACCCACCGGCTTCCGCTCGACCTGGCCGGGGCCGCGATTCTCGCGACCACACTGGTGGTGCTGCTGTTGCCGCTCACCGAGGGCCGGCCGCTCGGCTGGCCGCTGTGGACCTGGCTGCTGCTGATCGCCGTGCTGCCGCTCGGCATCGGACTGGGTCTGCACCAGACCCGCATCGAGCGGTCCGCCCGGCACCCGCTGGTGCCGCCGTCGGTGCTCCGACTGCGCGGGATGAGGCTTGGGCTGGGGATCGCGCTGCCGTTCTTCATCACATTCAGCGGCTTCATGTTCGCGTTCGCCCTGGCCACCCAGGTCGGCGCCCGGATGTCCGCGCTGCACGCGGGTCTTGCGATCCTGCCGATGGGCCTGGGCTTCCTCGTCGCATCGATCGTCGGCCCGCGGCTGGAGACCCGCTGGGGTGCCGGCGTCATGACCCGCGGCGCACTGATCGAGGCCGTCGGCTACCTGGTACTGGCCGTCAGCACCTGGGTGGCCTGGCCGGACATCAACGCGCTGGTGCTCACGCCCGGCATGCTGATCACCGGTCTGGGTACCGGGTTCGTGATGATGCCGATGTTCGGCGTCGTGGTCCGGCAGGTGCCGGTGCAACAGGCCGGGCTCGGCAGCGGGATCCTGATCACCACCCAGCAGACCTGCCTCGCGATGGGCGCGGCGATCGTCGGAACGGCGTACCTGTCGATGGCGAACCACTGGGGCGCCAGGGACGCTCTGGTCGTGGTCGAGCTGGGGATCGCGGTCGTGGCGCTGGGGCTGACCCAGGTCACCCGGCGGCTGTCGATGGCCCGCTGAGGTCCAGCACCCAGCGGCGTTCACCGTCGTAGAAATCGCCCGTCGGCTGTCCCAGCCGGCGGGCGACGCCGTTCGATGCCTCGTGGTCGGGGCGGATGTGCGCGACGATCCGCCTGATTCCCGGCTAGCGAGCCAGCCGGTCATCGTCTTTGCGGCCTCCGAGGCGTATCCGTTGCCCTGCCAGGGCTTACCGATCACCCAGGCGATCTCAGCGTGCTCGGCGGTGACGGTTGCTTGGACGCAGCCGACCGCTTCCCAGCGGGTACGGACGATCCAGTTGTGCCACTGCTCTTGGTCGGATGCGCCGGTCACCTGACGGCGGTACATGTGGCGGAGTTGGTCCGCCGTGGTGGGGTACCGCCAATGAACGTGTAGAGGTCGTCCGCCGCGAGTACCGTCACCATCTCGTCGGCGTCCTCGACGCGCAGAGGAGTGAGCTGGAGTCTGTCGGTGTTGAGCGGGTCCGTCACGCTTCCGGACCGGCGGTCCGGCCGGTACGGCGCCAGCGGATGCCGGCCTCGATGAAGTCGTCAAGCTCGCCGTCGAAGACCGCGCTCGTGTTGCCGGACTCGTACAGCGTGCGCAGGTCCTTGACCATCTGGTACGGGTGCAGCACGTACGAGCGCATCTGGTCACCCCACGACCCGGCGACATCGCCCCGAAGCGCGTCGAGCTGGGCCCGCTCCTCGGCCTTCTTCAGCGCCAGCAGCTTGGCCTTCAGGATCGTCATCGCCGAGGCCTTGTTCTGCAACTGCGACTTCTCGTTCTGTACGGCGACGACAGTCCCGGTCGGCAAGTGAGTGATCCGGACCGCCGAGTCGGTCGTGTTGACGCTCTGGCCGCCCGGGCCGCTGGATCGGTACACGTCGATCCGCAACTCCTCCTCGGGCACCTCGACATCGTCGGTCTGCTCCAGCACCGGGACCACCTCGACCGCGGCGAACGAGGTCTGCCGGCGGCCCTGGTTGTCGAACGGCGAGATCCGCACCAGCCGGTGGGTGCCGGACTCGACGCTCAAGGTTCCATACGCGTACGGCGCCTTGACAGCGAAGGTGGTCGACTTGAGCCCAGCCTCTTCGGCGTACGACGTCTCGTACACCTCCGTGCCATATCCGTGCCGCTCGGCCCAGCGTAGGTACATCCGCTGGAGCATCTCAGCGAAGTCGGCCGCATCCACACCACCGGCGCCGGACCGGATCGAAACCAGCGCCTCGCGTTCGTCGTACTCGCCGGACAGCAGGGTGCGCACCTCGAGCGACTGGATCGCCTTGGTGAGATCGGCGAGCTCCCTGTCGGCCTCGGCCAGAGTGTCGGCGTCGTTCTCCTCGCGCGCCATCTGGACCAGCACGCCGAGATCATCGAGCCGGCCGCGCAGCTTGGTTACCCGCTCGAGCTCGGCCTGCAGCGTGGAAAGCCGCGACGTGACCTTCTGCGCGTTCGCCTGGTCGTCCCACAGATCGGGCGCGGCCACCTGCTCGCCCAGGTCGGCGATCTCGGCCCGCATCTTGGGCAGGTCGAGCACCTTCTCGACCGACGTCAGGGTCGCGTCGAGAGTCTTGAGGTCAGCGTCGAAGTCAGGTCCAGCCACAACCGAACAGCGTACGCCCTACCCCCACCCCCACCGAAAGCCCACCGCCACCCAACTCCTCCGGCCGACGACCAAACCCGCTGCCACGTCCACCAACCCGCCCACGTCCACCAACCCGCCCACGTCCACCAACCCGCCCACGTCCACCAGCTCGCCCACGTCCACCGGCCGCCGCTACGTCGACGACCGCGCCGACCTCGACAAGACCGCGGCCACGCTGATCAAGCTGGCCTCGCTGACCAGGCTGCGGTGACGCTAACCAGGCTGCGGTGACGCTGTCTCTTATACACATCTGACGCTGCCGACGACTTGTGTG
>JBKPSJ010000302.1:0-6120 GCA_046765875.1 Actinomycetota bacterium
ACGCGGCAGGAACCGTCCATCGTCGTCCGGCCCTTTATCCGATACTGTGATCCGCGTTGCAGGTATTGGACTCCCGCTGACATCGCTGTGCCCATGGCCGGACTCGTCGTACGGGGCCTTTCGGCGACACTGCGGCCCACGAGGTGTGGGTCGCTCATGCAGCCCATCGAGGAGAAAGACAACAATGGCTGTCGGTACTGTCAAGTGGTTCAACGCTGACAAGGGCTTCGGCTTCATCACCCCGGATGACGGCGGTGCGGACGTGTTCGCGCACTACTCCGCGATCCAGATGTCCGGTTTCCGGACGCTGGACGAGAACCAGCGAGTCGAGTTCGAGGTCACCCAGGGCCAGAAGGGCCTGCAGGCGGAGAACATCCGCCCGATCTGACCGCTCAGCGTCGAGGGCCGCGCACCGCGAGGTGTGCGGCCCTTTCCGTGCCCGCGACTCCCCGGCGACCGGATATGGCCGGGTTATCCGGACACGGGGTACCCACAGCCCGTCACCGCAGTGACGCTTCTGCCCGACAGCAGCAGCGCTGAGTGATGGCCGGTAGCGTGACCGTCATGGCCGAGGGCGGATACGTACGCGACGAGGATGAGGACACACGACTGGACCGGCACTGGGCCGAACTCCTGCAGGAGCTCCGGCTGGTGCAGACCGGGACCCAGATCCTGTTCGCGTTCCTGCTGACCATCGCGTTCGCCCAGCCGTTCCGCGAATCGGATCGTTTCACCGAACTGGTCTACGCCGGGACGCTGGTGACCGCGGCGATCGCACTCGCCCTGTTCCTGGCGCCGGTGTCGTTCCACCGGATCGTGTTCCGCAGGAGGCTCCGTGACAAGCTGATCCGGGACGCCGCGCGGCTGACCGAGATCGGGCTGGTGTTCCTGCTGGCTGCGCTGTCCGGCGGGATGCTGATCGCTCTCGACGTCGTGTTCGTCCGCGGACTGGCGATCTTCATCGTGGCCATGGTGGTGGTCCTGTTCCTGCTGGTCTGGTACGCGCTGCCGGCGCTGGTGCGGCGTGCCGCGGAAGGTCGGGATGAGGCGGCCGATGCCGCGGACGGCGACTGACCGGCTCACCTGAGCCGCGGCATCACCTCGGCGGCGATCTGCTCGAGGGTGTCGACGCTGCCGTGGAACTTGTGGTCCGGTCGTGGCCAGTGGGTGATCACGTCGGTGAAGCCCAGGTCGGCGGCCCGGCGTACCCGCTTCTCGAAGACCTCGGCCGAAGTGAGCGAGTAGCCCGGCGCGTCGAGGAACAGGTAGCGGTCGAGGGGCTTGTCTCCGGCCAGGTCGTCCATCCGAGCCTTCAGCTCGCCGAGACTCTCCCACCATGCCGGCAGGGTCGTCGCGGTCGCGGCCGACCGTGAGCCAGCCCTGGCCGTACTCGGCAGCCAGTCGCATCGACCGCGGTCCATTGGCGGCGATCACGAATGGCACTCTCGGTTGCTGCAGGCAACCGGGAAGCGTGCGCGCATTACTGGTCGCGAAGTACTCGCCGCGGTGGTCGACGTGGTCGGTGGTCAGCAGCCGGTCCAGCAGGCCGGTGAACTCGGCGAGCCGATCCGCGAGTTCACGAAGCGTCGGCTCCGAGCCGCCGAGGATCGTCGCATCGATTCCGCCGCCGGAACCGATCCCGCAGACGAACCGCCCGCCCGAGATGTCGTCTAGCGCGAGTAGGTCGCGGGTCAGCGGCAGCGGGTGCCGGAAGTTCGGCGTCGTGACGAAGGTGCCCAAGCGGGCTCGTTCGGTCACCGTCGCGGCCGCGGCGAGGGTCGGCATGGTGCCGTGCCAGGGCGAGTCCGGGAGCCCGCGCCAGCTCAGGTGGTCGTACGTCCAGAGGTGGTCGAAGCCGAGTGACTCGGCATGTCGCCAGATCGGCGCGGCCTCGGACCAGGTGTACGTGGGCAGGATGCAGATGCCGAAACGCATGCCCCGCAGCCTAGGTCCCACCGATCGGCAGTCGGTTTAGTGTTCAACTATACTATTCGTATGACCGCGCGGATGCCCGTTCTTTACCTCAGCCATGGCGCACCGCCGCTCGCCGACGACCCGACCTGGCCTGCCGAACTGGCCGCCTGGTCGGCCGGCATCGAACGGCCGACGGCGATCCTCGTCGTGTCCGCGCACTGGGAGGCGGCACCGCTCGCACTCGCCGCGACGACGACCGTCCCGCTGTTCTACGACTTCTGGGGCTTCCCGGAGAAGTACTACCAGGTCCAGTACGCCGCACCCGGCGCGCCGGAACTCGCCGAGCAGGTCCGCAAACTGCTGCGCGGCCCCGGCCGGCCGGTGTACGACGACCCGGACCGAGGGCTCGACCACGGCGCCTACGTACCGCTCAAGGAGATGTACCCCGGCGCCGACATCCCGGTCCTGCAGATCTCGATGCCGACGCTCGACCCGGCCGAGTTGTTTGCGATCGGCCGCCGGCTGGCGCCGTTGCGCGACCAGGGTGTGCTGATTCTCGGCAGCGGGTTCACCACACACAACCTGCGCGAGATAAACATGGGCCGAGCGGCCGACCATGTACCGCCCGCCTGGTCGGCGGAGTTCGACGACTGGGCCGAGCGGGCGATGGCGGCCCGCGACGTCGACTCGCTGATCGACTTCCTGGCCAAGGCACCGAGCGGGCGGATGGCGCACCCGCGCACCGAGCACTTCGCGCCGCTGTTCGTGACGCTCGGCGCCGCACCCGGCGACCTCGACACCAGCCGCAGCGTCGTCGACGGATTCTGGTACGGCCTGTCCAAGCGCTCCTGGCAACTCGGCTGAGTCATTCGGCTGAGTCAGTCAGCTGGGTCGGGGCGTCTCGAAGCTCGCCAGGTGGTAGCCGCGGAGGCTGCCCAGCCAGACCTTGCCGTCGTGCTCGCGGACACCGGTGGGCATGTAGAAATCCTGGTCCTTGCCGCGCAGGTCGTGCACCAGCCGGCCCGTCGCGTCGTACGCCTGAATCGTCACGACCTTCTTCGCCCTCGGCTGGAGGGCGTCCGGCAGCGCCCAAGTGGCCTTGCGCAGTACCGGCGGCTTCGGCAGCAGGAAGTCGAGGACCGGGTCGCGGGGTGAGCCGACGGCGACCCAGATCAGCCCGTCGGACCCGGTCGCGATGTTGTCCGGGAACCCCGGCAACGCCACGATCTCGGTGAGCTCACCGTCCGGCAGATCCATCGCCAGGAGCCGGTAGGTGGCGGTCTCGGCGACGAACAGCCTCGACTCGTCGGTCGTCAGCGCGACACCGTTCGGGAACGACAGCCCGGTGGTGACCACGTCGATCGCACCGTCCGGGGCACGCCGGAGCAGCCGGCCGGTCGAGGAGTGCTCGAGCAGGTCCGCCTTCCACTCGTCCAGGCCGAACCGCTCGGACGAGTCGGTGAAGTACACCGTGCCGTCGGCCATGACGTCGGCGTTGTTGCAGAACACCAACGGCTTGCCTGCCGCCTCGGTGGCGAGCACATTGACGTTGCCTGAGGCATCGACCTGCAGCAGCCCGCGGCGAGCGTCGCAGACGAGCAGACTGTGGTCGGGCAGCCACTCCAGCCCGAGCGGGCGGCCGCCGGTGTCGGCAACGGTGCTGATCGTGCGGCCGTCCGGAGTGATCCGGAGGATCCGGCCGTCGAGCAGCCCGCACAGCACCGAGCCGTCCTCGTCGACGAGCACGTCCTCGGGTCCCTCGCCGGGCAGCCGGACCGTGCGGATCGACAGCGGTGCCGGTGTGGTCCGCGGCACGGCGGCCGGTGGCTTCCAGACCTGCGGGGCGATGGCTGACCTGCGGCTCATGAGCGGCAGGCTACTCGCCGGTCACCCTTGCTACAGCTCACATCGCGGTGGCGACTCCGGCGTAGTTCGCCGGCGGCGGGCACATGTCGTTGCTGTGACTGCGTGGAATCGGGCGCGACTGGGCCGGCGGGGCGAGCGGTGCGACCGCCGGGCTGGTGCCCTCGACCGACACCGTTGGGGTGTAGCCGGTGCTGGGTGCCGCGGCCGCCGGTTGGACCGCTGCGGCCACGCCTGCGAGCGCCAGTGCCGCCAGGACGCCGAGTGCGGATCGTCGCAGCATCGGGTCCTCCTTCCCTCCCGTCTACGGTGCGCCTCCGGCCCTGCCCGGGTCAACGGCACCGGTGTCGGAAACCGTACGACTGGCAGGTCTTGACGGATGCGCCGAACAGGTGTCGAGAACGCGGCCCCGGCATCGACGTAACGACGGGCAACCGTACCCGGGTGCCGGCCGGACAGGAGACCGCGATGAAATACCTGCTGATGATCACCGTGAACCCCGAGATTCTCGCCGCGATGTCAGCCGACGAGCGCCGCGCGGCCGACGCCGCCCACGAGGCGTTCGCCGGGCCGTTGCGCGAGTCCGGCGAGCTGGTCGGTTTCGCCGCGCTCGCGGACCCGTCGAACTCCACGACCGTGGCCGTCCGCGACGGCGTACCGGCCGTGACCGACGGTCCGTACGCCGAGTCCGAGGAGTTCCTGGCGGGTTTCTACGTCGTCGACTGCGAGTCGGCGGAGCGGGCCGGCGAACTGGCCGCGCTGATACCGGACGCGCGGCTGACCGCGGTCGAGGTACGGCCGGTCATGGTGGAGTCCGGGCTGGAGATGTGACCGCTCCCGCCGGTACCGAAGACCTGCTGCGCGAACTGGCGCCGCAGGTTCTCGGCGCGCTCCTACGCCGGTACGGGCACTTCGACGCATGCGAGGACGCCGTCCAGGAGGCGTTACTGGCCGCCTCCCAGCAGTGGCCGCAGGACGGTACGCCGGACCACCCGCGCGGCTGGTTGATCACCGTCGCGTCGCGCCGGTTGACCGACCAACTGCGCAGCGAGGAGGCCCGGCGGCGCCGCGAGGAGACCGTCTACAACCTCGAGCCGGACCACGACGCCGAGGTGCCGGACGCCGACGACACGCTCACTGTGCTGTTCATGTGCTGCCATCCGGAGCTGTCGCCTCCGTCGCAGGTGGCGCTGACGCTGCGCGCCGTTGGTGGTCTGACCACTGCTCAGATCGCGAAGGCGTTCCTGGTCCCCGAGGCGACGATGGCGCAGCGGATCAGCCGGGCCAAGCAACGGATCAAGGCGACCGGTGCGACGTTCCAACTGCCGCCGGACGCTGAGCGGTCGGATCGGCTGCGGGTCGTGCTGCAGGTGCTCTACCTGATCTTCAACGAGGGCTACACCGCGACCTCCGGACCGGACCTGCAGCGGGTCGAACTGGCCACCGAGGCGATCCGGCTGACCCGGATGATCCACAGGCTGCTGCCGCACGACGGCGAGGTGGCCGGTCTGCTGGCGTTGATGCTGCTCACCGATTCGCGCCGCGCCGCTCGTACCCGCACCGACGGCACCCTGGTGCCGCTGGCCGAGCAGGACCGCGATCTGTGGGACCAGGCTGCGATCGCCGAAGGCGTGGAGCTGATCACCGAGACGCTTGCCCGCTCCACGATCGGCCCGTACCAGCTGCAGGCGGCGATCGCCGCGATCCACTCCGAGTCGCCGAGCGCGGACGAGACCGACTGGCCGCAGATCCTCGCGTTGTACCGCGTGCTCGAACGGCTGGCTTCGAATCCGATGGTCACGCTCAATCACGCGGTGGCGCTGGCAATGGTCGATGGACCAAAGGCCGGACTCGACCTGTTGGCGACGCTTGATGACGACAGCCGGGTGGCCAAGCACCACCGGCTCGACGCGGTGCGCGCCCATCTGCAGGAGATGGCCGGCGACGTCGATGCCGCCCGGGCGAGCTACCGGGCCGCGGCCCGGCGTACCACCAGCCTTCCCGAACAGCGCTATCTGGAGGCCAAGGCGGCCCGGCTGTCCGGCTAGTAGGAACCCATCGACCAGCCCGGCGCGATTCCCGGCCTGGGCGCCAGACCCGGCGTGGGACGCGGTGTCTCGCCGTCGGGCCGTGGTCCACCGAGCAGCCGCCGTGTCAGCGTGTCCTGGTCGGAGAGCAGTTCGTCGGCCGCCGCACTGAGATCCGCCGCCTCTGGTGCCGGTACGCCGCGCTCAGCCGCCAGCACCGAGGCCCGGCGTACGAGTTCCTTGCTGAGCGATGCCGTGGTGCCTTCGATGCGCTCGGCAACCTCCGCGAGCTCGGCATCGGTGACCTGGAGCGCGG
>JBKPSJ010000303.1:0-4379 GCA_046765875.1 Actinomycetota bacterium
GGCGAGGACGTCGAGCTCGCCCTGGGCCTGGACGACCGGGTACGGGTCGAGCGCAAGCTGGTACGCCGCACCGCCGGCAAGGCCACGCTGGGCACGACCCGCAAGCGCGAGGCCGAGTACGAGACCACGGTCACGAACCACACCCCGCGGCCGATCCGGCTCACGGTGCTCGACCAGTTGCCCGTGTCGCGCGACCACGAGATCACCGTGAAGCAACTGGTGGCCGTACCGGAGCCCGCCGAGACGACCGACACGGCCGACCCCGGCGTGCTGACCTGGAAGCTCGAGCTCAGACCCGGCCAGGAGACCAAGATCCGCTTCGGGTTCCGCGTCGAGTCCGGCAAGTCCGTGGAGCTGGCCGGCTGGCGGGAGTGAGACGGGTCACCGGGACGGTCGGAGCGGCGCATAAGGTCGAAGGCGTGACCGATCTCGCGATGCGGCGTGCCCTGAAGCGTGCGGACGACGGCAAGACCCTTGACCCGGCCGAGGCGGAGGTGTTGCTGGGCGCGACCGGCGATGATCTGGACCGGCTGATGGCGGTCGCGGCCCGGATCCGCGACCAGGGCCTGGCCGCGGCCGGGCGGTCCGGGATCGCGACGTACTCGAAGAAGGTCTTCATCCCGCTGACCCGGTTGTGCCGGGACCGGTGCCACTACTGCACGTTCGCGACTACGCCGGGCCGGGTCGAGTCGCCCTACCTGAGCCCCGACGAGGTGCTCGACATCGCCCGCCGCGGCGCCGAGCTCGGCTGCAAGGAGGCGCTGTTCACCCTCGGCGACCGGCCGGAGGACCGCTGGGACGCCGCGAAGCAGTGGCTCGAGGAGGCCGGGTATGCCTCGACCCTCGACTACGTCCGCGCGATGGCGATCCGGGTGCTCGAGGAGACCGGGCTGCTGCCGCACCTCAACCCGGGCGTGCTGTCGTGGCAGGACCTGCAGCGGCTCAAGCCGGTCGCGCCGAGCATGGGCATGATGCTCGAGACCACCTCGAAGCGCCTGTACGCCGAGCCGGGCGGGCCGCACTACGGATCGCCCGACAAGGATCCGGAGGTCCGGCTCCGAGTGCTCGAGGACGCCGGCCGCTCGAACGTACCGTTCACGTCCGGGTTGCTGATCGGCATCGGCGAGACGCTTGCCGAGCGCGCCGACTCGATCTTCGCGCTACGGCGGATCGCACGGCAGTACGGCGGGATCCAGGAGGTGATCATCCAGGGGTTCCGGGTGAAGCCGGACACCGCGATGCGCAACGAGGGCGACGTACCGCTGGACGATTGGCTGGCCGCGATCGCGGTGACCCGGATCGTGATCGGCCCGCGGGCCCGGGTACAGGCGCCGCCGAACCTGGTCGACCTCGACGAGTGCCGGCTGCTGCTCGCGGCCGGTGTCGACGACTTCGGCGGGGTCTCGCCACTGACGCCTGACCACGTGAACCCGGAGCGGCCGTGGCCGCAGATCGACGACCTGGCCAAGGTGAGCGCCGAGGCCGGATTCAGGCTGACCGAGCGGCTGACCGCACACCCGGAGTACCTGCGCGAACCCTGGCTCGACCCGCGGCTGCGACCGCATGTCGACGCGCTGGTCGATCCGGCGACCGGACTCGCCCGCCCGGACGCCCGGCCGGCCGGGATCCCATGGCAGGAGCCGGACGGCGGCTGGGTGGACGCCGGCCGGACCGACCTGCACACCGCGATCGACACCGAGGGCCGGCGCACCACGACCCGGTCGGACTTCGACGCGGCGTACGGCTCCTGGGACGTGCTGCGCGAGCAGGTCGCTCTGAAGGGCGCACCCGAGCGGGTCCCCGGTGACGTCAAGGCCGCGCTCGGCGCCGCCGAACGCAACCCGGCCGGCCTGTCCGACGACGAGGCGCTCACACTGATGACCGCGACCGGGCCGGCGCTCGACGAACTCGCCCTGATCGCCGATGAGTTGCGCAAGGCAACAGTCGGCGACGTGGTGACGTACGTGGTCAACCGGAACATCAACTTCACCAACGTTTGTTACACGGGCTGCCGGTTCTGCGCGTTCGCGCAAAGGCGGACCGACGCCGACGCGTACTCGCTGTCGATGGACGAGGTCGCCAACCGCGCCGAGGAGGCCTGGGTGGTCGGCGCGACCGAGGTGTGCATGCAGGGCGGCATCCACCCGGACCTGCCGGGTACGGCGTACGCGGATCTGGTCCGCGCGGTCAAGGACCGGGTGCCGGAGATGCACGTGCACGCGTTCTCGCCGATGGAGGTGGTGAACGGCTCGGTGCGGACCGGGCTTTCGATCGAGGAGTTCCTGGTCAGTGTCAAGGAGGCGGGGCTGGACAGCATCCCCGGCACCGCCGCGGAGATCCTCGACGACGACGTTCGCTGGATCCTCACGAAGGGGAAGTTGCCCACGGCAACGTGGATCGAAGTCGTCACGACCGCGCACCGGCTCGGGCTGCCGTCGTCGTCCACGATGATGTACGGCCACGTCGACACGCCGATGCACTGGGTCCAGCACCTGCGCACGATCGCGTCGGTCCAGGATCAGTCCGGCGGGTTCACCGAGTTCGTTCTGCTGCCGTTCGTGCACAACAACGCGCCGATCTATCTGGCCGGAGTGGCCCGGCCGGGTCCGACGTACGACGAGAACCGCGCGGTGCACGCGATGGCGCGGATCATGCTGCACGGCCGGATCGACAACATCCAGTGCTCCTGGGTCAAGCTCGGCGTGGACGGCTGCGTCGACGTACTCAACGGTGGCGTGAACGACCTCGGCGGCACGCTGATGGAGGAGACGATCAGCCGGATGGCCGGCTCCCAGCACGGCTCGGCCAAGTCGGTCGCCGAGCTGACCGCGATGGCCACCGCAGCGGGCCGTCCGGCCCGCCAGCGCACCACCACCTATGGCGAGGTCCAACCCCGCCCGATCTCACTGAAAGTGATTTGACCTGGACCGCGCTCCGGGTTGCAGGGTGGAGGGTATGACCCAGTTCCCCTTCGTCCTCGGCACGATCCCGTTCGGCACCACGGTCGACGAGTAGACCTCGTTCGCGATCATGGACCGATTCGTCGCCGCCGGCGGCACGACCATCGACACCGCGAACAATTATCCGTACTGGCTCGACGGCTGCACCGGCGACGAGAGCGAGCTGACGATCGGCCGCTGGCTCGCGAGTCGTGGCCACCGCGACGCAGTCAGGATCAGCACCAAGGTGGGCGCTCGGCCGCGGACGCCCGGTGAGCGGACCCTTGCGGCGGCCGAGGGGCTCGGTGCGCAGACGATCGCGTCCGCGATCGAGGGCAGCCTGCGCCGGCTCGGCACGGACCACGTCGACGTGTATTGGGCCCACATCGAGGACCGCGGGGTCCCGCTGGCCGAGACGATCGAGGCGTTTCACCGGCTGGTCGAGCAGGGCAAGGCCAGCGAACTGGGTGCGAGCAACCTGCCGGCCTGGCGGCTGGAGCGTGCCCGAGCGCTGGCCACGGCCGAGGGCTGGACACCGTACACCCACGTGCAGTTGCGGTACTCCTACGTTTGGCCGCGGCCGGACACGACGCTGCAGGACGGCGGGCACACGCTTGCGACCGACGACATGCTCGACTACGTCCGCTCCGAGCCTGACCTGACGCTGTGGGTGTACAAGGCGCTCCTGGCCGGCGGGTACGTCCGAGCCGACAAGCCGATCGACCCGGCGTATGACTCCGGGTGGATCAGGCGGCTCCGACGCGTCCCGGCGCACGAAGCAAACCGACCGCCGCAACGCCACCGCCATCGAGGGGCCGGCCGCGGCGAGCAGGTCGAGGTCGTCGTCGGAGAACGGCCGGTCTGAAGCATCGCGATAGGCCTCGATCCAGCCCCAGCAGCCGGACATGTCACGACATGCGACGACTGCGATGTCGCCGATGCCGACTGGACGGAGCACCTCGTCCCAGCGCGGTGACCGAGCCAGGTCACCCCCGGTCTCCGCGACCAGGCTGCTCGCCAGCCGGGGACGACGCGCCACGTCGTGCTTGGCGGCGAAGTCGGCGCCGGAGTACTCCAACTCCAGCGCCCGCGGCAGGCCGGGCCCGTAGTCGTGATCGGCAATTCCGAGCCCGGGCAACAAGGTGTCCGGGTCGGCCTGCGGCAGGCACCACCGGTCGAAGCCGATGACGCGCTGCAGGTCGCCCACCACCTCCCGCTGGATCGACTCGCAGGCCAGGCTAGAGCGACTGAGCCGTTGGATCCGCTCCCGGCAGCGGTCCCGCGCCAGCCACGCGGACGACCATACGCCGGATCCCAGGTTTCTGGGATGGCCTGACGCGCTGCGCGGGACGACGTTGAGAGGGACAAGACGGGACCGACCGGCCTGTCCTGCCATTGGGGAGGTGTCCGTGGTCGTCCTGCTGCACGTCCGGTCGGCAC
>JBKPSJ010000304.1:0-15100 GCA_046765875.1 Actinomycetota bacterium
GGTCACGCTCGACTGGCAGGGGTACACGATCGCCAAGACCGGTCCGTGGGCTCAGGGCCCGGCGCTGCTCCAGGCGCTCGCGATGCTGGCCGCGCACGGCGACCCCGCCGACATCGACCTGACCTCCGCCGATGGCGTGCACACTGTCGTCGAGACGGTCAAGCTCGCGTACGCCGACCGCGAGGCCTGGTACGGCGACGGCTCCGGTGTGCCCTTGGACGCGTTGCTCTCGTCGGGCTACGCGGCACAGCGCACATCATTGCTTGAGGCAACCGCTTCGCTGGTGCTCCGGCCGGGCAGCCCGAACGGCAGCAACCCGGTCCTGCCGTCTGTTGCCGCGGGCAACGTCGAGCAGGACGCCAGCACCCGCGAGCCGACGCTGCCGGCCAACGGCGACACCTGCCACCTCGACGTGGTCGACCGGTGGGGCAACCTTGTGTCGGCGACACCGAGCGGTGGCTGGCTGCAGAGCTCGCCCACCATCCCCGAACTCGGCTTCTGCCTCGGCAGCCGGCTGCAGATGTTCTGGGTCGAGGAGGGCCTGCCGGCGTCGCTGGCGCCGGGCAAGCGGCCACGGACCACGCTCACTCCGACGATGGTGCTGCGCGACGGCGTACCGCTGATGGCGTGCGGATCGCCGGGCGGCGACAACCAGGACCAGTGGCAGCTGCTGTTCCTGCTGCGGCACCTCGCACAGGGCCACGACCTGCAGGAGGCGATCGACGCGCCGGCCTGGCACACCACCGGGTTCCCGTCGTCGTTCTGGCCGCGCGGCACCGAACACGGTGGACTGGTCGCCGAGGACCGGCTACGCCCGGCGATGCTGGACGATCTGGCGCGACGCGGGCACAAGGTCAGTGTGGCCGGACCGTGGAGCCTCGGCCGGTTGTGCGCGGTCCGCCGCGACGCCGACGGTGTGCTCTCTGCGGCGGCCAACCCGCGCGGCATGCAGGGCTACGCCTCCGGCCGCTGATCCTCTGAGCCCGGGCGAAGGACTTCCCGGGTGGCTGCCTCGGCGTGCAACCGGGCCACCTCGGTCGCGGTCTCGCGGTCGCCCGCCGCGATCGCGTCCACCAGCGGAATGTGCTCGCGCCACGGGTGCGGCTCGCGTGGCTCCGGCCCGGCCCGCAATACGCGGTGGACGTGGTGGTACAGCGCGGTCCCGATCGATACCAGCCACCGGTTCTGGCTGATCTCGACGACCCGCAGGTGCAGGTCTCCGTCCAGCCACGCCACCCCGTCGACGTCACCCGCGTCGGTGGCGGCATGGCTCTGGTCGAGCAGGACGCGCAGGCCCGTGACGTCGTCCGCGGTCGCGCGCTCCGCCGCGAGCGCGGCCGCCAGCGGCTCGAGTCGTTCGCGTACGGCGAAGATGTCCCGCACCGCGTTCTCGTCCAGCGTCGACACCACCGCGCCACGCCGGGGCTCGACCACCACGAACCCCTCCGACTCGGCCACCCGCAGCGCCTCGCGGACCGGGTTCCGCGACACGCCGAAGTCGTCGGCCAGCCGATCCTCGGTCAGCCGTTCGCCCGCCGCGTACGCGCCGTCGGCGATCCTGCGGCGCAACTCGGTCAGTACCTGGTCCCGCAGGCCCTGTTGTCCCCCGCCGGTCGTCGCACTCGTGTCCACCCGGCCCCTTCCACCGACCCGCTTCCCAACCGTAGACGACCGGGGGCGCGCTGGCACGCGCCCCCGGGGATTCGCCACTTGAACCGCTTCGAAAACGGCCAGCGTTCAGCCGACGCAGGGGTCAGGCGGGTACAGGCTCCTCCTCGACGTCGGCGACCGCACCCTTGAACTGCGCCTGGTACAGCCGGGCGTACGCGCCGTTCGCGGCGAGCAGCTGCTGGTGGTTGCCCTGCTCGACGATCGCGCCGTCCTCCATCACCAGGATCAGGTCCGCGTCGCGGATCGTGGACAGCCGGTGCGCGATCACGAAGCTGGTCCGGTCCGACCGCAGCGCCGCCATCGCGTGCTGGACCAGCAGCTCGGTCCGGGTGTCGACCGAGCTGGTCGCCTCGTCAAGGATCAGCAGCGACGGATTGGCCAGGAACGCCCGGGCGATCGTGATCAACTGCTTCTCGCCCGCGCTGACGTTGCTGCCCTCCTCGTCGATCACCGTGTCGTACCCGTCCGGCAGGCTGTGCACGAACCGGTCGACGTACGTGGCCTTGGCCGCGGCGAGGATCTCCTCGTCGGTCGCGTCCGGCCGTCCGTAGCGCAGGTTGTCCCGGATGGTGCCGCCGAACAGCCAGGTGTCCTGTAGCACCATGCCGATCTGCGCGCGCAGGTCGTGCCGGCTGAGCCTGGTGATGTCGACGCCGTCGAGCGTGATCCGGCCGCCGTCCAGCTCGTAGAACCGCAGGATGAGGTTCACCAGCGTGGTCTTGCCGGCGCCCGTCGGGCCGACGATCGCCACCGTCTGGCCGGGTTCGGCCACCAGCGACAGGTCGTCGATCAGCGGCTTGTCCGGGTCGTAGGAGAACGACACGTGCTCGAACTCGACCCGGCCGCGCTGGCGCCGCTCGTCGACCGGCCGCGCGTCCGCGCTGTCCGGTACCTGCTCCTGCGCGTCCAGCAGGTCGAAGACCCGCTCGGCCGAGGCGACACCGGACTGCAACAGATTCGCCATCGAGGCCACCTGCGTCAGCGGCTGGGTGAACTGACGCGAGTAGATGATGAACGCCTGCACGTCGCCGAGGCTCATCGCACCCGACGCCACCTGCAGGCCGCCGATCACCGCGACCGCGACATAGCTCAGGTTCCCGATGAACATCGTGGCCGGCATGATGATGCCGCTGACGAACTGAGCACCGAAGCTGGCCTGGAACAGTTCCTCGTTCTTGCTGTGGAAGGCCTCCTCGACCTCCTTCTGGCGGCCGAACACCTTGACCAGCTCGTGCCCGGTGAACGCCTCCTCGATCTGCCCGTTCAGCGCGCCGGTGTGCGTCCACTGCGCGATGAACATCTTCTGCGAGCGCTTTGCGATCTGCTTGGTGACCACCAGCGACAACGGAATCGCGACCAGCGCGACGATCGCCAGCAGTGGCGAGATGACGAACATCATCACCAGTACGCCGACCACCGTCAGCAACGAGGTGAGCAACTGGCTCATCGTCTGCTGCAGGCTCTGCTGAATGTTGTCGATGTCGTTGGTCACCCGGCTGAGCAGCTCGCCGCGCGGCTGCTTGTCGTAGTACTCCAGCGGCAGCCGGTGCAGCTTGGCCTCGACCTCGTCCCGCATCCGCATCACGGACCGGTTCACCGCGCCGGTGAGCAGCCAGCCCTGCAGCCACATCGCCAGCGAGGACACCACGTACAACGCAAGCGCCAGCATCAGCACGTGGCCCAGAGCACTGAAGTCGACGCCGTGCCCGGGGTTCACATGGTTGATCTTGAGCAGCAGGTCGGCCAGGTTGTTGTTGCCCTGGGCACGGGCCGCCGCGGCCGCCTGCTCCAGGCTGGTGCCCTCGGGAATCCGGCGCCCTACCACGCCGGCGAAGATCAGGTCCGTGGCCCGGCCCAGGATCTTCGGGCCGATCACGCTGAACGCGACGCCGACGACCGCCAGCAGACCCACGGCCATCAGGCTGTTGCGCTCCGGCGCCAGCCGCATCACCAGCCGCTTTGCGGAGCCCTTGAAATCCGACGACTTCTCCGCGGGCATCCCCGCGGACATCCACCGGCCGGGCCCGGGCCCGGCCGGCGCGCGGCCCGCGGTCGGCAGTCGCTTGGCCGGCCCTCCGGCCTGTCCTGCCGCCGGCCCGCCGGCCGGCGGATTGGCCGGCGGATTGGTCGTGGTGCGGCTCATGCGGCCTCCTCCGCGGCGAGCTGGGACTCGACGATCTCGGCGTACGTCGCGTTGGTGGCCAGCAGTTCCTCGTGCGTGCCGACACCGACCAGCCGGCCGTCCTCGAGTACGAGGATCTGGTCGGCGTCGGTGATGGTCGACACCCGCTGGGCCACGATCACGACGGTCGCCTCCCTGGTGTGCGGCCGCAGCGCCGCCCGCAGCCGGGCGTCGGTGGCCAGGTCCAGAGCAGAGAACGAGTCGTCGAACAAGTAGATCTGGGGTTTCGCGACCAGCGCGCGAGCGATACACAGCCGCTGCCGCTGGCCGCCGGACACATTCGTCCCGCCCTGCGCGATCGGACTGTCCAGCCTGTCCGGCATCAGGCGCACGAAGTCGGCGGCCTGGGCGATCTCGAGCGCCTGCCACAGCTCGTCGTCGGTCGCTTCCGGGTCGCCGTAGCGCAGGTTGCTGGCCACCGTCCCGGTGAACAGGTACGCCTTCTGCGGCACGATGCCGATCCGGTGCCGCAGCACGTCCGGGTCGAGCTCGCGTACGTCGGTGCCGTCGATCCGTACCGCGCCCCTGGTGACGTCGAACAGCCGCGGCACCAGCGACAGCAGCGTCGTCTTGCCGGCGCCGGTGCTGCCGATCACGGCCGTCGTCCTGCCCGGCAACGCGCGGAAGCTGACGTCATTGATCACCGGGTCGGACGCCCCCGGGTACTGGAACGTGACGTCGTCGAACTCCAGCACCCCGGCGCCCACCAGCGTGGTCACCGGCTCGACCGGCGGCGCCACCGACGACTCGGTCCGCAGCACCTCGGCGATCCGGTCCGAACTGACGGCGGCGCGCGGGATCATCATCGCCATGAACGTCGCCATCATCACCGACATCAGGATCTGCATCAGGTAGGCCATGAAGGCGGTAAGCGCGCCGACCTGCATCTCGCCGGCGTCCACCCGGTGTGCACCGAACCACAGCACCGCGACGGTGGAGGCGTTGAAGACCAGCATCACGACCGGGAACATCCGTACCATCAGCCGGCCGA
The DNA here is from genome assembly GCA_046765875.1 of Actinomycetota bacterium. Lineage (GTDB taxonomy): Bacteria > Actinomycetota > Actinomycetes > Propionibacteriales > Kribbellaceae > DASRHY01. The sequence continues at coordinate 4,845 of JBKPSJ010000304.1, forward strand.
CCCGCAGCGCGACCATGGTCAGGTCCTCGTTGGCGGTGCCGAACCGGCCGGTCTCAGCCGGCTCGCGGACGAACGCGCGCACCACCCGGATACCGGTGATCTGCTCGCGCAGCACCCGGTTGACGGTGTCGATCTTGGTCTGCATCCGCCGGAAGCCGGGCACCATCTTGCGGATGATCATGGCGAGTGCGCCGACCAGCACCGGTACGACTACGAGCATCAGCCATGACAGCCCGACATCGGTACGCAGGGCCATGACGATGCCGCCGACCATCATGATCGGCGCCGCGACCATCATGGTCAGGCTCATCACCACCAGCATCTGGATCTGCTGTACGTCGTTGGTGGTACGGGTGATCAGCGACGGCGCCCCGAACTGGTTGACCTCGCGGGCGGAGAACGATCCGACCCTGTGGAAGATCGAGGCCCGCAGGTCGCGGCCGAAGCCCATCGCGGTCCGGGCGCCGAAGTACACCGCGACGATCGAGCAGACGATCTGAATCAGGCTGACCGACAGCATCCAGCCGCCGACTCGCATGATGTAGTCGGTGTCGCCCTTGGCGACGCCGTTGTCGATGATGTCCGCGTTGAGGGCGGGCAGGTAGAGCGAGGCGATCGTCCCGCACAACTGCAGGAGCACCACCGCGCCGAGGTAGCGGGAGTATCCGCGCAGGTGGCTGCGCAGAAGTTGGATGAGCATCTAGTCCCCTGAGTCCCCTGAGTTCTTGTCTCCTGGATGCGCGAGAACGCCGTTCAGGATCACGTCGGTGATCTGCTCGGCGGTGAGCAACTTGCCGTCGGCGATCATCGGGTGCGAGCCGGAGAAGATCAGCAGCCGCATCAGGTGCGCGACCTCCTCCAGCGGCAGCCGGAACTGGTCCTCGTCCGGCTTCAGCAGCCCGACCACCGCCACGAGGATGCGCTCGTTCTGCTCGATCGCCTCCTGCCGCGGCCTGCCGTCGGCCATCGTCCGGTCCTTCATCGGCGGCCGTGCCATCCGCATCGCCATCATCAGCGTGATGATCCCGCTGAGCCGCTTCTGGAACATCTCCGTCATCGCGATCAGCCGTTCGCGCAGCGGCAGATCGGTGTCGATCGCGGCCAGCCCGGCGAAGAACGGCGCCGGGTCGAACGCCGACTGCATCGCGGCGTCGATCAGTGCGTCCTTGTTCGGGAAGACGCGGAAGATCGTGCCCTCCGCGACGCCGGCCGCCTCGGCGATCTGCCGCGTGGTGACGTCCTGGCCGTGCACCCGCAGCAGCGGCAGCGTCGCCTCGATCAGCGCGATCCGCCGGTCCTCCGGCGCCATCGGCCGGGCTCGCTGTCTCACGTTCACGATGACCAGACTAAATGAGTGAGGACTCACTCACAACGTCGTTTTCACCGCCAGCGCAAGTCACTTACATATCCGATGTCTGCCACAACCCGACGTTATTCCTGGTCGGATGGTTCAGCTCTGCGTGCCAGACATCCGATCTTTGGAGTGAGGACGACGAAGCGCGCCGGGCCGCGCTCACTCATAGCCACAAGGGATGGCGAGGTTTAGTCCACGACCGCGGTGTAGGAGATGACGCCGCGGCGGATCTCGTCGATGACGCCGTGGGCGGTGTCCCGCAGCCAGCCCGGTCCGGCGGCGTCGGCCACCTGCTCGGTCAGGTCGATGAGCTGCTTGGTCCAGCGGACGAAGTCGCCGGCGGCCAGATCCGACTCGTACAACACCTCGCTCAGCGTGGCGCCCGAGGCCCACCGGTAGGCAGCCCAGGTGAAGCCGAGGTCCATCGGCCGGAGGAAGTCGACCCGCATGTCGCGTTCGAGCGCGCTGAGCTCGCGCCAGATCACCTGCATCTGGTCCAGCGCGTCGCGGACCGGTCCGCGCGGCAGCCGCGGCGGGCTGTGGTCCTCCGGCGACCGCGACTCGTACACCAGCGCCGCCAGCGCGCCGGCCAGCTCCGGAACGGTCAGATCGTCGAACACGCCGACCCGCAGACACTCGGCCGCGACCAGGTCCAGCTCGGCGTAGATCCGCGACAGCCGGTCGCCGGCCTCGGTGGTCTGGTCGCCGTCAAGATAGTGCAGCGCGTCGAGCACATGGCAGACCCGGTCGAACTGCCGGGCGATCGTGTTCGTACGCTGCTCGATCTTGCGCTGCAGATCACGCGTCTCGCGGTCCAGCCGGAAGTATCGCTCGGCCCAGCGCGCGTGGTCCTCGCGATCGGCGCAGCCGTGGCACGGGTGCGCCCGCAGTTCGGCACGCATCCGCTTCAACTCCGGGTCCTCCGCAGCCGGGTCCTGACTGCGTGTACGCGGCACCGAGTCGGTCAGCGTTTCGGTCCGGTTCCGCAGCACCTGGGCCAGTTCGCGGCGCTGCTGCGGATTGCGCGGGTTGAACTTCGACGGCACCCGCATCTTGCCCAGCGGCTCGACCGGCCGCGGGAAGTCCACCATCGATAGCCGGCGCACCTGCCGGTCGACGGTCAGCACCGTCGGCCGCGGCCCCTCCCGCTCGGAGTGCATGCCGGGGTCGAGCACCAGTGCGATCCCGGCGGACCGGCCGGCCGGGACCCGGACGATGTCGCCGATCCGCAGGCTTTCCAGCGATCGCTGCGCCTCGGCCCGGCGGTCGGTCTTGCGCCGCTTCACCCCGGACGACTCGTACTCGCTGATCCGGCGGCGCAGCGCGGCGTAGTCCATGAAGTCGCCGAGGTGACACTCGACCGACCTGGCGTACCCCTCGAGCGCCTCTGTGTTGCGCTGCACCTGCCGGGCCAGCCCGACGACGGCCTGGTCGGACTGGAATTGGGCGAACGACAGTTCGAGCATGTCGCGCGCCCGCGCCCGGCCGACCTGCCGGACCAGGTTGACCGCCATGTTGTACGACGGCTGGAACGACGAGCGGAGCGGGTACGTACGGGTCGAGGCGAGACCGGCGACCGCTCGCGGGTCGAACCCCGGCTGCCACAGCACCACGGCGTGGCCCTCGACATCGATCCCGCGGCGGCCGGCCCGGCCGGTCAGCTGGGTGTACTCCCCCGGCGTGATGTCGGCGTGCGTCTCGCCGTTCCACTTGCTCAGCTTCTCCAGCACCACCGTGCGGGCCGGCATGTTGATGCCGAGGGCAAGCGTCTCGGTCGCGAACACGACCTTGATCAGGCCGCGCGCGAACAGTTCCTCGACGCACTCCTTGAACGCGGCCAGCATGCCCGCGTGGTGCGCGGCGATGCCGCGGCTGAGCGCCTCGGCCCACTCCGAGTAGCCCAGCACGCCGAGATCCTCGTCCGGGATGTCGCCGGTCCGGTCGGCGATCACCCGCTTGATCTCCTCGCGCTCGGCGACGCTTGTCAGCCGCAGGCCTGAGCGCAGGCACTGCTCCATCGCCTGCTCGCAACCGGCCCGGCTCAAGATGAAGTAGATCGCCGGCAGCAGAGCCTCGTTGTCCAACTGCTCGACCACGTCGGTCCGGTACGGGGTGAAGTGCGTGCGGGACGGCCGGTTCCGCGGCAGGTCCCTCCTTCGCCGGGGCCGGCGGGAGTCGTCGCGGAACACCCGGTTGTCGTCGCGGGCGATGCGGACGAGCTGCGGGTTGACGACGTCCTTGGCCCGCTTGGCCGGGTTGCCCGTCCTCGCTGTCGGCGCCTCGTGGGCGAACAGGTCATGGATCCGCTTGCCGACCATCACGTGCTGGAACAGCGGCACGGGCCGGCGCTCCTCCAGGATCACCACGGTGTCGCCGCGTACGGTCTCCAGCCACTCGCCGAACTCCTCGGCGTTGCTCACCGTCGCCGACAGCGAGACCACCGACACCGAGTCCGGCAGGTGGATGATCACCTCTTCCCAGACCGCACCGCGGGACCGGTCGGCCAGGTAGTGCACCTCGTCCATCACGACGTACGAGAGTCCGAGCAGCGTGCCCGAACCCGCGTACAGCATGTTGCGGAGCACCTCGGTGGTCATCACAACCACCGGTGCCTCGGGGTTGATCGAGTTGTCGCCGGTGAGCAGGCCGACCTTCCCGGTGCCGTACCTGCGGACGAGGTCGCCGTACTTCTGGTTCGACAGCGCCTTGATCGGGGTGGTGTAGAAGCACTTCTGGCCCCGCGCCAGCGCGAGGTGGACCGCGAACTCGCCGACCAGCGTCTTACCGGAGCCGGTGGGGGCCGCGACCAGCACCTGGTGGCCGTCCTCGAGCGCGGCACACGCCTGGATCTGGAAGTCGTCGAGCCCGAAGTCGTACAGCGACCGGAACTCCGCCAGCGCCGGGTGCGCCGCTGCTGTCTCCTGATCCGAGCGGAACTGCGCGTACTTCTCGGCCGGAGTACTCATACCCGCAGGCTATGTCACAACCGGAACCACCGCTGGCAACAGTCCGCGGACGTGGACCGTGCCGGTCAGGCCAGGACGGTCAGAGCGGCCGGGGCGATCTCGATGTCGACCGGGAGCGGACGGAGCGGTTCGCCGTCGGCGTACGCGGTGATGCCGGGCGACTCCAGTCGGACCGTGCGGCCGCGGAGCTGCTCGATCTGCGGATGCGGTACGTGCGTGCCCTTGGACAGCTTCGGGAACAGCGCCAGCAGCGTCATCCGCGACACCGGCCTGATGATCGTCACGTCGAGCAGGCCGTCGTCGATCACCGCGCCCTCGCAGACCCGCAGCCCGCCCCCGTACGACGGAACGGTGCCGACGGCAACGAGCATGGCGTCGGTCTCGACCACCTCACCGTCGAGCGTGACCGTGTACCTCAGCGGCCTGAACGTACGCAGTTCGGCGAACGTGGCAACGGTGTAGCGAGAGTGGCCCTTCGGCCAGCGCATCGCGTTCGCCCGCTTGTTCACCAGCGAGTCGAAGCCGCTGGCGACGATCGTGGTGATGAATTCGTCCTTCGCCTTGAGCAGGTCGATCGCGCGGCGCGTCCCGGCCGCGATCTTGTCGGCGGCTGCCTCCGGATCGTCCAGCGGTACGCCGAGAGCGCGGGCGAAGTCGTTGCCGGTGCCGGCCGGTACTACGCCGAGCGGCATGTTCTCGCCGGCCATCTCCTGCACGACCTGGTGGATCGTACCGTCCCCGCTGACCACCACCACGGCGTCGGCGAGGGTCTTGATCGCCTCGCGGGTGCGCGGCGGGACGTCCTCGGCGCTGGTGGTGATCAGTTCGACCACCTCGATCCCGGCCGCGCGCAGCCGGCCCGCGACGCGTGGTGCGATCCGCGCGCCCTTGCCGCGCCCGGAGGTGGGGTTGACCAGCATCGCAACATGCTTGGGAGCGCTCATCGGGCGGCCACTCCCCACTCCTCGAGCCGCTTGCGCTCACGGCGCTTGTCGTTCATCCGGGCCAGCACCTCGGCGACCAGGAACAGCGCGACCATCGGGCCCGCCAGCAGCAGGAGCGTGAACGGGTCGCCGGTCGGCGTCGCGATCGCTCCGAACACGACCGCGGCGACGATGATGTACGGCCGGGCCTTGCCGAGCGCCCGCCCGCTGACCGCGCCGGCCAGGTTGGCCAGCACTACCGCGAACGGGATCAGGAACGCGATGCCGAAGACCAGCAGCATCCGCAACACGAAATCGAGATAGCCGGGCAGGGTGACCAGGTTCTGCACACCCGGCGGGGTGAAGCTGATCAGGATCCCGATGCCCTTCGGCAGCACCCAATAGCCGACTGCGATACCGATGAAGAACAGCGGCGCCGCGATGCTGGCGAACACCAGCGACCACTTGCGCTCGTTGCGGTGCAGACCCGGCACGATGAACGCCCAGGCCTGGTACAGCCATATCGGCGCGGACAGCACGATCCCGAACACCAGCGCGATCTTGATCTGGAACGTGAACGGGTCGGCGACACCGGTCATCGTCAGCTGCGGCTCGAGGCCGTTCGCCCGCGCGACACCGCTGACACCGGTCTCCCACGGGTTCTTCAGCAGGTTGAGCAGCGGCGTGTACCAGATCCAGCCGACGATGGTGCCCACCGTGATGGCGAGCACGCTCTTCACCAAGCGGTTACGGAGCTCGGCGATGTGCTCCCCGAGGGTCATCCGGCCCTCGGCGTTCTTCGGGCGACTCCGCGTGCGGAATCGCCCGAAACTCAGCGCCACCGGACGTACCGCCCGGGGATCAGTTGGTCTGCGAAGGCGGCGCGCCGTCGCCCGGGTTGTGCCCGTTCACCTGCGTGTTCTGCTGCTGCGCCTGCGGCTGGGCCTGCGGTTGAGGCTGCTGCTGGACCTGCTGCTGCACCGGCGGGTTGCTGGCCTGGTTGGGCAGCTCGGCCGGCTGGTCCTTCTTGGCGACCTCGTCGTCCCACGCCTTCTTGGACTGGCCGAGGGAGCGAACCAGCCCGGGCAGCTTGGCGGAGCCGAAGAGCAGCACGACGATCACGAGGATGATGAGCCACTCGGAGCCCTGCGGCATACCGAGGAGTGCTTGCATGACGGATTCTCTCTTTCTCGACCGATTCGTGGTCGATCTTACGCCCTGGCGTTGGCGTCCCCTGCCTGGTGTGAACGATCAGCGCCGCCCGGAGGTGCCTGCGCCGCCTCGAGTTTCGCCTGCGCGGCGGACAGTTCGGCGAACAATGCCCGTGCCCGGCGCCACAGTCGCAGGCCGAGCGCTGTGAGCACCACAGCCCACACCACCGCCACACCCGCGAACAGCAGGAACCAGAACATGCCCGCGAGCCTACCGGGCCGGACTGTCGGCGCTGAATGATAGTCATCCGATGAGGGAGGTACGCAGCGTGCGCACGATCGGGATCGAGGAGCGGCGGGCCCGGATGGGCCGGCGGCACCGGCTGGCGCCGTCGGCCCGTGCGGACGACACGGTCGCGCTGACCCGGTCGCTGGTCGCGCTGCACGCCACCGATCCGGCCTCGGTGCACCTGGCCGCCGCGGCCAGGCTCGCCGAGCCGTCTGTGGCCGCCGTCGAGCGGGCGATGTACGACGACCGGACGCTGCTGCGGATGCTCGGGATGCGCCGGACCATGTTCGTCGTACCGGACGAGCTCGCGCCGGTGATCCAGGCCGCCTGTACCGCCGACATCGCGGTCCGCGAGCGCAAGATCCTGACCAAACACCTCGCCGAGGCCGGCATCGCTCCCGACCAGGCCGCCGCCGACGTGTGGCTCAAGGAGGTCGAGGACGAGACCGCCGCCGCCCTGCTGGCCCGCGGCGCGGCGAACGCCGGCGAGCTCGGCGAGGACGTGCCCCGGCTGCGCGAACGGCTCTCCATGGCCGAGGGCAAGGCGTACGCCGCGCAGCCCTTCGTCACCAACCGCGTGCTGTCGCAGCTCGCCGCGCAGGCCAGGATCGTGCGTGGCCGGCCGCGTGGGAGCTGGCTGTCCAGTCAGTACTCGTGGTCCCCGATCGAGAAGTGGCTGCCGCGCGGGCTGGCCGACGTACCGGCCGCCGAGGCCATGGCCGAGCTGGCGCGGTGCTGGCTGTCGGCCTTCGGACCCGCCACCTTGGCCGACCTGCGCTGGTGGGCGGGCTGGACCGCCGCCAACGCGAGGAAGGCGCTCGCCGCGATCGGCGCGGTCGAGGTGGGCCCGGACGACGGCGCCGGCTATGTACTGCCGGATGATGTCGACATCGAGCCTGAGCCGGAGCCATGGGTGGCGCTGCTGCCGGCGCTCGACCCGACGCCGATGGGCTGGAAGGAGCGCCAGTGGTACGTGGGTGACCACACCGCCGCCGTGTTCGACACCAACGGCAACATCGGGCCGACGATCTGGTCCGACGGCCGGGTGGTCGGCGCCTGGAGCCAGCGCACGGACGGCAGCGTGGTGACCGGTCTGCTCGAGGACCTCGGCAGGAAGAAGCGCGCGGTCATCGCCGGAGAGGCAGCCCGGCTGACCGAGTGGCTCGGCGGTGTGCGCGTCATCCCACGCTTCCGCACGCCGCTGGAGCGCGAGTTGTCGGACTAGTCCTCCCACAACACGTGTTCGGAGCCGGCCGCCCTTTGGCTGGCCCCGGTCCGCTGCTACTGCGGGTAGGCGTCGAGGGCGGCGCGGGCGGTGGCGGCGATCTGGTTGTGCAGGTCGGGCGGGTCGACGACGGTGGCGTGACCGCCGAGCCGGAGCACCAGGCGCTGGAGCCACGCGGTGTCGGCCACCCGCAGACGGACCATCAGGGCACCGCCGTCCACCTCCTCGACGGACTCGGTCGGGTAGTACTCGGCCACCCAGCGTGCCGGTGGAGCGAGCCGTACAGTCGCCAGCAGGTCCGCCTCGGACGGCTGGAACATCCCGTTCGACAGGTCCCGCGGCGTCGCCTCCGGCGGCGGTTCGCTCGGCAGGTCGAGCAGCTTGGCCGCGGCGATCCGGTCCAGCCGGAACAGCCGTACGTCGTCGGCCAGCCGGCACCACGCCTCGAGGTAGCTGCGCCCCTCCGAGACCACCAGGCGCATCGGGTCGACGTCCCGCTCGGTCGTCTCGTCGCGGGACGGTACGTCATACGTGAGATGAAGCCGCCGCTGCTCTGTCAACGCCCGGTTGACGGTCTCGGCGATCTCCGGGTCGGTCGGCTCGACGTGCACGTGCGCCGACTCGGCCTCACCCGCCGCCGCTTCCAGCTTCGCGATCGCCCGGTCGACCGCCTTCCGGTCGGCGTCGGCGGTGATGTCCCGCAGGGTACGCAGCGCGGTCAGCAGCGCCAGCGCCTCGTCCGCAGCAAGCCGAAGCGGCCGCGACAGGTAGTCGGCGTTCGTCAGGTGGATGACGCCTTCGCCCTCGGCCGCGTCGATGTCGATCTCGATCAGGTCGCCCATCTGCGCGCCGGGCAGCCCGCAGAACCACAGCACCTTGAGATCGGCCAGGATCTGCTTCGGCTTGACGCCGAACTCACGCGCGACGTCGTCGACCCGCGCGCCGTCGTGGTCGCGCAGGTACGGCACCAGCGCCAGCAGCCGCTGGACCTGGTCACGCGCGTTGCTCATGACACCCCTGCCACGGCCCTCAGCCGCCGTACGACGCCGTCGAGCACGTCACCGGGCGCCGCCACCACCGCATCCGGACCAAGCGAGGCGATCTCCTCGGCCAGCACGCCGGAGTCGGCGTACGGGACGTGCAGCAGGTCCCACTCGTCGTCGATCGGCTCCACCGCGGTGGCCCGGCGGCGCAGGCTGACAGCGGATCCGGCCCGGGCCTTGACCTTGGCCTCCGAGGTCGGCGGCATCGGCGCGAGTTCGGCGACGGTCTCGCGCAGATCGGTGCCCTCCGGGACGGTGAACGCGCCCGCCGATCCGACCAACTTGACGTTGCCGGCGATCCGCGACAGCCGGAACATCCGGGTCGCCTGACGGTCCCGGTCGCGTCCCACGACGTACCAGCGGCCGTGCCAGGACACGATTCCCCACGGCTCCAGGGTCCGCAGTTGTGCCTCCGCGGCGCCGCTGCGACGGTGCTCGAAGGTCACCACGGTCCGGGTCAGCACCGCTGACCACAGCGGGTCGAACGCCGGCTCGGACGCGGCCACGTGCGGCTCGATCGCCGCCAGCGCGGACTGGTCGGTCTGGATCCCGGCGGCCTTGAGCTTGAGCACCGCCGAACTGGTCGCCTCGGCCAGGCTGGCGTGCTGCCACACCCGGGCGGCGACGCCGAGCACGGCGGCCTCGTCCGGCTCCAGCTTGACCTCGGGAAGCTCGAAGACGTCGCGCCGGATCCGATACCCGACGTCGTCGGAGAAGAACTTGTCCTGGCTGCCCATCTCGATCGGTATGCCCAGGTCGCGCAACTCGTCCTTGTCGCGCTCGAACATCTTCTCGAAGGCCTCGTCGGTCTGTCCGGCGTACCCCTCGACGACCTCGCGGATGCGCTCCTTGGTCACGTAGGTACGCGCGACCAGCAGGCAGATCACCAGGTTGAGCAGCCGCTCACTCTTCCGCGCCGACACCCCTCCACCCTATGCCGCCCAGGCGTTCACCCCACCTCATTTCCACACCTCCCGCACAACCAATGCCGCCGTCCCACCGCCCTTCCCGTCCATCCGCGATGCACAGCTAATGGCGACTGACACACACTGCAGGCCATGTCCACGCCCACGCCGGGCTGTTTACGCACAACCTCGCGGTGGACGCCGCCCGTACCCGCCGGACGACGCCGCTGCCACCGCCACAGCCTGTGCACGCCACAGTGCACCCCCCGCGGCGTCGCACACTGTCCGTCGGCCCTGCACAGCCAATGGCGACTGCCGCACACCGTAGGCGGTGTCCACGCCCGCGCTGGGCTGGGCTCCACCGCCACAGCCTGTGCACGCCCCGGTGCACCCCGGCGGC
>JBKPSJ010000305.1:0-15588 GCA_046765875.1 Actinomycetota bacterium
GGCCGATCGAGCTGACCGAGGAGGTGGCACAGGACGCGGGACGACTGGTCGCTGCACACGCTCTGCGTGGAGCCGAGGGGGTCCACCTGGCCAGCGTGCTCAGCCTGGTCGGGGCGAATCCGGTGGTCTCCTCGTGGGACAGGCGGTTGTCGGCGGGTGCGTGGGCGGAGGGGTTGCGGACGGTGCCGTAGTCACTCGTGCTTGCGGGCGAGGGCGTGGACCCCGGACATCTCGACCACCGGATCGCCTTCTGCGTCCTCGGCCCACTTGCCGCAGGCGCCGCCGCCCTCGGCGACGACCAGGTCGAGCGGTGTGCCGTCCATCCGGAGTACCGGGTGGTAGTACTCGGCGACCTGCTCGGCGGCACCCTCGATGTAGTGGCCGATCAACGCCCGGCGGAACCGGTCCGTGGTGACGTTAGGAGCACTGCCGTGCACCAGCGCACCATGGAAGAACAGCACGTCGCCGGGCTCGAGTATTACTGGAACGGCGGCCCACCGGTTCGGCACCGGCACAGTCACATCGGTGAAGCTGACCTTGGTATCGGCCTTCTCGGTGCACAGGATCGGCCAGCGATGGCTGCCCGGTACGACGAGCAGGCAGCCGTTCTCGGCGTCGGCACGATCGAGCGCCATCCATGCGGCGGCGCAGGTGCCTGGCTCGGCCCGCAGGTAGAAGTTGTCCTGGTGGACGGCCTGTCCGCGCGATCCCGGCGGCTTGAAGTAGAGCATCGTCTGGACCGCGTACGGCTCGGCGCCGAGCAGGTCGGTCAGCCGGTCGCGCAGCCGGCCGTCGAGTAGCCAGCGCAACGAGACCTCGTCCCAGCGGTGCATCTGCGCCATCCGCGGATACCGGCGCAGCGGGTCACGGCTGGTCGCCTTCACCCCCACGAGGTCATCCACGTACAACCCACGCCGGCGCAAGGACATGTAGTGCTCGCGAAGGTCGTCGACCTCGGCGGACGTGAACAGCCCGGCCGCGACGGTGTACCCGTCGCGCTCGAACTCCTTGGATGAAGCGCTCATGTGCACCATCGTGTTGTCCGAGACCGCTTGGCTATAAGGCAGGATCGACGCAAGGAGTTGTCCAATTGGCTCATCCAGCCTTGGCAGGTACGCCGTTGACGATCCGGCTGCACAGTGGTCCGACGTACTGGCGGTGTGAGCCGGAGTGGTTCTGGTTGTCGCGACCGCTGCCGGACTACCTGCTGTGGTGTGTGCTCGACGGGTCCGGTCGGGTCACGCTCGATGACCGGACCAGCGAGGCAGGTCCGGGTTGGTGCGCGGTGTTCGCGCCGGGTGAGACACCGGTCGCGGGCCATGACCCGAAGCGCCCGCTGCTCGTCTTCGGCATGCACTTCGAGCTGACCACGCCGTCCGGCCGACCGGCGGCACCGGCCGAGGTGTTGCCCGCCGAGCGCTGGTGCCGGCTGCGCGACCGGGCCCTGCTCGCGGCGCTGGCGGCTCGGTCGGACGCGGGGTACCGGCGCGGTGACCGGGTCGGGCAACGGCAGGCCGAGCTCTGCCTCGAACAGATCCTCGGCATGCTGTGGGAGGACGCGGCCGGACCGCCGCCGGGCCGGGTAGACGTCGCGCTGGACGAACTCGCCCGCACCATCCGGCAGGAGCCGACCCGGCGCTGGACGGTCGCCGAACTCGCGGCCGAGGTCGCCTTGTCGCGGGCACAGTTCACCCGCCGGTTCGTCGCGCGCTTCGGGATGCCACCGGCCCGGTACGTCGCGCGGGCCCGGATCGACCGCGCCCACCAACTCCTCACCGAGACCCGGATGTCCGTGACCCAGGTCGCATCGACTCTCGGCTACACCGACGTCGGTTACTTCAGCCGCCAATACAAATCCCACACCGGCCACCCACCCAGCACGAGCCGCACCCTGTCAGGTGCCTGAGGTCAGCAGGCGGAGTCCGTCGTACTCGGCGAAATCCTCGAAATCCTTGACGTTCAGCGTCGCCAGCGGCAAAACCTCGACCAGGCAGCATGCGGCGACAACACGACCGTGTGACGCTGCCACTCAGCAAGCGCGGATCTTCGCTGCTGTCCCCAGCGCTTCAATGTGGCGCCCTTCGTGAGTTCGCCGATCGTCACGAAGGTGATGGTCGGCGACTCGCCTGCGAGCTGACGTCTAAGCCGGCTGGGCAACTCCTGGGTCAGGCTGAATGATGCTACGTCGTGTCGAGGACGACCCGGGTCACTCGAATCCTCGGCGGCGGTCGGCGTACACGTCCGCGATGAACTCGTTGAGCACCTCGGTGCGGGCGCTTCGCGGTGTACGCGGATATCAGTAATGAGTCGTACGGTCGGCGTCGGCGCAGAACGGCTGCTCGTCGTCCAGGCGCGGGTACGGGTCGTCGTCGCGACCGCAGCCGGCGCAGGTGTATCCCTTCAACGGCTCGACCAGACCATCCCGGGGGCGTCGACGATGGCATCAGGCGCGGGCCCAGTCCGGGTTCCAGCCCACGACGTCGGTGGCGGGGCGGGGGGCTGGGCCGGAGTAGATCGCGGTGGGGCGGATCAGGCGACCGGTGCGCTTCTCCTCGAGGATGTGCGCGCTCCAGCCCGCCGTTCGGGCGCAGGTGAACATCGAGGTGAACAGCCGTGGCGGTACCTCGGCGAAGTCGAGCACGATCGCCGCCCAGAACTCCACGTTGGTCTCCAGCACCCGGTCCGGCCGGCGGTCGCGCAACTCGGCCAGCGCCGCCTGCTCCAACGCCACCGCCACCTCGTACCGCGGCGCCGACACCTCCTGCGCCGTCCGCCGCAGCACCCGGGCACGCGGGTCCTCGGCGCGGTACACCCGGTGCCCGAAGCCCATCAGCCGCTCGCCGGCGTCGAGCACCTCCTTGACATACGACGTGGCGTCGCCGCGGCGCTCGACCTCCTCGATCATCGACAACACGCGCGCCGGCGCCCCGCCGTGCAGCGGGCCGGACATCGCGCCGACCGCACCCGACAGCGCCGCGGCCACATCCGCTCCGGTCGACGCGATCACCCGGGCGGTGAACGTCGACGCGTTCATCCCGTGCTCGGCGGCGGACGTCCAGTACGCGTCGACGGCATGGACATGGCGGGGATCCGGCTCACCGCGCCAGCGGATCATGAACCGCTCGACCACAGTGCCCGCCTTGTCCACCTCGCGTTGCGGCACCATCGGCAACCCGATACCGCGGGCAGCCTGCGCGACGTACGACAGCGCCATCACCGCGGCCCGGGACAGGTCGTCGCGAGCCTGAACGTCATCGATGTCATACAGCGGGCGCAACCCCCAGGCCGGTGCCAGCATCGCCAGCGCGGACTGTACGTCGACCCGCACATCGCCGGAGTGCACCGGCAACGGGAACGGCTCGGCAGGCGGCAACCCGGGGGTGAACGCGCCGTCGACCAGCAGGCCCCACACGGCCCCGAATGGCACCCGACCGACCAGGTCCTCGATGTCGACCCCGCGGTACCTCAGGGCCGAGCCCTCCCTGTCCGGCTCGGCGATCTGGGTGTCGAAAGCAACGACACCTTCCAGCCCGTGCCGCACGTGCGTGTCTGACATCGGTCGGCTCCTCCTCACACCCGCTGCCGAACACCCGCCTGCCGATCCATCGTGCCTTATGAGACCGGCGCCCGGCAGCGCAGCGCGGCTGACGCGCGTAGGCTCACCGGACGTGACACCCGAGGACATCCTGTACGAGGGTCTGGCCGGGCAGGCCGACCTGATCCGAACCAAGCAGCTGTCGTCGGTCGAGCTGACCACGCTGGCGCTCGAACGCATCCACGCGCTCGACGACGGGCTGGGCGCGTTCCGCACCGTGTTGCGCGCATCGGCCCTGCGTGAGGCGGCCGCCCGAGACGCCCAGGACATCTACGATCGCGGTCCGTTTCACGGCGTACCGGTAGCGATCAAGGACGAGAACGATGTCGCCGGGGAGGTGACGACGTACGGCGGCCTGGCCCAGCGCACGCCCGTCACCGAGGACTCCGAGACGGTACGCCGGCTCCGCGCGGCCGGTGCCGTGATCATCGGCAAGACCCGGATGTCGGAGTTCGGACAGTGGCCGTACACCGAATCGGTCGCCTTCGGCATCACCCGCAACCCGTGGGACCCCAGCCTCACGCCCGGCGGATCGAGCGGCGGCAGTGCGGTCGCAGTGGCTACTGGCATGGTCGCAGCCGCGCTCGGTGGCGACGGTGGCGGCTCGATCCGGATCCCGTCGGCCTGGTGCGGGCTGTTCGGGCTCAAGCCGCAGCGCGGCCGGGTCAGCTCGGCGCCGTACTCGTCGTTGTGGAACGCACTCGGTACGACCGGCCCGCTGACCCGCCGCGTCCTCGACTCCGCGCTGTTGTACGACGTCATCCACGGCGCCACCGCGCAGGATCGATGGCACGCGATCGAGCCGGTCGTGTCGTACGTCGACCAGTTGCGCGAGCCGGTGCCGTCACTGCGGATCGGGATCATCGAGAAGCCGGCGCTGCCGTGGATCGCGCTCGATCCGGACCAGCGGGTCGCGCTGACCCGGACCGCCGAACTGCTGGAGGAGTTCGGCCACACTATCGAGCACGTACGCCGCCGGCTGCCGAACCACGGCCCGTCGTTCACACCGCAGTACTTCGGGGCGGTACGGGACGAGGCTCGGCTGGTGGAGGACCCGGCACGGCTGGAACGGCGTACCCGCAAGGCGATCCGGCTCGGCAAGATGTTTCCGGATGCGACCGTACGGTGGGCGGAGCGGCGCGGCGAAGCGCTGGCGAAGAAGGCGGACCGGCTGCTGTACGACTACGACCTGCTGCTCACTCCGACGGTGCCGACACTGCCGCCTGCCGCGGGCATCCTCGACGGGATCGGCCCGCTCCGCGCGATCTGGCGGTCCAACCCGGCCACGGCGTACACGGCGATCTGGAACGTGACCGGCCACCCGGCGGCCGCGGTCCCGGCCGGCTTCACCCCGGCGGGCCTGCCGCTGTCGATCCAACTCGTCGGCCCGCGCGACGGCGAGGGCCTGATCCTCAAGGTCGCGGCCCAACTCGAGGCCGCCCGCCCATGGGCGGACCTGCAACCCTAGGCCCGTGGACCTCGAAGAGATGCGGCGGACATACGGCCTGGGGGAGCTGCTCGAGGAGCAGGTCGACCCGGACCCGGTGGCGCAGGTACGCCGCTGGCTGGACGACGCCGTCAGCTTCGGCATCGCCGAGCCGAACGCGATGGTGATCGCCACCGCGGACGCCGACGGCCGGCCCTCGGCGCGGACGGTCCTGCTCAAGCAGCTCGACGAGCGTGGGTTCGTCTTCTACACCAATCAGCAGTCCCGGAAGGGCGATGAACTCGCGGCCAATCCGCGCTGCGCGCTGGTGTTCCCGTGGCATGCGATGGAGCGCCAGGTCCGGGTGGAGGGTACGGCGGACAAGCTCAACACCGAAGAGGTCGAGACCTACTTCCGCAGCCGGCCGCGTGAGTCCCAGCTCGGCGCCTGGGCGTCACAGCAGTCGCAGCCGGTGCCGTCGCGCGAGGAACTGGACCTGCAGTACGCGTCGTACGATCGGCAGTTCCCGGAGGGCAGCGAGATCGCAGTGCCGTACTTCTGGGGCGGCTATCGGATCCGCCCGGACGTGATCGAGCTCTGGCAGGGCAGGACCGGCCGTCTCCACGACCGCCTCCGCTACCGCCGTACCGAGACCGCCTGGACCCTCGACCGCCTCCAGCCCTGACTCACCGCCTCCCCAGCAGCAGGGCGACGATACGACCCACGTTCACGGTCCAGCCGACACCGAAGGCATGCGGCTTGAGCAGCCGCGGGTCGTCGGGTGCCCAGACCGCTGACTTGATCCGGGCCAACGTCGGCGGCCGGAAGTCGTACGGAACTACGCCGGCGACCGTGCCGGTCCCGGTCCGCTCTTCGGCGGGTTTGCGCAGTTCGGTGACCACGGCCGCGACCACCAGGCCCACGCCGACCGCGATGCCAGTCCCACGGAACCTCTTTGTGCTGTTGCTCATCGTCCGATCTCCTCAGCGCCGGCGACCACCCCGACTTTAGTCCGCCGCCCGGCCGGCCAGCCGCTGCCAGGCCTCGCGCGTGGCGTCGTCGGCTGGGAAGAAAGCCTCGACCCTGAGCTCCTGGGCGGTGACGTCGATCGGCGTACCGATCGTCGACACCACAGAAAACAGATCGATCTCGATGCTGTCCACTTCGAACCGCACATCGAGCACGGGCACCGACTGCGTCGGCGGTACCGCCGGCAGCGCCGCGACATCAGGTCGCGCACGCAATTGCTGCACGAGCTCCGCGGTCGCCGGGTCGAACACACCGCCGACCGCCTCACGTCCGGCCCGCTCGAGCAGGGTCGGTACGACCGCCTCCCAGTTCCGGACGCCGTCACGGACCGGCCCAGGCTCGATCATCAGCCGCAGGACATTGACCTCGTCGGGCATCGGCTCCGGCGCGAACAACCGGCCGAACAGGAGTCCGGTGCCGTGGTTCGCGCTGAGCACGTTCCAGCCGCGGTCCATCACCACCGCGGGATAGGGCTCGTGCTTGTCGAGCATCGACGACAGCGCCGCCTCGACCTGGCCGAGCTGGGCGCTTCCGAGCGGAGCCACCGGATAGAGCGGAGCGAATCCGGCCGCGAGCAACAACCCGTTGCGTTCACGCAGCGGTACGTCGAGTGCCAGCGCCAGCCGCAGCACCATCTCGCGACTCGGTTGCGCCCGGCCGGTCTCGACGAAGCTGACATAGCGCGGCGTGGTGCCGGCCGCGGACGCGAGATCGAGCTGGCTGGTACGGCGTACCGCCCGCCAGTGCCGCAATACCTCCCCGAACCCGGCCGTGGCCTCCGGCAGGACAGCGCCCATGCCGACCACCCTAGGCGCCGGCGTGACTCGAATCCCTTCCCCGGCGGGGAATCGCGCAGGGCCGCCGGACAAGCCGAGGCTGGCCGCACCAAACCGATGAGGGGACCACGATGGACCTTACGATTCACACCACGGCGACCGCGCCCGCCCAGTCCAAGGCCCTGCTCGAGGGCATTGCCGAGGACCTCGGCTTCGTACCGAACCTGGCCGGTGCGGTCGCGGCTTCCCCGGCGCTGCTAGCCGGGTTCGACGGGCTGCGGCGCGCGGTCGGCGGCGCTGGGCTCGACCCGGTGCTCCGCGAGACCGCCGGTGTCGCGGTCGGTGTCGCGGCGGACAACCGCTACGGCGTGGCGTTCCACTCGACCGTCCTTGCCGGGCTGGGCGTCGCCGGCGAACAGATCGACCGGATGCGGGCCGGCGACGAGCCCGCCGATGCCCGCGGCGGTGCCGTCTACGCGCTGGCCCGCGAGCTGGTACTCAGCCGCGGCAAGGTCGCCGACGGGACGATCGGGCGGGCGACCGAGGCGGGCCTATCGGCCGGCGAGATCCTCGACATCGTCGTCGAGTGCACGTTCGCGGGCCTGGTCGGCACCGTCGACAACCTCGCCGGCCGCGTCCCGCTCGACGACTTCCTCAAGCCGCGCACGTGGAAGAGCCGATGACTTTCCAGGGCCGGTGGCATTGACGCCGCCGTCTCCAACGGTTAGGAAGGGTTCCTAACCGTTCGCAATGGAGGCTCATCCGGCGCCCCACACCGGGTGGGCGGTTCACGACCTCACCGCCTGGTGAGTTCGGGCTCCGGCAACGGCTTCCGTGACGGCCCCTCCTCGCGGAAGCCGTGCCGGCGCCACCACCGGGCCATCGGCGCGGGCGCCCACCAGTTCGCCCGGCCGAGCAGCCGCATCGTCGCCGGCACCAGCAGCGCCCGTACGACCGTCGCGTCCAGCAGGATCGCGATCACCAGCCCGATCCCGAGCGCCTTGACGAACACGATCCCCGACGTCGAGAACGAGGCCACCACGATCACCAGCAGCATCGCCGCGCTGGTGATGATCCGGCCGGTCCGCTGCAGCCCGGTCGCCACCGCGCCGGCGTTGTCGCCGGTGCGGTCGTACTCCTCGCGGATCCGGCTGAGCAGGAATACCTCGTAGTCCATCGACAGCCCGAACAGCACCGCGAACATCAGCACCGGGTTGGTGTAGTCGAGGAACCCCGACGAGGTGAACGCGAGCGGTCCGGACAGATGCCCGTCCTGGAAGATCCACACCAGCGCGCCGAACGATGCCGTCACCGACAAGACGTTCATCAGCACCGCCTTGACCGGCAGCACGACCGAGCCGAAGGCGAGGAACAGCAGCACACAGGTGCTCAGCACCACGAACGCCAGCATCAGCGGCAGCCGATTCAGCAGCGCGTCGAGCGAGTCTGCCGTCGCACCGGCTTCGCCGCCCACCAGTGCGGTCATGCCCAGCGGTTTCGGCACGTCGCGGATCGTGTGCAACAGGTCCCGGGCGGCGAGGTCCTGGCCCCCGCGCGACGTGTGCACCAGCACGGATGCGAACCTATTCTTCGTCCCGTCCACCCGGACGTTCTCGACGCCGGCGAGGGGACCGAGCCGGTCGATGTAGGTCCGCAGCGCGGCGGGATCGTCGTACCTGACCGCGACCATGTAGTCGGATCCGCCGGCGCCGGGGAAGTCCCGCGGCAGCGTATCGGCGACGATCCGGCTCTCGCTGCTCGCCGGCAGGACTCGGTGATCCACACCGCCGAGTTGGGCCTGCAGGAAGGGCAGGCCGAGCACGAGCAGCAGCGGTGCGATCACCACGACGTACAGGACCGGGCGGCGCATCACGCTGTGCGCGAGCCGGTACCAGGCGCCCCGCTCGCTCGACCCACCGGTCCGGAACGGCAGGCGCAACCGGTTCACGCGATGCCCGAGCACCGCCAGCAGCGCGGGCAACGCCGTCAGCGCGGCGATCATCGCGACACCGACGACGGCGGTCCCGCCGTACGCCATCGACCGCAGGAACATCAACGGGAAGAACGCCAGACTGGCCATCGCGATCGCCACGATGACGCCGGAGAACGCGACCGTTCGTCCGGCCGTCGCCATCGTCGTCACCACGGCCTGCTCGATATCGTCGCCCGCGGCAAGCTGTTCGCGGAACCGGGTGATCACGAACAACGCGTAGTCGATCGCCAGCCCGAGCCCGACCATCGTGACGATGTTGATCGAGAACACCGACACGTCGGTGACGAGCGTCAGCAGGCGCAGCACGGTGAACGCGCCGAGGATCGCCAGTCCGCCGATGATCAGCGGCAGGCTGGCCGCCACCAGTCCGCCGAACACGACCACCAGCAGAACCAGCACCACCGGCAGCGAGATCGTCTCGGCCTTCTTGATGTCCTTCTCGGTCTGGCCGTTCGCCTCGTGGTAGACGGCAATCGCGCCGCCCAGTCGAACGTGCAGACCGGGTGCGTGACGCAACCGTGGTTCGATATCTCTGAATGTGCTCAGCCGGTTCTCCGGCGTCGCTCCGGCAAGGGTCAGCGCCGCGTACGTTCTGTGCTGGTCCCTCGACACGAAGGTCGGCGAGTGGGTCGACCAGAAGGTCGCCGTCCTCACCACGGTCCCGGGCGGCAGGTTCGCGAGGGCCGTCTCGACGTCCTTCCGGTACGTCGGATCGTCGACGGTCCGCCCGGGATCGTCGTACAGCACGATGACGTCGATCCCGTCCCGACCGAGGGTGCGCTCGATCTGGTCGAGCGCGCGGGAGGCCTCGCTGCCCGGCGAGTCGAAGCCACCGTTGGCCAGCGTGCCGAACACGCCACCGCCCCAGATCACCGCGACAACGACGAACGCGCCGGTGAGCCCGAGCACCCAGCGCCGGCGGTGGTACACGAAACGGCCGAGCGCCTCGAACACGTGTCCTCCCAACCGGGCTAGGCTTAACGGTGATCACTTCAGTGAACGCCGTTAACTGTGAACGGTGTTAACCATAGTGGTCCTGTCAAGATCTGAGAAGGAGGCACCGGTGATCGATGTCGTCAGCAGGCGCGCCCAGGTGCGTGCGGCCACCGTCGCCGACATCAAGTCGGTGGCGCGCCGGCTGCTGGTCGACGGCGGTGTTGGCGCGATCAGCCTCCGTGCGGTGGCCCGCGAGCTCGGGCTCAGCGCACCGGCGCTGTACCGGTACTTCGGCAGCCTCGAGGAACTGGTCACCACGCTGATCGTCGACCTGTACGACGAGCTGACCGCGGCGATCACGGCCGCGCGCGATGCCGTACAGGCAGACGATCTGTCCGGTCGGTTGTACGCCGTGGCGCGGGAGATGCGCGCATGGGCGATCGCGCATCCGGCCGAGTTCGAGCTGATGTTCGCCGCACCGGTGCCGGACCTGCTGCGGACCGCCCCTGAGGAGCTGACCGAGTGCCATCAGGCCGGAATGCGGTTCGGTGCGGTCTTCAAGGAACTGCTGGCCCGGCTGTGGCGGCAGGAGCCGTTCCCGGTGCCGCCCGATGAGCACCTGGGGCCGGATCTGATCGAGCAGTTCACCGTCGACGCCGGATTCTTCGAGGGCATCCCGCCGGGCGCGGTGTACGTGACGCTCACCTACTGGACGCGGCTGTACGGCTTGATCTGCATGGAGGTGTTCGGCCAGCTCCACTGGGCGCTGCAGGAGGTCGAGCCGTACTTCGAGACGCAGCTGTGTGAGATGGCCGACTCACTGGGCCTGGAACGGCGGTAGAGACATAGGCGACCCGCGGGCGCTTCCATCCGCGCCGACCAGGATGGTCGATCTTCGGAAGGGCCAGGTGGACTGACCTGGCTGCCCGCGGGCCGGGTGACTGGCGCTGGATTGGCTAGCTAGCCACATGGTCCGTACAGCTTGTGGATTAGTGGGCGACTAGCCCGCCGCCACCTCACGAGTCCGATAGCTATGCATACCTTGGACCACCTCCCTTCACGTGTACCAGCGACCCTACGTCCCCCGGCCAAGTCGCTCAACGAGATTTGGCAATTCGCGCCCCTGGTCCGTGATGCAATCTCGCCGATGTGTTCAGACTCGGTCTGCCGGCGGTGATCCCGGCCGTGGCGCTCGCCTGGTTCGCGTACTCCTCGTACCCGCGCGCCCCAGCTCGCAGAACAGGCCGTCGCCAAGGCGCACGAGCAGCAGAACGAACAGGTGAACGTGGAGCTACGCTCCGTGAGATCACAGGTCGCGCCGCTCGGGCCACGGTGCTACCTGCTGAACTCGCGATCGAGTCCGGGAAGATCCATTCACGGTCATCCCGCGGAAAGGCAACGTGAGCATCCCGGTGCCCAATCCGACTAGTGCGCAGACGCCGCGCTGACAGCTCTCGGTTGTGCACAGGAGAGGGTCGATCTCTGTGGACTCCGTGTGGAGAACAGGCTCGTTCCTGTGCACAAATCGGTCGTTGTTCTGGACAACCTGTGGACGCAGAAAATTGCTCAAAATCCTTGCCACAAAGGGCTTGCGCGACTTGGCTCGCACGGGATAGAACTCTCTTACGCCCTCCCTTCGGGGAAGGCAGATCGGAAGGGAACCGAGGATCCATCCGGTGGGGAAACTCGCCGAAGGTTACCGGTGACGAGGTAGCCGGGTCTGACGGACCAGCCGTGAGATCGGAGGCGTCACGTTCTTCGGTCAAACGTGGGGCCCCTCAAACTCATACTTTGAGGGGCCCCACACCTACGTCTGGATCATTGTCCCGTACGGCGCCCCGCCCGTCCAAATTCACCGAGCGCGCAGTGACCGTCCGTGACCGCTAGCTGAAGAGACCGCTAGTTGAAGGCCGCGGGGTCGACCGCGATCCAGGTGTGCCTCGCCTGGGCGAGCGGCCGGCCGTCGGCGGCGTACAGGGTCGCGACGGTGTTGGTCTTGCGTCCCTCGCCGCCGAGCAGCCGGCCGGTCACGACGTATGTGTCGCCGGCGACCGGCCGCTCGTGGACCTTCGCCGTGAGCCGGCCGAGCACCATCGGGCGGCCGGTGATGTCGGCGGTCCAGCCGCCGGGGCAGTCGAGGGCGGCCCAGACATACACGGGGTCGACCAGGCCGTCCGTGCCGGCCAGGTCGGCCGGCGGGCTCCAGGTGCACGCGGTCCGGCCCTCGCTGTACCGTCCGGGACGCAGCCGCAGCCCCTCGGTGTTCGCCGGGCCGCAGGCGAAGCAGCTCGGGAACGGATGGTCCTGCAGGCCCTCGTACGCCGCCTCCGCGGCCAATGCCTGGTCGGGTGCGACCATCTCCGCGACCTCGGTCAATTCGTCGTCGCTGACCGTCCGGCCCTCCGCGACCACACCGTCGTCCGCTGCCAGCACCGCTGTCCGGTTGATGTCGGCCCGGTCGTCGCCGATGTCAAGTGTCAGGTCGATGTCCAGCGGTGGCGGCTTGCGCAGCGTCACCTGGACCGCGGCCCCGTCGGCCGCGGCAGCGAGCGCCGTCCCGACCAGACCCGCGCTGTAGCCGCCGTTCCCGGAGCGCTCCGGGCCCCGGAACCGCCGCCCGATCCGCACCACCCGCGTCTCCACCCCAACGACCCTATGCGACGTGTCTCCAGACGGGCGCCAGTGGCGATACCCAGGGTGGAGCGGAGACATAGAGTTCCGGTAGGGCGTGGTCGAGGTCGGGGATCCAGCCAGAGTCTGCGCGGAAGTGCGTGAACCGAGGGATAACGCTGCATAATGACGCTTCGTGGATGCTGCTGTGGCACCGGCTGAGGTGGCGGTCGCCGTCGACCTCGGCGGGACGCGGATGAAGTGCGGTCTGGTGACCCGGGACGGCGTGCTCGCGTACCGGGAAACCCGGCCGACACCGCGCGAAGCCGGTGCGCAGGCGGTGCTCGACGCCGTGATCGAGACCGTGGTCGAGCTCGGGCAGAAGGCGCTTGCCGACGGCCATGTCGTCCGTGCTGTCGGACTGGTAGTGCCAGGTATCCACGACCCCGCCCGGGGGACTGTCCGGGCCGAGAACCTGGCCTGGCTCGACGTCCCTGTGCGCGATGTGCTGCACGCCGCTGTCGGTCCCGAGTTGCCGGTCGTCCTGGCTCACGACGTCCGAGCGGGCGGGTACGCCGAGCTGCGCGAGGGCGCCTTGACGGGCACCACGAACTCGCTGTTCCTCCCGCTCGGCACCGGCATCGCCGCCGCGATGATCGTCGACGGCCGGCTGGTCTCCGGCGACGGGTTCGCCGGCGAGCTCGGCCATACCCGGTTCGTCCCGCCGGAGACCGCCGAGCGCTGCGCGTGCGGTCAGCTCGGCTGCCTGGAGACCGTCGCCTCGGCCGCGGCACTCGCTCGCCGGTACGGGCTACGGACCCGGCGGACCGTCGACGGAGCCCGAGAGGTGCTGGCCTTGCTCGCCGACGGCGACCCGGACGCGAAGGCGGTCTGGGACGACGCGGTACAGGCTCTGGTCGACGCGCTGGTGCTGTACACGACCCTGCTCGCGCCGACCCGGATCGCGATCGGCGGTGGACTGGCCGGCGCGGGCGAGACGCTGCTCGGCCCGCTGCGCGAACAGGTACCCGCGCGGCTGACCTTCCAGCGCGCTCCCGAGATCGTGACCGCGCAGCTCGGCGAGGACGCGGGCTGTCTCGGCGCCGCCCTGATGGCCTGGGACGCTGCCATGAGCACTACCGCCGACAAGGCTGGAGAGGATGGTGGGGCGTGACGACCTATCTGGCCCGGCGGGTGGTGACGCCGGAGCAGGTGATCGAGATCGGGTGGTTCCAGGTCATCGACGACCGGTTCGGCACCGTCGGCGGCCGCGGGAAGGGGATGCCCGCCGACGGCGAGCCACCGGTCGACCTCGGCGACGTCACGGTGGTGCCGGGGTTCGTCGACATCCACACGCACGGCGGTGGCGGTGCGACGTACTCGACAACCGATCCCGAGGAGGTTCGGAACGCGGCCGCCTTCCACGCCCGGCACGGCACCACCACGACGATGGCGAGTCTGGTCACCGCCTCGCTGGACACCCTTGCCGACCAGATCGCGTGTCTCGCGGACCTGGTCACCGACGGTGTGATCGGTGGCGTCCACCTCGAGGGACCGTTCCTCTCGAAAGCCCGGTGCGGCGCGCACGACCCGAATCTGCTGCGCGACCCGGAGCCCGCCGACGTCGACAGGCTGCTGCACCCCGCGGTGCGGATGGTGACCATCGCGCCCGAGCTGCCGGGCGGGCTGGCCGCTATCCGCCAGGTGGTCGAGGCCGGCAAGATCGCGGCCCTCGGGCACACCGACGCGACGTACGAGCAGATGGTCGAGGGCGCGGACGCCGGCGCGACGGTCGCGACGCACCTGTTCAACGGCATGCGGCCGTTCCATCACCGCGACCCCGGTCCGGCTGTTGCCGCGATCAACGACGACCGGTTGCTGCTCGAGGTGATCAATGACGGCTTTCACCTGAATCCGCAGACGGTCAGGATGGCGATGCGCGCGGCTGGTACCGACCGAGTGGCGCTGATCACCGATGCGATGGTGGCGACCGGGCTGTCCGACGGCCGGTACAAGATCGGCGAACTCGACGTCGACGTCGTCAACGGCGAGGCCCGGCTGACGACACCGGAGAGGTCGATCGCCGGCAGCACGCTGACGATGGACGTCGCGTTCGCGAACGCTGTCAACGCCGGCGTCTCCTTGCTCGACGCGTCGAACATGGCCTCGGCCACGCCCGCGAAGGCATTCGGCTGGTACGTCGGCACGATCGAGCAACTCTGCTTCGCCGATGCGGTCGTACTCGGGCCCGACCTCGACGTGCAGAAGGTGATGAAGCGCGGCGAGTGGTTGCCGTGAGCACCGGATTGCTCGGTGCGGTGACGCTCAACCTGGCGCTGGATATCACGTACGAGGTCGGCGAACTGGTCGTCGGTGGTAGCCACAAGGTCGCCGCGGTACGGCAACGTGCCGGCGGCAAGGGCGTCAACGTCGCCCGGGTGGCCGACGCGCTTGGGTATCCCGTACTGGCGCTCGGGTTCGCGGGCGGCCGGACCGGTGAGGTAGTGGCAGCCGACCTGGACGAGGCCGGGCTGAACTCGCTGCTCACGCCGATCAGGGGCGAGACCCGTCGCAGCGTCGCCGTGGTCGACACCGGCGCCGGCGACGCGACGATGTTCAACGAGGCCGGCCCGCGCGTCAGCGAGGACGAGTGGCGCGCGCTGTGCGACCGGATGCCGTGGGGCAGTCTCGGCGTGCTCGCCTGCTCCGGCAGCCTGCCGCCGGGTCTGCCCGATCACGCGTACGCCGAACTGACCGCCCGGGCACGCCAGCACCACGTACCGGCCGTGGTGGACACCAGCGGATCGGCCCTGCTGGCCGCGGCGAAGACGGGCGCGGTGGTCCGTGCGAACGCGAGCGAACTCCGCGACGCCCTCGATGGCGCTGTCGTGGACGGCTCGCGGCAACTGGTGGCGATGGGCGCGCGGGCGGCGGTGATCACCGAAGGTGCGGCTGGAATGGTCGCGGTCGTGGGGGACCGGGCCTGGCGCGCGCTGCCGGTCGAACGGGTCCACGGCAACCCGACAGGTGCCGGTGACGCCTGCACCGCCGTCGTCGCCATTGCGATGGCCGAGGGCAACGACGACTGGCCGGCCGTACTGCGGTCGGCGGTTGCCGCGTCGGCAGCGGCAGTGCTGACGCCGGTTGCCGGAGACATCGATCTGGACGCATACCGGCGCTGGCTGCCCCAGGTCGTCGTACAGGAGCTTTAGCAGAGGAGAGC
>JBKPSJ010000306.1:0-26841 GCA_046765875.1 Actinomycetota bacterium
CTCATACCCGGGATATACGCGCCGCCCGCGGTCGAGTTGCCGAACACCAGCGCAATCGTCGGAATGCCCTCGGCTGACAACCGGGTCAGGTTGCGGAACATCGCCCCGCCGGGGATGAAGATCTCCTTCTGCGTCGGCAGGTCGGCGCCGCCGGACTCGACCAGGCTGATGACAGGCAGCCGGTTCGTCCGGGCGATCTCGTCGGCGCGCAGTGCCTTGCGCAGGGTCCACGGGTTGCTGGCGCCGCCCTTGACCGTCGGGTCGTTCGCGGTGATCAGGCACTCGACGCCCTCGACCACGCCGATCCCGGTGACAAGGCTCGCGCCGACGGTGAATTCCGAACCCCAGCCGGCCAGCGGTGACAGCTCGAGGAACGGTGAGTCCTGGTCGAGCAGGAGCTCGATCCGTTCCCGGGCCAGCAGTTTGCCGCGCCTGTGATGACGTTCGACGTACTTCTCCCCGCCGCCGGCCAGTGCCTTGGCATGCTCGGTGTCCAGCTCGGCCAGCTTGGCCAGCATCGCCTCGCGGTTCTCGCGGTACGCATCGCCGTGGACGTCGAGGTGGGACCTGATCATGCGGTGTACCCCAGCGTCTTGGCGGCCAGGCCGGTGAGGATCTCGGTCGTGCCACCGCCGATCGCGAGGATCTTCATGTCGCGGTACTGGCGTTCGACCTCGGCCTCACGCATGTAGCCGATCCCGCCGTGCAACTGGACCGCCTGGTCGACCACCCACTGACCGGCCTCGACCGCGGTGTTCTTGGCGAAGCAGACCTGCGCGACGTCGCCGGTCCGGACCGCCTCGTGCGTGTACACCCGGGCGACATCGATCCGCCGCGCCATCTCGGTCAGCGTGTGCCGCACGGTCTGCCGCGAGATCAGGGACCGTCCGAACGTCTCCCTGGTGCGGCACCACTCGACAGTGAGATCCAGCGCGCGCTGTGCTCCCGCGTACGCCTGTGCGGCAAGCGTCAGCCGCTCGGTTACGAAGTTCTGCGCGAGCTGTCCGAACCCGGTGTTCTCCGCACCGACCAGGTTGGCCGCGGGAACTCGGACGCCGTCGAAGCTCAGTTCAGCGGTGTCGGAGCAGAGCCAGCCCATCTTGTCGAGCTTGCGGGAGACCGTGAATCCCGGTGTGCCCTTCTCGATGACGAGCAGCGAGATGCCGTGCGCACCGGCGTCACCGGTTCGTACCGCGGTGGTAACGAAGTCAGCCCGGACACCCGACGTAATGAAGGTCTTCGCGCCGTCGACGACGTAGTGGTCACCATCGCGTTTGGCTGTCGTCCGGATGTTTGCGACATCCGACCCGCCGTCGGGCTCGGTGATCGCCAGCGCTCCGATCAGCTCGCCTCCGAGTGTCGGCCGGACCCAGCGATGTATCTGCTCGGCGTTGCCCGCCGCGACGATGTGAGGCAAGGCGATGCCGCAGGTGAGTAGCCCGGCAATGAGACCGCCTGAGCCGCCGGCGTAGTGGAGCTCCTCGACGACCGCTATCGCGTCGGCCAGCTCACCACCGCCGCCACCGGCATCCTCGGGAAACGCCACTCCGAGCAGGCCGAGCGCGCCGGCTTTGCGATGGAGCTCGCGCGGCAGCTCCCCTTCGCGCTCCCAGTCGTTGAGATGCGGGAGGATCTCCGCCTTGGCGAAGCGGCGTGTTGTCTCGCGCAGCGCGTCCCGCTCTTGCGTTGTCACAGCAGTGCCTCCGGTACGTCGACGTATCGGGAACGCAGCCATTCGCCGAGTGCCTTCGCTTGCGGATCGAACCGTGCCTGCGAGGCGACGCCCTCGCCGAGAAGGTCCTCGATCACGAAGTTCAGCGCCCACAGGTTGGGCAGGACGTACCTCCGCACGGGCAGATCGATTGCTTCAGGCAACAGCCGTCGGAGCTCGTCGACGGTGAGGGTGTGGGCGAGCCAGCGCCAGGCCTGCTCGGACCGGACCCAGACGCCGACGTTCGCGTTGCCGCCCTTGTCGCCGCTGCGGGCCCCGACGATGGTGCCGATCGGTAGGCGCTGCGTCGGTCCGTTCGGCAGGGGTTCGGGCAGCGCGGGCTCCTCTGGGTCGATGAGTTCTACGGTCTTGGTTGCCGCCTCGATGTCCCTTCGTGTTCCGTCGGGCAGTACCACTTGGTGTAATACCTCGCCGATGTCGACGTACCCGGGCGTGAAGACGCCGTACGGCGCCGCGTCCTGAGGCGGTGCCGTCAGGTGGAAGCCTGGGTAGCTGGCCAACGCGAGCTCGACGGCGGCGTTGGAGAATCTCCGCCCGACCACTGCCGGGTCCGGGTCCTTCACCGCGCAACGCAGCAGCGCCGACGCCTGCTCCTCGGTCTCGGCGTCCGGCTGGTCTATCCGGGCCACCGTCCACTGGATCTCGGCCGGCTGTTTTTCGAGCGCGGCCCCGAGCTGCTCGCGGACCAGAGCCGCCTTCGCGTCGACGTCGAGGCCGGTGAGCACGAACGTAACCTCGTTGCGGAATCCGCCGACCGTGTTCAGGGACACCTTGTACGTCGAGGGTGGCGGCTCGCCTGTGACCGCGCTGATCCGGACTCGGTCCGGTCCGTCGTCGGCGAGGGTGATCGCGTCGAGCCGGGTGGTGACGTCGGGTCCGGCATACCGCGCGCCGGTGACCTCGTACAGCAGTTGGGCCTTGACGGTGTCGATCGTGACAGCGCCGCCGGTGCCGTCGTGCTTGGTGATCACGCTGTTGCCGCGGGCGTCGATCTCGGCGATCGGGAAGCCGGGTCTGCCAAGGCTCGGCAGTTCGGTGAAGAACGCGAAGTTGCCGCCGGTGGCCTGGCAGCCGCACTCGATCACATGGCCGGCGGCGACGGCTCCGGCCAACGCGTCGTAGTCGTCGCGGGCCCAGCCGTGATGGGCGGCGGCCGGTCCGACGATGACCGACGCATCGGTGACGCGGCCGGTCACGACCACTTCTGCGCCGGCTTGCAGGGCTTCGGCGACGCCCCAGGCGCCCAGGTACGCGTTCGCGGTGAGCGGGCTACCCAGGCCGAGCTCCTTCGCTCTGTCGCGCAGGTCGTCGCCTTCGACGTAGGCGATCCGTGGTGTCAGGCCGAGCCGGTCTGCGAGGTCGTGGATCGCCTCCGCGAGCCCGGCTGGGTTGAGGCCGCCGGCGTTGCTGACGATCTTCACTCCGCGGTCGAGTGCCAGGCCGAGGCCGGTCTCGAGCTGTTTGAGGAACGTCTTGGCGTACCCGAGCCCCGGATCCTTCAGCCGGTCCCAGCCGAGGATCAGCATCGTCAACTCGGCCAGGTAGTCGCCGGTGAGGACGTCCAGCGGCCCGCCGGTCAGCATCTCCTCGACCGCGCTGAACCGGTCGCCGTAGAACCCTGACGCGTTCCCGATCCGGATCGGCGCGCTCATGTCGTGCCTTTGGCAGGCCGGCCGGAACCGGGCGGGCCCGCGAAGGCCTGGATGATGTCCAGCCAGACCTGCGCGTCCGCGCCCGCGGCTTTGAGATCGGTGTCGTCGCGGTGCAGCCGCTGGACGGCCAGCAGGCAGAAGTCATACGCCGAGCCGGTAACTCGCTGCGCCGCATCCTCCGGCCCCCAGGTCCAGCTGGTCCCGTCCGGCCCGACGAGCTCGACCCGGAACTCGTCGGACGGCGGCATCCTGCCGTTCAGGTAGTACGCGAAATCGCGGGTACGGACCGCCAGGTGCGCCACGTTCTTCAGCCGTGCGGTGGGCTGGCGGTGAGCCCCCAGGGCGTCGGCTACGTCGAGGCCGTGCGCCCATGTCTCCATCAGCCGGGCGGCCGCCATCGAGGTCGCGCTCATCGGCGGGCCGTACCAGCTAAGCCTCGTACCGTCCGGCACCTCGTGAAGGGCTGTGGCCAGCCGCTCGCGCCCGTCGCGCCAGTCGGCGAGGATCTTCGCCGGTGATTCCTGCGCACCGGCCTGCGCGCCGCGGTCGACGAAACCGTCGGGATCCGACGCGGCCTCGCGCAGATGACCGGCGAACCCGGCAGGGTCGGTGACCGCAAGCAGCGCCGCGCGATCGGTCCAGGCCAGGTGTGCGATCTGGTGCGCGATCGTCCAGCCGGCGGCCGGTGTCGGCGTGGCCCAGCCGGCGTCATCCAGGTCCGCGACCAGGCCATCCAGCTCGGCACTCTCGACGGCGAGATCGGTGAGCACCACGTCGGCCTTGGCCATCCGGCCCCCTTCCACGCTTGCCCAGCACCATCGCACTTCCGCCAAAAAGAATCAAGCGTGCTTGTTTTCTTCTATCGACGCGGCGCGCCATCCGACGCGGCGGCGGCGGCGTTGGATCAGACGCGACCTCAGCGACCAGCAACCGGGTTGAACCACTCCAGACCGCCGAAGCGGGCGAAGTCGGAGTCAGCGGAACAGATGCCGACGCCGTGTTCGATCGCCAGCGCCGCCAGATGCGCATCGGCCACGAGATTGGCGCGCAGGTCTCCCTCCGCCAGCAGGCGTCCGAGCACCTCGCCGTGCCGGTCGGTCGGCACGGGAATCCAGGCCGGATCGGCCGCCAGCCACTCCTCGACGAACCTCCAGGCGTCACCCTGGCTGAGCGGGTGCGCCGAGACCCGTGGGTGGGTCGCGATCCGCAGGAAGGCGGTCAGCGACGGCCATGGCAGCCCGACCCGGCCGTAGCCGTTCAATGCTTCCTCGAGCCAGGTCCGTGCCCGCTCATGCTGCGGACTGCTCCTGTCGACGGCGTACAACAGGATGTTCGCGTCGACGATCACCCGTCCGTGCCCTCCAGCAGATCGAGCGTCTCGGCCACGTTGGAGACGTCGACGCGCAGGCCGATCGAACGGGTGTGCTGCCGGAAGGCGGTGCGAGCCGGACGTGCGCGCATGCCTGCCCGGGCGAGCTCGTTGATCGCCTCGCCCAGTCCGATCTGCCGCTCCCGCCTGAGCTGCTCGGCTGCGGCAGCGACATCCGGGTCCAGTCGTATCGTCGTTCGCACCTCTCGAGTTTCGCGCCAGTGATGACGCAGATCAAGCATCAGTGATGACATCCCTTCTCCTTCGAGGCTTTCACTCATGAACGTATGAGTGTTCGGGGTTCGATCACCGAAGGATGACGGGGTGTGGACAGGTGGTCAGGCCCGTGGCGGGAGGGGTGGAGCCGCGAGACGGGGGCGGTCGGTCGGGTTGGGACGATGGGGTGGCCTGACGTCGAGTTGGTGGAGGGCCTCGGCGATCGCGCGGTCCAGTTGCGGGTCCGCATCGCGGGCGTAGTCCTGCGGTGCGATGTCGATCTCGATGTCCGGATCTGTGCCGTAGTTCTCCACCTTCCAGCCGACATCGTCGAAGGCGAAGGAGTACTCGGGCTGGGTCGTCACGGTGCCGTCGGCAAGGTGGTGCCGCGGCCAGATGCCGACCACGCCGCCCCAGGTGCGCTTGCCGATCAGCGGGCCAAGGCCCATCAGCTTGAACACGTGGCTGAAGATGTCGCCGTCGGACCCGGCCCACTCGTTGGTGAGGGCGACCATCGGGCCGCGCGGCGCCTCCGACGGGTAGATCTCCGGGTCTCCCCAGCGGGCATAGCCGTACCCGAGCCGGCGCCGGGCCAGCTTCTGAAGCAGCAGGGCGGACACGTTGCCGCCGCGGTTGTACCGGACATCGACGAGCAGGCCGTCGCGGTCGAACTCGGCGAGGAAGCCACGGTGGAACTCGGCATACCCGTCCGGGCCCATGTCCGGAACGTGGATGTAGCCGACGCGGTCGCCGGTCTCCTCGTGCACTCTGCGCCGATTCGCTTCGACCCAGTCTCGGTACCGGACCGGCTGCTCGTTGGCCGACGCTCGGACGGCGACGGTGCGCGGCGGCTCGTCGCCGGTACGGACGGTCAGCTCGACCTCCTGGTCGGCCTGGTTCACCAGCCGCTCGCCCGTTTTGACGGGGGGGGCGCGGTTGCGACGGCCGCCGCCGACCGACTGTCCGTTGATGGCGAGCAACTCGTCGCCCACGCGAATGCCGGTGCCGGGCCGGTTCAGCGGTGAGGTCGCGTCGACGTCCCACGGGTCCCCGTCGAGGATCCGTGCGAACCGGTAGCTGTCGCGCTCGGCGTCGTACGACCAATCGACACCGAGGAAGCCCTGCCGGTAGTCCGGACCCGGCCGGTATTCCCCGCCCATCTCGTACGCGTGCGAGGTGCCGAGCTCGCCCTGCAGCTCCCAGATCAGGTCGGACAGCTCCGATCGAGTGCTGACCCGATCGACAAGTGGCAGGTACCGCTCGTACATCCGGTTCCAGTCGATGCCGGACATGTCCTCGGTCCAGAACTGATCACGCTGCAGCCGCCACGCCTCGCGGAACATCTGCCGCCACTCCGCGGCCGGCCGGACGGACACCTTCACCCGGTCCAGGTCGATCCAGCCACTCGCGCGGCCCGGATCGTCGTCCGCATCCGCGTCCGGTTTGTCCCCGGCCGCCAGCACCCGCAGCCGATCGCCCGACCGGTAGAGCAGCGTGCGCCGGTCCGGTCCGAGCTCGAAGTCGCTGATCTCGTCGGTCAGCCGCTCCTGCTGCTGCTTGTCGAAGTCGAAGCATTCCAGGGTGCCGTTCGGCTTTCGCGGCGCCCGCAGCGGTCGGCGATCGGCCCGGCTGCCCTCGATCTCGAAGTGCGAGTAGAGCACCTTGCCCTTGATTCCGAGCACCCGTCCGTACCGGCCCTCCGGGACCGGGAACGCCACCACCCGGTGCTCGATCCCGTCCAGGTCGATCTCGAGCTGCTTGACCGGTGCCTCCTCGGCGAGTTCCTCGGTCGCGTGCCGGACCTGTTCGGCGTCCTCGCTGTGCACCGGCCGCGGTCGCGGCGCGAACGGCGACGGCACGTTGTTGCGCAGGGCAACGGCGTACGGGCGCTCACCACGCGGGAAGTTCGCGTCCCATTGGAGGTTGTCGTAGACCGGGTCGAATGTGCGCTCGCCGACGAAGTACAGGTACTGCCCCTCCGGATCGAACGCCGGCCGCCGGTCGCGCAGCACGGGCCGGGTCGCGTACGACGTTTCGCCGGTGTCGGTTCGGAATAGCTTGATCGCGGACATCGCGGACGACTCGGGATAGGTGTAGGCGAGCCAGCGCCCGTCCCACGACCAGGTCACGTCGGTGATCTCGTGGTGCGTGTTGTCGTCGATACGACGTATCTCGCCGCTGCCGACGTCGACCAGGTGGAGCTCCATCCTCTGCGTCGTGACCGCGAATCGCTCACCCGTCGGCGCCACCTCGAGCTCGACGAACCGGCCGAGATCGGTGTCGGTCAGCTGGTATGGCGGTGCGCTGCCGTCGGCGGTGAGCAGCACCAGGTACTCGTGGTCGGTCTCGTCGGCGGCGACCGCTACCAGTCGCTTCTGGTCGGGCAACCAGGTGAGCAGCCGGTACCGGATGCCGTCCGGCTCGCCGTGCTGACGGACCGGGCCCTCCCAGGTGCCGAACGAGAACGCCTTGCCCCGGCTGGTGATCGCCAGCCCGCTGCCGTCCGGGTTGAGCCGTACGCCGTCCAGATAGTCGGCCGCGTCCACAAACCGGCGGGTTCGCTGGGTGCGCGAGCTGTCCAGGCGTACGTCGATCTGCCGCGGCACCTCATCGGGGCGCATCATGAACAGATCGCCGGCCGACTGGTACACCAACGTGTTTCCGTCGGTCGTCAGGCTGCGCGCGTAATACTCGTCGTGGTCCGTGTACCGGCGCAGGTCCTGCCCGTCCGGCGTACACGAATAGACGTTGCCGACGCCCTCGTGGTCGGACAGGAAGTAGACCCGGTCGCCGACCCAGCAGGGGTCGAACGGGTTGCCGGCCAGGTCGATGAGCACACTGAACTCGCCGGACCCGTCCGGGTCGACCCACAGCTCGCCGGAGGTGCCGCCGCGGTACCGCTTCCACCAGGCCGGCTCGCGGCTGCCGCGGCGCCCGAGTGCGATCCGGCCGCCGGTGCCGTACCCGATCGTGCGGGCCGGGCCGAGGCCGAGCGACTCGGGCAGCCCACCATCGGGATGCACCCGGCGTAGCCAGCCCCGGCTGTGCGGCTGGGCGGCATCGCTGGAGTACACGATCGCGCCATGGGGATCCCAACTGGTCACCGAGCACAGCGTCGCCGCCTCGAAGGTGAGCCGGTTGGACACGCCACCCACCGCGGGCATCACGTACACCTCGGCCGGCCCGTCCTCGCGTCCGGTGAATGCCAGCCGGCTCCCGTCCGGCGACAACCGCGGGTGACTCGCCTCGGCGACCCCGGCGGTCAGCCGCCAGG
Source organism: Actinomycetota bacterium (assembly GCA_046765875.1). GTDB lineage: Bacteria > Actinomycetota > Actinomycetes > Propionibacteriales > Kribbellaceae > DASRHY01. The sequence continues at coordinate 8,244 of JBKPSJ010000306.1, forward strand.
CGCGCCCGCCGCCGGCCGGCACTGTCCACAGGTCGTCCTCGGCGACGAACACCACGGTGTCGTCGTGGATCGTCGGGAACCGCAGATAAGCCTCACCGGAACTCATGCCTCGACCCTATGCCGCCCCACCGACCCCGCGCCGACCCTTATCCGACTACCTGTGGACAGTCGCCGACCTGACGTCGGTGTGCCCGAAGTCGTCGCCCTTGTACAGCAGCGGTTCGCGGGTGCTGGTCGCCAACGCATACGCGAAGCAGTCTCCGAGGTTGAGCTGTGCGGGATGCCCGCTCCCACGCCCGAAGTCTCGGTACGCCGCCCTCGCGATCTGGACCTGCTCCACGGTCACCGCCTCCACCCGCAGACCGGCGGTGTCCATGAATTCGTCGAACCCGCGAACGAGCAATGCATCGCGGCTGCCCTCGATGACGATCGATGACTCCAGATAGTTGGCGGCCGAGATCCTGGGAACAGGTGCACTGCGAATGAGCTCGACGAAGAGGTCGACCTCGGGCAGTTGTCCACAGGGCCGATCAGTCGACGGAGATTTCAACGGTGTGAAGGCCGGTGGCGCCGTTCGGGGGCGGTGGGGCCTCCTGCTCGATCTGCTGGTTGCCGGCCGCGTCGATCGCGCGGACCTGGAGGATGTGGTTGCCGCGCTGTGCGTTCCAGATCCAGTGCCACTGCCGCCAGCTGTCGATCGAGCCGTCGGCCGCCAGGGTCGTACGCTGCCACGGCCCGCCGTCGACCCGTACCTCCACCGCGGAGATGCCCACGTTCTGGTGCCAGGCGACGCCGGCCACCACGACTTGGCCGGCCTTGGCCTTGGAGCGCGGGCGGTCGATCCGCGACTGGGTCTTGATCGGACCCTGTGGGGACCAGCCGCGCGTCGACCAGTACGCGTTGAAGTGGTCGAATCGGCTCACCTCCATGTCGACCACCCACTTGGTCGCGGAGACGTATCCGTACAGCCCGGGGACAACAACGCGGACCGGGAAGCCGTGCTCGACCGGCAGCGGCTGGCCGTTCATCTCGTACGCCAGCATCGCCTGCCGGTCGTCTGTCATGGCGCTGAGCGGCGTACCGCAGGTCCATCCGTCCTTCGACGTCGCGAGTACGGCGTCGGCATCCGCCGATGGCCGGACCTGCGCGAGGACGTCCTTCAGCAGTACGCCGGACCACAATGCGTTGCCGATCAGGTCGCCGCCGACCTCGTTGCTGACGCAACACAACGTGACCCACTTGTGCACAGGCACACGTTCCAGCAGATCCTGGAACGTCAGTGTCAGCTCGCGCTCGACCATGCCGTGGATGCGTAGTTTCCAGTCAGTGGGCTCGATCAGCGGTACGGACAACGCGGTGTCGATCCGGTAGAAGTGCGTGTTCGGCGTAGTCCACGACACCGCACCCTCAGCCTGTACGCCGGGTGGTGCGGCAAGAGTCGGTGGCTTCGGCAGGACGAGTTTGTCGCGTGCCTGGGCGACCGCGGTGCGCTTGCCGCCTACGAGCTGAGCTGCTACTGCCACCGCGATCGAGCCGAGTGCGACACCGCCTGCGAGCTGGAGGAAGCCGCGCCGGGTGATGCCCTCCGACGGTGCCGGGCGAAGCAACCGATTCGTGAACGTCCAGAGCAGGACCACCGCGACGAGTCCGGCGACAACCGACGGGAACGGGTCCGACGTACCAGCATCCGGCCGGCTGATCGCGGCGCCTACGGCGACGGCCGAGAGAGCGGCAGCCATGAAGACGCCGAGCAATGGGTAGTAGCTGCCGACCAGGCCAGCGAGCGCGGCGAGCAGCAGCAGTACGACGATGATGCCGACCCGCAGCGCGGTCTTGTCGTGGACGCCGAAGAGCTCGATCGCGAAGTCCTTGAGCCACGGCGGTACCCGGTCGATGAACCACGAGCCGACGGCGTTCACCGGCGACTGACGGCTGCCGAGAAGGGCGGCGACGAGGGATCCTACGGCCAGTCCGGCGACGGCGGACAGCACACCGCCGAGGGCGGCTAGCGCACGTGACGACCGGCTCACCACACCACGATCCCCGGTCGTTCGGCCGCACACCAGAGCGACCACGAAGTGTTAGCCGGAGGTAATCGGGAGCGCCCGCCGGTCGACGCCGTCCCAGGGCGGTCGGGAGGAGCGGACAGCCTGCGTGGCCGGCGGACGATCCCGACGGGTCAGAGGGACTCGTCCTCGCGGAGCCGGTGACCGGCGGCCTGGCGCGCGTGGTCGCGGGCCTGGCGCATCCGGTTGAGTACTGTCTCGCGGTCCGGGCCGAGCTGCGACATCCATAGTGCCTGGACGTCGGCGAGGTGGTCGGGCATCGCCTCGCGCAACCGGCGCTTGCCCTCGTCGGTCAGCACCGCGTAGTAGCCGCGGGCATCGTCGGCGCACGGCTCGCGGCGGACCAGACCTTGCTCCTCGGCACGGTCGACCAGCCGGGTGACCCCACCTGTCGTCACGGTCAGCCCGATCGCCAGCGTGCTGAGCCGAAGCCGGTGCCGCGGATTGCGTGCCAGGCGCAACAGCAGCTCGAACATCGGGAACGGCAGGCCGCTGCGCTTCAGCGTCGTGCGCATGAGGTTCTCGATCTCGGCCGCCGCCTCGCGAAGGAGTGCGTACGCCGTGATCGCCTCGTTGTCCCAGAGCTCGCCCGGGACTTCGTCGTCGTGATGGTGGTGCAGGTGTTGACGCTCATCAAGAGCGATCGCCTGGGACATGCGCCGGACTCTAGTCAGCGCCGGGTTCATGCGCCTACGCCCTGTAACGCGACCGCAACACAGAGACTTGGACGCTGCCTGTGGATAACTTCCGCGGCGGTCGCGCGTCCTGCCAGCCTTGATTCCGACGGCAACCAGGACGACGGACCAAGGAGGTGGCGAATGGCTCGGCGACAGGTCCGCACCGATGGGCGGACGGATGGCCGGACCGAGCACGGGCCGGGTTTCGTGGCCTCGGCGATCCTGCTGGCGGCCGTCCTGCTGTGCGGCGTACTGCTGGTGGTAACGAGCTTCGGCGACGACGCGCCGTTGCCTCGGGCAACGGGAACTGCTTCCCTTCCCCTGCCGCCCACCGGTGGTACGCCGCCAGTCGGCTCAGACGGCTGCGGGCCGCCGGCCGACGACGATGCCGTGCCTGCGTCGGCACCCGCCGGTGCGCAGTGGGTCGTGTACCGGCGCACCGTCGTCCCGCAGCGATCCGAGGTCGGGCCGGCATGGACCGACGCGGACGGCTTCCGGCACTGCTTCGCGCACTCCCCGACCGGCGCGGTGTACGCGGCGTACAACGCGATCGCCTCGCTGTCGGACGCCGCGGTCGCGCAGACCACACGCAAGCTGCTTCTGCCGGGATCGGACCGCGACCGGCTGCTGCGCGAGCCGCCGCCGGACGAGCCGAGCGACCCGGTACGGTTCGACGGATTCCGCATCATCGACGCGATCCGGGACCGGCTGACCATCGCCCTGGCTATGCGCGTCGACGACGCTCTGGCCAGCGGTACCTTCACGCTGGTCTGGTACGCCGGTGATTGGCGGGTGTTGCCGCCGGGTCCGGGGCAGGAGTTCGGTGCGCCGTACGCGGAGTTGCGCGACCTGAGCGGGTTCGTGCCCTGGGGCGGTGTCTGATGGGGTGCGGCTGGAACGGCATCGGCTGCCATGTGAACAGCGGCATCGTCAACGGGGTCAAGAGCCTGTTCGAGAGGGCACGGTGCGGCCGAGATCGGGCGCCGGGGAGACGCCATTTTCGACGCCACGGAGAATGTCAGCGAGAGTGGTCAGCAGGGCGACCATTGTGCCTTCAGGCGGGAGAGCAAGCGGTGCGTGAACCACAGCGGGTCAGGGCCGAGGGCCTGCCGGAGCGGGTGACGATCTACGAGGTCGGGCCGCGCGACGGGCTGCAGAACGAGGACGCGATCGTCGACCTCGAGGTCAAGGCCGAGTTCATCCACCGCCTTGCAGCCGCCGGGCTGACCACGATCGAGACCACCAGCTTCGTGCATCCCAAGTGGGTGCCGCAGCTCGCCGACGCCGCCGAACTGCTCGCACGGGTGGACCTGCCGGACGGTGTCCGGGCGCCGGTACTGGTGCCGAACGAGCGCGGCCTGGACCGTGCACTGGAAGCCGGTGTCAAAGAGATCGCGATCTTCGCCAGCGCCACCGAGTCGTTCGCGGTGAAGAACCTCAACTCGACGCTGGATGACCAGTTCGCGATGTTCGAGCCGGTGGTGCGGCGGGCGCTGGACTGTGGTCTGGCGGTCCGCGGGTATGTGTCGATGTGTTACGGCGATCCCTGGGAGGGTGACGTACCGATCGAGCAGGTCGTTGCCGTTGGCACCCGGCTGGTCGGACTCGGCTGTCACGAGCTCTCGCTCGGCGACACGATCGGCGTGGCGACACCGGGTCATGTCGCAGCGCTGATCGATGCCTTCAGCAAGGCCGGTGTCGGTACCGATCGGATCGCCGTGCACTTCCACGACACGTACGGACAGGCGCTGGCGAACACACTGACCGCGCTCCGATCCGGTGTCACGACCGTCGACAGCTCAGCAGGCGGCCTGGGCGGCTGTCCGTACGCGGAGTCGGCAACCGGCAACCTCGCCACCGAAGACCTCGTCTGGCAGCTCGACGGCCTCGGCATCGAGACCGGCGTCGACCTGGCCCGCCTGGTCGAGACCAGCGTCTGGATGGCCGGACAACTCGGCCGTCCCTCCGTCTCCCGCGTAGTCCAAGCCCTTGCCGGCTAACGCCGTACAGGACATCGCCGCATTCGGCACAGCGGCCCAGCGGCGACAAGGACGCGGCCCGCATGCTCAACGACTTGTTCCAGTCGCCCACCAAAGCTTGTAGTCATGTACGGGTGCGAGCCAGTCTTTCGCGGCTCACGTCGTCCACCGGCGTCTCGACGAACAGTCGCAGGTCCGGATGCGCCGCTACAGCCAGCTCGGTCATCCGAACCGCGATCTCGCCGACCTCAGGGTGCAGGATCCGCCGCACGCGAGTCTGCGGCTCGGCCACCTCGTGCCGCGACCACAACTCCTCGAACTCCGGGCAGATACTGGTCAGCCGAGCGAGGTCCTCTTCCCACTCCGGCTCGCCCACGTGTGCGCCGTACCCGGCCCGCAGCCGGGCGACCATGTACGGCACCTCGGTGTCGTAGTTGAGCAACGCGGCCCGCGCCCGCGGCTCGGTGACGATGCACCACAGCAGGTTCTTGTGGATGCACGGCAGGGTGTGCCAGTCGCGGAACAGATCGTGGAAGGCCTTGTTCACCGCGAGGATGTCGAACCGTTCGTTGGCCAGCGCGGCCGGCGTCGGGTCGAATGCGTCGACGATCTCGCGGAGCAGGTCCTCGTCCGGGTCCGTCTTGTGCTCCAGGCGCACCGGTGTCGCCGCCGCGAGCCGGTACATGTGCTCGCGCTCCGGCGGACCGAGTTGGAGCGTGCGGGCGACCGAGTCCAGCACCTGTGAACTGGCATTGATCGGGCGGCCCTGCTCGAGCCACGTGTACCAGGTGATGCCCACGCCGGCGAGCAGCGCGACCTCCTCGCGGCGCAGGCCGGGCGTGCGACGCCGATCGCCGTCCGGAAGGCCGACATCGGCGGGACGAACCTGAGCGCGGCGGGCCTTGAGAAACTCACCGAGCTCGGACCGCCGCTCCGCCTTGTTCGAGCGTGCGGCTGTGACTGTCACGACGACCATGGTGCCAGTACGCACCGACAATCCCCACCGGTTTCCTTGGGTGGTACTGGCACTACCAGCATCAGCACGCTCTCGTCCGGCGAACGAGCAGACCGCACCCTCGATACATGGCGAGCTCCAGTCTCGAGCCACATCCGACGACCGTACGGGTGGACCAGAAGGTTCCCTGGGCGCTGCTCATAGTCCTACTCACCGGTCAGTTCATGGCACTGCTGGACGTCAGCATCGTCAACGTCGCACTCGCCACGATCGCCACCGACCTGCATGCATCCGGCTCCACGCTGCAGTTGGTGGTGTCCGGATACACCATCAGCTACGCCGTGCTGCTCATCACCAGCGCGCGACTCGGAGCGACGTATGGGCCGCGCCGGTTGTTCCGGACCGGCACCGGTATCTTCACCGTGTGCTCGCTGCTGTGCGGGCTGGCGCCGAACGCCGAAATGCTGGTGGGCGCACGGTTCGTCCAAGGCGTCGGCGCCGCGCTGATGATGCCGCAGCTGATGAGCGTCATCCAGACCCGGTTCACCGGCGCCGCCCGGCAGGCCGCGCTCAGTGCGTACACCGCCGTGTTGTCGATCGGCGGCGTGCTCGGTCTGGTGCTCGGCGGTGTGCTCGTGACCGCGGATGTGTTCGGCACCGACTGGCGGTCGGTGTTCCTGATCAACGTGCCGATCGGTGTCGTGATCTGGTTTCTGCTGCCCAAAGTCATGCCGGCCGACCCACCGTTGGCGCGGCGCAGGCTGGACCTGCCAGGCCTTGCGACGGTGATCCCCGCGGTTCTGCTGATCGTCCTTCCGCTGGTGCTCGGCCACGAGCAGGGCTGGCCGTCCTGGACATTCGTCAGCCTCGCCGCCGGCGTCGTGCTCAGCGCGGTGTTCGTGCTGGTAGAGCACCGGGTCGACAGCCCGCTGCTCGACATCGACGTGCTGCGTAGCCCCGGCATGCGGTCCGGACTGCTGTGCCTCACGCTGGCGATGATCGCGTATGGCGGCTACCTGTTCGCCATGTCGCTCCACCTGCAGCAGGGCCTCGGCGACAGTCCGCTGCGGGCCGGGCTGACCTTCGTACCGGCGGCTTTGACCTTCGGACTGTTCGGGTTCGGCTGGCGCGCGCTGCCGCGGACCAGCCACCCCTGGCTGACCCCGGTCGGCCTGATCATCGGCGGCCTCGGCTACCTGTCCGTGGAACTCGACCTGCGCGGCGGCGGCCATGGCGGGATCACCCTGCTCCTGCTGCTGGCCGGTGCCGGCGTTGGGTTCGGGATCGCGTTCAGCCCGTTGCTGGTGCATTCGCTGGTCCACGTCCCGCCGGCCAAGGCTCCGGACGCGAGCGGCCTGCTCACGACCGTGCTGCAGTTGTCCCAGGTCGTCGGGGTGGCGGTGTTCGGCACACTGTTCCTCAGCCTGACCGGTATGTCGACCGCCCTGTCCGGGCACGCGATCGCGGTCTCGCTGAGCTGGATGGCCGCGCTGATGGCGGCGGCCGTTCTGCTCGGGGCGCTGCTGACCCAGGTCGTGCTCAGGGCTCGATCGGCCGCGGGATCCGCCTGACCAGCATGGTGTCGGCGTACTGGCCGATCTTGTACGTCGACCAGCCGTCCACCCCGGCGCCGACTGCTCCGCCCAGGAACGGGACGCGCCGGGCCATGGACAGCGCCATCTGCTTGCCGCTGACCCGCGCGACCAGTTCGGCGGCGACCTCGCGTGACACCTGCTTGTCCAGTTCGGGGTCGAACACCGGCGCGGTCGCGATGGCCAGCGGCGACGTCGGCAGCGACGACTTCTTCAGCCGGTCACCGACGCCGTCCTCGCCGAGCATGCAGGTGATCACCGCGGTACGGACCCGCGGGTCGCTCAGGTCGTACCCGCGTACCGCCGCGATCGACGCCACCATCCGGGCCTGCACTACTGCGAGTCCGGTCATGTTGGCCGGCAGCATGAACGCCAGTGTGACCAGGCCGCCGACGCTGGTCAGGAAGCCTTGTGCGCCGGCCAGCCGGACGTGCTGATCCATGATCGCGTCCACGGCCTTGCGGGCATCGTCAGGAAACTTCTGCTCGTAGCGATTCGCCACGGCCTCCGCGCCCGGGAATCCCCGGTAGCCGTCGATCGCGATGTCGAGGACCTGGCGCAGCACCCCGGTCGCGGCGTGTGGTGCTAGCCGCTGCGCGGCGGGCGCGAGACTGCTGGCGACGAACTTGGCGACTCCGGCCACTGCTGTACTCCTGACCTCCGGCGGCACCGTCAACGATACGTGGCCCCTCGCAGCCCGGCATTCCGGAACTACCCCTGGTGTCCCCCGAGACACCGTACGGCGAGGATTGCCCCGTGAGCGTCGAGCCGCCGGCCAGCCAATGGAACTTCCCGTCCCCGAGCGTCGCGGGTCGTGGCGACGTGGTGGCGGCCGGTGCCGACCTCGAGCCCGGCACGGTGCTCGCGGCATACCGGCAGGGTCTGTTCCCGATGCCGGACGCCAATGGCCTGCTGTGGTGGTCACCCGCGAAGCGCGGGATCTTCGAGGTCGCCGGGTTCAGCCCGTCCCGATCGTTGCGCCGGGCCAGAGCGGCGTACGAGATCAAGGTGAACACGGCCTTCGCGGAGGTGCTCCGTGGATGCGCGGACCCGGCTCGTACCGGCGGCTGGATCGATGCGGCGGTGATCGCGTCGTACACACGACTTCACGAACTCGGCTGGGTGCACTCGGTCGAGGCCTGGGACGACCAGGGCCTGGCCGGTGGGCTGTACGGCGTGGCGATCGGCGGCCTGTTCGCAGGCGAGTCGATGTACCACCGCCGGACCGACGCCTCCAAGGCCGCGGTGGTCGGGCTGATCGAACTGCTCTCGGACTCGTACGCCGCCCAGCGGGTCTTCGACGTGCAGTGGCTGACCCCGCACTTGGGCTCGCTGGGCGCGATCGAGATCCCGCGGGCCGACTACCTCCGCCGGCTCGGCCGTGCGCTTTCCGTCCCGCTCCCGGCCGCATTCGGCTAGGGCAGTATGTCCGCATGACCCTCACCCCCGAGCTGCTCCGCGAGGCACCCAAGGTCCTCCTGCACGACCATCTCGACGGCGGCCTGCGTCCGGCCACGATCGTCGAACTGGCGGGCGAGATCGGACACAAGCTGCCACGGAACGAACCCGATGAACTGGGCCGCTGGTTCGTCGAGTCGGCGGACTCGAGGTCGCTGGAGCGGTACCTGGAGACCTTCGACCACACGGTCGCGGTGATGCAGACGCCTGACGCGCTCACCCGGGTCGCCTCGGAATGCGTACAGGACCTCGCCGACGACGGTGTGGTCTACGCGGAGGTGCGGTACGCGCCCGAGCAGCACCTGACCGCCGGACTGGGCCTGGAGGAGGTGGTCGACGCGGTGACGGCCGGGTTCGAGCAGGGTATGGCCGCGACCAGCGGCCGGATCGTCGCCCGGCAACTGCTCACCGCGATGCGGCACAAGGCCCGCTCGATGGAGATCGCCGAGCTCGCGGTGGCGTACCGGGACGCGGGCGTGGTCGGATTCGACATTGCCGGGGCCGAGGCCGGGTACCCGCCGACCCGGCACCTCGACGCGTTCGAGTACCTGCAGCGCGAGAACGCGCACTTCACCATCCACGCCGGCGAGGCATTCGGGTTGCCATCGATCTGGCAGGCGATCCAGTGGTGTGGTGCGGACCGGCTCGGGCACGGCGTACGGATCATCGACGACATCTTCGACGGTGGCGCGACGCTGGGGAGGCTGGCGTCGTACGTCCGTGACAAGCGCATCCCGCTCGAGATGTGCCCGAGCTCGAACGTCCAGACCGGCGCGGCGGAGTCGATCGCGGACCACCCGATCGGGCTGCTCGCCAAGCTGCGGTTCCGGGTCACGGTCAACACAGACAACCGGCTGATGAGCGGTACGTCGATGAGCCGCGAGCTGGCGTTGCTGGCCGAAACGTTCGGGTACGACCTCGACGACCTGCGCTGGTTCGCGATCAACGCGATGAAGTCGGCCTTCATCCCGTTCGACGAGCGGCTGGCGATCATCGACGACGTGATCAAGCCCTGGTACGCCAAGGCCGAGGTGTGATGCAGGGCTGTCATCGAATGTAGTAGTGCCGCTCGCGGGCGTGGCCAGCCGTCCACACCGTCCACCTTCGTAACTGGCGCTAGGCGGGGGTGGCGTGGAAGGTGCGGCGGTAGTCCTGCGGGGACACGCCGACGACCCGGCGAAAGTGGTGGCGGAGTAGGGCGGCGGTGCCGAAGCCGGAAGCAGTCGCGATCTCCTCGATGCCCAGGCTGGTCTCCTCCAGCAGCGTCCGGGCGCGCAGGACGCGTTGCAGAGTCAGCCACTTGTGCGGGGTCGTACCGGTCTCGGCCACGAATCGCCGGGCGAACGTACGGTCCGACATCTGCGCCCGCCTGGCCAGAGCCGGGACGGTGTGCTCGACGGTCAGGTTGTCCATCATCCAGTCGAGCACCGGCTGCAGGCTCTCGCCCGCCGTCTCCGGTACCGGCAGGTCGACGAACTGGCGCTGCCCGCCGTCGCGCTGGGGCGGCACCACCATCCGCCGTGCGATCGAGGTCGCCACGGCGGTGCCGAGCTCGCGGCGTACCAGGTGCAGGCAGGCGTCGATGCCCGCCGCGGTGCCGGCGCTGGTGATGATGTTGAGGTCGTCGACGAACAGGACGTCGGGGTCGAGCTTGGCGTCGGGGTAGCGCGCGGTGAAGGCGGCCGCGTACCGCCAGTGGGTTGTGCAACGTACGCCGTCCAGCAACCCGGCGGCGCCGAGGACGAACGCACCGGAGCACACGGTGAGCAGTTGCGCGCCACGGTCGGAGGCGGCCCGCAGGGCTTCGAGCACCACCTCGGGATACTCGTCGCGGACCGTGGTCGCGGGTACGGCCACCAGGTCGGCGTCCTCGAGGACCTCCAGCCCGTACGGTGCGATCACCTGCGAGTGGCTGCTGGTGCGCAGCGGTTCGCCCGGGCGTATCGAGCAGACCCGGAAGTCGAACGGCGGTACGCCGTCGTCGGTCCGGTCGATCCCGAAGACCTCGGCGAGCACGCCGAACTCGAACACGGCGACGTCTTCCATCAGCACGACAGCGATCTTGTGGAGCACGTCAGCCAGTATGGCAGAAAATTGTGGGGCAGCGTCACTTATGCCAATTGTGGCGGAATCTATCCCACGGCAGAATTACTGCCATGACCGGAATCCTCATCCTCGCAGTACTCGCGCTGGCGCTGGTCGCGGGTCTCGAGTACAGCAACCGGCGGCACGCGGACGCATCGTCGGTCGCCAGGCGCTTCGGTGGCTTTACTCGGAACGACCGCGACGTTGCCAGGACCAAGCTCGACCTGCTCGCGCTCGCGGGCAAGTCCGACCCGTTCGCTCGCAAGCCCTTCTTGCGCTCTCACCACTTCCCGCTGCACGGCCGCCACGCGGCCTGAAGCTTCGACCTAGAACCAGATACTTAGAACCAAAAGGTCCGTCCGGCGGACCCGGCCACCTTACCGGCCGGGTCCGTCGTCAGTCTCAGTTCTGTATGGCGGCGAACGCCAGGCAGGCGAGTAGCAACAGCACGCTCGTGGCCAGTGCGATGCGGGTCAGGTAGACGTGGCGCACAGCTTCTCCTCTCGCGATTCAGACCCAGTCGAAACGTTCGGTATGAACGCGGTCGGCCGGCGCGCCGATCCCGGCGAGCGCGTTCTCCACGGCGTGAAGCATCGGGGTGGGGCCGCACGCGAAGAACTGGAATCGCCGAAAACCGGCCGGCAGGTGCCGGGCGAGGATGGCCGCATCGAGGTACCCCGTTTCCCCGGTCCAGTCCGGCGGTGGTTGTTCGAGGATGTGTACGACCGTCAGGTTCAGCCGAGTGGCGAGCTCGTCGACGCGCTCGCGCAGGATGATGCTGTCCCAGTTGCGGTTGCCGGCGAAAAGGACAACCGGCCGGGCGTCGGCACGGTCGGCACGGGTCTCTATGATGCTCAGGGCGGGCGCGATCCCGACCCCACCGGCGATCAGGCAGAAGCCGGCGCCCTCGTACTGATCGATCGAGAACACGCCGTGCGGCCCGTCGACGTACACCTCCGTGCCTGGCTCGACGGTCGCGACGCTGGAGGTGAAGTCGCCGGCAGCCTTGATGGCGACCTCGAGACTACCGTTCATCTCGGCGCTCGAGCAGAACGAGAACGGGTGCGAGGTAACCGAGAACGGTGACTTGCCGACCAGGATCCATCCGAACTGGCCGGGTTCGAAACGGATTCCGTCGTGGCCGACCGGGCGCAGCGTAAGCACGGTCGTACGGTCACGTTCCGGCGTTACCCGTTCGACAGTCCACGGCCGGCGACGTATCCGCAGTGGACGAAGCACGCGCACCCACAAGAGCAGCCAGACGAATGCCGCCGTCATGATCGACCACAGCACCTGCTTCCAGATGCTGTTGACGTAGTAGTCCACCAACAAGATGTGGACCAGTGCCGCCACGACAGCGATCACCGCCAGCACGGTGTGCAAGACCTGCCACACCTCGTAGGACAGTCGGAGCCGACCACGCCAGACCGAACTGGCCACCAGGATCACCAACGCGGCCGCCGCGATCCCGCCGAACCAGACCCGTGCGGGAGTGCTGCTGGGCGTGAGCGGGTTGGCCTGGCTCCAATCGGCGGACAGCGCCACGTGGATCAGGACGAAGATCAGGCCCGTATAGCCGATCTGCCGGTGGAAGTCGATCACCGCGTCCGTACCGAAGGGCTCGGCGACGGCCTTGATCCGAGCCACGAGCGCGAACTCGATGCCCATCAGAGACAAGCCGACGAAGCCGAGCGCGACGGAGAAGTCGGTCCAGAAACCCTGCCCCGGTTGGTTGGTGCTCATGAGCGCGAAGGCCAACGGCGCCAAGCAGATGCCGATGAATACGCCTAGCCAGGCGATTCCGCGAACGACCGGCGTCATGGGCCGGTCGCCTCAGGTTCGGCGACATCGGCGGTGCGTTCCCCGGACGGGACCAGCGCGATGAACATGAACACTCCCGGTCGGATGTCCTACACCGGTCATGGCCGAATCATGCGGAACGCCGACAGTCTAGTGCCGGTGTTCCGCTTCCCGTGCCCGTCGCTGTTCCGGGTCCCGGCAGCAACCCGTCACCGGCGTCGATCCCCGCGACGGCGAAGCCGATGAGGTCTTCGCAACCCCGATCGGATAATCCGGAGCCGGCAGGCGTGATCTGTGTCAGGGTCTGAAGCGTGGAGGACTACCGCACCGTCAACAAGGCCAACTGGGACGAACGCGCTCCGGCGCATGCCGCATCACCCGGCTACGCAGTCCAGCGGTTCCTCGACGATCCGCAGTTCCTCAGCGACGTCGTCAGCTTCGACCTCCCACTGCTCGGCGACATCTCCGGTCTGCGCGGCGTACACCTGCAATGCCACATCGGTACCGACACGATCTCGCTGGCGCGGCTCGGTGCGCGGATGACCGGGCTGGACTTCTCCGGCGTCGCGGTGGCCGAGGCGCGCCGGCTCGCCGAACGGGTCGGCGCCGAGGTCGACTTCGTCGAGTCCGACCTGTACGACGCGGTCTCGGTCCTGGGCGCCGAGCAGTTCGACCTCGTCTTCACCGGGATCGGCGCGCTCGGCTGGTTGCCGAGCATCGAACGCTGGGCGCAGACCGTCGCGGGCCTGCTCAAGCCCGGCGGCCGGCTGTTCATCCGCGAGGGCCACCCGATGCTGTGGACCATCGACGAAACACAGACCGACTCGCTCACCCCGGCGTACTCCTACTTCGAGACCGAAGAGCCGATGGTCTGGAACGCGGACGGTACGTACGTCGAAACCGACCTCGAGTTCGTCCACACCACAACGCACGAGTGGAACCACGGACTGGGCGAGATCGTGACCGCTGTTCTCGGTGCCGGGATGGACCTCACCGAACTGGTCGAGCACACCAGCGTGCCCTGGGAGGCGCTGCCGGGTCAGATGGTACGTACCGGTGACGGCAAGGAGTGGATGCTGGCCGAGAAGCCGGAGCGGATGCCGCTGACGTATACGCTGCAGGCCCGCAAGCGCTAACTCTGCGCGATAAGCACCACGGCGGCGGCGGCGAGAACCAGTCCGGCCGACTGGGTCCGGTTGACCCGTTCGTGCAACACGATCGCGGCGAGCGCGACCGTCGCCGCCGGATAGAGCGAGGTCAGCACGGCAGCCACCGAGACCAGTTCGCCGTACACCGCGAGCTGGTACAACAACGTGGCCGCCGAGGAGAGCAGGCCGCCGGCGATGGCCCCGGCGTACACGCCCGACGAGGGTCGCGGCTTGGGCGCGCGGGACACCTGCGAGCAGACGAGCAGGATCAGGCTGGCGACGATCTGGCCGAAGGCCAGCGGCCAGATACCGGCCTCCCGGGGCACCTGCCCGAGCGCCACGAACAGCAACCCGAATGCGGCACCGGCCAGCAGCCCGTCGCGGACGCCGCCACCCGACGAGGTGCTGGACGGCTCCCGCGACACCAGGTAGATCGCCGGCAGGGCCAGCGCGACGCCGATCCAGGCGGACAGGTCGGGGCGTTCGCCGGTGGCGACGCCGATCAGCACCGGCAGCACGGCGGCGCCGACGGCCGACAGTGGCGCGACGACGCTCATCCGGCCGCCGGCCAGGCCGCGGTAGAGGAAGAAAGTGCCGGCGCCGCTACCGATCCCGGCGGCGGCGCCCCAGGCCAGGTCGCGGGCGCCCGGCCAGTCGTAGCCGACGACCGCGACCAGACTGAGCCCGGTCGCACCCGCGGCCTGCATCACAACGGCGATGGTCCACACGCTGGCCCGTTTCGACAGCAGGCCGCCGATGAAGTCGGCCGATCCATAGGCCAGGGCGGCCGCCAGCGCCAGCAGGACCCCCAAAGCTCAGGCTCAGTGCGCGGCGCGGCGGCGCTGCTGCACCTTGTTGAACATCTCCTTGGCCTTTTGCTGGTTCTCCGGCTTGCTCATCTCGCGCTGCGCGATCTGCAGCAGCTTGGCGACGACGGCGGTCTTGATGACGCCCTTGACGAATCCCATTTCGGCTCCTTACCTCCGCAGCAGACGTTAGCCGAATCGGCCAAACCCCGGCGACCGGCCGGGGTTGTCCCTGGCATGTCCGCGACCTGTCGGTCGGGCAGGGCACAATGGCTGGGTGCCCGAGCTGCCGGAGGTCGAGTCGCTGACCGCGTTCCTGCGGGATCGCGCGGTCACGCACGCCTTCACCCGTGCCGACATCACCGCGATCAGCGCCCTGAAGACGTACGACCCGCCGATTTCGGCCCTCGTCGGGCTGCCGATCGACGACGTGCAGCGGCATGGCAAGTTCCTCGACATCGAGGCGCAGGGCGTGCACCTGGTGATCCACCTGGCCCGGGCCGGCTGGCTGCGCTGGCGCGAGGAACAGTCCACCGGTCTGGTCCGGCCGGGCAAGGGCCCGATCGCGTTCCGCTCGGTCCTCGACGACGGCTCGGGCTTCGACCTGACCGAGGCCGGAACGCAGAAGAAGCTCGCCGTGTACGTGGTGAACGACCCGGCCGATGTGCCCGGGATCTCCCGGCTCGGCCCCGACCCGTTCACGCTCTCGGCCGAGGAGTTCGCCGCGATCATGAGGAAGGCCGGCCGGGCCCAGCTCAAGGGCGTGCTGCGCGACCAATCGGTGATCGCCGGCATCGGCAACGCGTACTCCGACGAGATCCTGCACGTGGCCAAGATGAGCCCGTTCAAGCCGGCGTCCGGGCTGGACGAGTGCGGCCTGCAGGCCCTGTACGAAGCGATGCAGTCGACCCTGCGGGACGCGGTCAAGCGCTCGGCCGGGCTGGCGGCACAAGACCTGAAGTCGGAGAAGAAGAGCGGTATGCGCGTGCACGGCCGCAAGGGCGAGAAGTGCCCCGAGTGCGGCGACGTGATCCGCGAGGTGAGCTTCCACGACTCGTCGCTGCAGTACTGCGCGACCTGTCAGACCGGTGGCAAGCCGCTGGCCGACCGGCGGCTGTCCAAGCTGCTCAAGTAGCGTCGGGGCATGTTCCTCCAACCCGAGGTGCCGACCATCACCGTCGCGGAGCTGACCGACGGCGTGCTGCAGAAGGTCCACGTGCTCGACGTCCGCGAGGACGACGAGTGGGCCCGCGGGCACATCGCCGGCGCGCAGCACATCCCGCTGGGCGACCTGCCGGCCCGGTTCGGCGAGCTTCCCGACGACAAGCAAGTGGTGTGCGTGTGCGCGGTCGGCAGCCGGTCCGGCCGGGCGGCGCACTTCCTCAACGCGGCCGGCAAGGACGCGGTCAACCTCGACGGCGGCATGTTCCAGTGGGAGGCGGCGGGCCGCCCGATCGCGATCTAGTTCGAGGTGAGGAACTCGGTGATCGCGGTGACCAGCGACTTCGGGTCATCCAGCCACGGGAAATGACCGCCGCCCGGCACGACCGCGGTCTCGGCGTGCGGGAAGAAACGCGCGGCGGCCTGGGCCGCGACGCTCGGCCGGGGCGAGTAGTCGAGTTCGCCCGCGACGATCAGCACCGGAGCCTTGAGGCCGGCGAGCCCCTTGGTCACTTCGTCCGGCTCGGGCAGTCCTTCGGCGTAGTAGTTCTGCAGGCCCTCGGCGTTCGTCTGCGCCTCGCGGCGACCCGCGTGCTTCTGGGCGGTCGCGTCCCAGCGCCCGTACGACAACGGGGTCAGGGCTAGCTCGTCCTCGTCGGAACCGGTGCCGGCGAACACTCTGTCCAGCGCTACCTCGACTGCGTCCATACCCGGCCGTCCGGCGCGGAGTGCGGCTGCCTCGCGGACATACTCCTCGGCCATCCCGAACTGGAACATCCGCAGGCTCGGTGTCACCAGCACGAGCCGGCGGATCCGCTCGGGG
Organism: Actinomycetota bacterium; assembly: GCA_046765875.1. Classification (GTDB taxonomy): domain Bacteria; phylum Actinomycetota; class Actinomycetes; order Propionibacteriales; family Kribbellaceae; genus DASRHY01. The sequence continues at coordinate 24,794 of JBKPSJ010000306.1, forward strand.
TACCTGGAGGCGTACAGGATCGCGAGGCTGGCGCCGGCCGAGTGGGCCAGCAGGTCGACCGGATCCAGACCGAGCGAGACCCGGAACGCCTCGACGTCGTCGACCTGGCGATCGACCCGGTACGTCGCGGGGTCGGGCGGTATCGCGGAGCCGCCGGTGCCGCGCAGATCCAGCAGGTGCAGAGTCCGGTACACATCTAGTCCGCCGAGATCGCCGAGGTAGACCGAGGCCTGCATCGGGCCGCCGGGTATGACGAGCAGCGGGTCGCCGGTTCCTGTGATGGTGCTGGACAGAGTGGTCGCGTCGAAGCTGTCGAAGGTTGGCATCGCAGCCGATTCTTCCACCGCGGCTTATGCTCGCGCACATGATTCGCAAGCCCCGCCGTCTCGTACCCGGTGACCGGGTCGCCGTCGTCGCGTCGTCCGGCGCGGTCGATCCGGACCGGCTGGCCACCGGCCTCGAGGTGTTGCGCGGCTGGGGGCTGCAGGTCGACGTGCTGCCCGGCGTGACCGGCCGCCATGAGCGGTTGCCGTACCTCGCGGCCGACGACGCTGTCCGGGCGAAGGACTTCCGCGCAGCGTGGCTGGACCCGGCGTACAAGGCTGTGTTCTGTGCGCGAGGCGGGTACGGCGCACAGCGGATGCTCCAGCACCTGGACGTCGATGAGTTGACGAGCGCCAAGGCCAAACTGCTGATCGGGTTCAGCGACGTCACCGCGTTACACGAGATCTTCAACGCCGCCGGGGTCGTCACGATCCACGGCCCGATGGCCGCCGCGGTCGAACAGTTGCGCACGGCAACGAGTAGCGATCGCCTCCGGCGGTTGTTGTTCGAACCTGAGGCGATCGGGAACCTGCTGGCTCCGGGCGAGCCGGCCGTCCTGACGGCTGGCCGGGCCGAGGGCATCCTTCGCGGCGGCAACGTGGCACTGCTCGCGTCGGGTCTCGGTACGCCGACCAGTCACCCAGGCGCCGGCATCGTCGTACTGGAAGATGTCGGCGAGGACGCGTACCGGCTGGACCGGCTGCTCACCCAGTTACTGCGCGCCGGCTGGTTCGACCAGGTCGTCGGGCTGGTGCTCGGCGACTTCAGCGAGGCCGACGATCCGGAGTTGGTGGCCGCGGTGGTGGCGGAACGACTCGGGCCCCTCGGTGTAGCGGCGGTCACCGGTGCCGCGATCGGTCACGAGCGGACCAACCTCGCGGTGCCGCTCGGCGCGCCGGCGGTGCTCGACGCGGTCGCCGGGACGCTGACGCTCAGTCAGCCGCCGCTTTCGCCGCCTTCTTGAACGACCGGACCTCTGCCAGGCTCGCCTCGTCGGTGACGTCGGCGATCGAGCGGTGCGAGCCCTCCTCGCCATAGGCGCCGGCCGCCTCGCGCCAGCCCGGTGCGGTCAGTCCGCGCTGCTTGCCGAGCAGGGCGAGGAAGATCTTCGCCTTCTGCTCGCCGTAGCCGGGCAGCGCCTTGAGCCTCTTGAGCACCTCCGCGCCGTCGGGCTCGCCGCGGGTCCAGACCTGGGTGGCGTCGCCGTCGTAGTTCTCGACCAGGTACTGGCACAGCGCCTGCACGCGCCGGGCCATCGAGCCGCCGAAGCGGTGGATGGCCGGTGGGGTCGTGCAGATCGTGGCCCACTTGTCCGGGTCGTACTCGGCGATCGCCCGGGCGTCCAGCGTGCCGATCCGGTCATAGATCTTCTTCGGCCCGGCGAACGCGACCTCCATGGGGATCTGCTGGTCCAGCAGCATGCCGATCAGCAGCGCGATCGGTTCGCGGTCGAGCAGGGCGTTGGCCTCGGGTTCCTTCGTCATCCACACCGACATGGCGCAATCCTTACACCAGACCGGCGCGGGACAAGGCCTTCATCCGTCCGCGCAGGATCGACAGGCGTCGCTCCTCGTCGCCGAACAACCCCAGGTACGACTCGCCCCGGGCCGATGCGTCCGCCGGTACGTCACCGCCGCGGACTCGGCCTGGCTCATGGTCTGGACAGTAGGGCACTTAACCTCGATCCACCGATCGGGGTCGTGGTCGTCGCGTGAGCCGACGAC
>JBKPSJ010000307.1:0-16947 GCA_046765875.1 Actinomycetota bacterium
GGTCTACACGGCGACGATGATCATGCAGCTCGCCGACGAGGGGCAGGTGGACCTGGACGCTCCGGTCGTGTCGGTGCTGCCCGAGCTGCGGCTCGCGGACGACGAGGCCGCCGCGACGGTCACGATCCGGCACCTGCTCACGCACACCAGCGGCATCGACGGCGACCACTTCGAGGACACCGGCCGCGGCGACGACGTCCTGGAACGGTACGTCGACAGCTGCGCGAAGGTGGGCTTCATCCATCCGGTCGGGGCGACGATGTCCTACTGCAACACCGGCTACATCCTGCTCGGCCGGGTGATCGAGAAGCTTGACGGCCGCAGCTGGGACGCATCGCTGCGCGCCCGGATCCTGGCACCGCTCGGTCTGGAACACAGCGTCACACTCCCGGAGGAGGCGCTGCGGTATCGCACCGCATACGGTCACGTCACCGACAAGGACAAGCCGACCCGGCTCGCCCCCACCTGGGTGCTGCCGCGATCGTGCGGGCCGGCCGGCCTCATCACCGCCTCCGCCGCCGACGTACTGGCCTTCGCGCGGCTGCACCTCGACGGCGGCCGGCGGCAGGACACCCAGGTGTTGTCGGCGGACGGCGTCGCGGCGATGCAGGTGCCGCAGGTCGAGCTACCCGACCGCTGGACCCTCGGCAGGCACTGGGGCCTGGGCTGGATCCTGTACGACTGGAACGGCGGCCGGGTCATCGGCCACGACGGCAACACGATCGGTCAGTCGGCCGTGCTGCGCATCATGCCGGACACCGGTGACGCGGTCTGCCTGCTCGCCAACGGCGGTCACACCCACGACCTGTACCAGCACTTGCTACCCGAGTTGCTGCAGGAGCTGTGCGGGATCGAGGTACCCAAGCCGCTCGCACCGCCGGACGACCCGCCGCGGGTCGATGTGGCTCGTCATGCCGGCGTCCACGAGCGGCTCAGCGTCAGGATCGTGCTGAAACAGGACTCCGGCACCCTGTCGGGAGTGGTGACGAGCACCGGCACGCTGGCTGAGCTGGACGACGAGCCGGACGAGGAGCTGGAGATGGTCGCTGTGTCCGAGGACGTGTTCGTGGCCCGTGCCGACGACACCGAGGACTCCTGGACGCCGGTCGTGTTCTACCGTCTCGCCGACGGGTCGCCGTACCTGCACATGGGAGCGCGCGCCACCCCGAGGGTGGCGAACTGAGTTCGTACGCCGGCACAAAGTCGAGCGCGCTCCTTCGGATCGTGGGACGATAGCAGCCGCCGGATCGCCCCGCATGCTGGGGCAGAAGGACGATCGGGAGGTCTGCCGATGCAGCCGGACCCAGCAGCGCGGGCGACGGTCAGCACGCTGATCGCAGCGCTCGGCGGCGAACTGGTCGACGTCCTCACCGCGCCGCACGGGCTGGACATGCCGGCCGCTGACCCGGTCGTGTTCGACCGGGTCGGCACCCTCGTGCTGGCACCGGGCGACCTGTTGCTTGCCGTCGGCATCCATCCCGACTCGCCGGACGCCCTCGACGTCGTGGACGCCGCACGCCGGGCGAAGGCCGCGGCGGTGATCGTCAAGATCGAGGACGAGGTGCCCGGCGGGCTGGTACGGGCCGCCACGGCGGCGGGCGTGGCCCTACTGGCCGTACCGGCGACGACGGGCTGGGGCCATCTGCTCACGCTTCTGCGCACGGCGAACACCGCGAGCCGCGTCAGCGACGCCGCGTCCGCCGAGGAGCTCGCGATCGGAGACCTGTTCGGGCTCGCCAACGCGGTGGCGGCGATGGTCGGCGGCGCCGTCACGATCGAGGACATGGACTCACATGTCCTCGCCTACTCGACGCTGGAGCAGGCGATCGACGAGCCGCGTCGAGATACCATCATCGGCCGCAAGGTGCCGGACCCCTGGATGCGCGCGCTCGCCGACGACGGCGTGTTCAAGACCCTGTACGCCGACTCTCAGGTGGTCCGGATCGACGAGATCCGGGGCGCCGAGGCGCCCCTGCTGCCGCGGCTCGCGGTCGCGATCCGTGCCGGTGACGAGCCACTGGGGTCGATCTGGGTGGTGGAGGGGGAGCAGCCGCTGGCCGCCGCCGCGGAGAAGGCCCTCCAGGGTGCTGCCCAGATCGCCGCGCTGCACATGCTGCAGCACCGTGCGCGCGGAGACCTCGAGCGGCAGCACCGCAGCGGCGTACTGCGCTCGCTTCTCGACGGCGGCGCGCCGGAGCCCGGTGGCGGCCGGCTCGGCATCACACCGGGTAGCGCCTTCACGGTGCTGGCCTTCGCCCCCGTGCTCGACGCCGAGCCGATGGCCGAGGTCAAGCTGGAGCGAATGGTCGGGCTGATCACGCTCTACACGGAGGTCTATCGGCGCAACGCGCACACGGTCGCGATCGACGACGTGGTGTATGTGCTGCTGCCGACGGGCAAGGGCGTCACGTCGGCCCGGTTGCACGCGCTGGCGGACGATCTGCGCAAGCGCACCGAGATGACCGTCGGCGTACCGATCAGGGTCGGCATCGGTTCGACCGTGAGCGAGCCGCGCGACGTCCACCGTTCGCGGACGGAGGCCGACCAGGTGTTGCGGGTGCTCGCGCGGCGCGACGAGCCGGTCGGCTACGTGGACGACGTCCGCGGTCATATCGCCCTGCAGCGCCTCGACGATCTGATCGCGGCGGAACCGCTGCTGCGCGCCGGGCGAGTCGAGCGCCTCGTCGAGCACGACCAGCGCCGCGGCAGCACTCACGTCGAGACGTTGCGAGCCTTTCTGGACGCGTTCGGCGACGTCGTGGCCGCGGCCGCATCGCTGAACGTCCATCCGAACACCTTCCGCTACCGGCTGGGCCGGCTGGTCGAGGTGTCCGGGATCGACCTCGACGACCCTGACGAGCGACTGATCACGCACCTGCAGCTGCGGTTCCTCCGCGTAGCCGACGACGTGCCCGGGACCGAGCCGACTCAGCCACCGCGGCGCCGGAACAAGCGGCTGCCGCTCGACCTCGTCACCGGTGAGCAGCCGGCCCGCAGGTGACGTGCGGTACGACATCTCGCAGGAACCGCACGGCTGACTCGTCCGACGCCTCGGCGTCCAGGAACAGCACGACGATGTGCCGCGCCCCGGCGTCGGCGAAGGCCTGGACCTTGGGCACGACCAGTTCCGGGCTGCCGATGAAGTGCTCCCGCTGGACCTGCTCGAGCGCCTCGGGCGGTGCGCCCTGCGAGTCCAGCAGCCGCCGGATCGCGTCATCGGTGCCGCTGAGGTCGGCCAGCCGGAACACCGACCGGCCGATCGTCGCCGGATCGCGACCGACGGCCGCGCAAGCCTCGTCCAGTACGCCGGACAGCCGGCGGAACTCGTCCAGGCCCACGTTCCAGTTCGCCACATCGGCGTACCGGGCGGCCGCGCGCAGGCCGCGTCGTCCATGCGTCCCGGTCCAGATGGGCGGGCGGGTCTCCGGTTTCGGCTCGCAGCGCGCGCCACGCAGCCGCACGAAGTCGCCGTCGAGATCCACGGCGGGTTCGGACCACAGCTTCACGATCGCTTCGAGAGTCTCCTCGAAGGCGGTGATCCGCTCGCCGGCTGAGGGGAAGTCGTAGCCGTAGGCAACGAACTCGTCCTCGTCCCAGCCGGCGCCCAGGCTGAGGATCAGCCGGCCCTGCGACATCACGTCGATGCCGGCGGCGATCTTCGCGAGCAGCCCGGCATTGCGGTAGAGCGCGCACGTGACCAGCACGCCGAGACGCGCCCGATGCGTCAGCTGGGACACGGCGGCAAGCGTGCTGTAACCCTCGAAGTAGTGGCCGGAACGGTCGCCACCCGAGGCCATCAGGTGGTCGCTCGTCCACAGCTGGTCGTACCCGAGCTCCTCGTAGCCGACCGCCGCGTCGCGCAGCCGGGCCCAGGCGTCGGTGCCGCGCCGGCCGCCGAACTCGTCCGCGCTGCCGTCGGGGAGCACCGCGCCCCAGGTGAGGGCGCTCACCTGAGTTCCGCGGTGAACAGGCGGAGCACGTTGCCGCCGAGGATCTTGACCACGTCGTCCTCGGGCAGCCCGCGCCGCAGCAGTTCCCCGGTGACCACCGGCAGGTCCGCCGGTCCGGTGATGCCCGGCAGGTCGGACGGGCCGTCCCACTCGGCGGCGTCCCACTGGTCGGCGCCCGGCAGGGTGATGTCGCGCTCCACCTCGGTGACGAAGTCCGGGCCCAGGCCGACATGGTCGATGCCGGCCACCGAGGCGATGTGCTCGATGTGGTCGGCCAGCCGCGCGACGGTCGGCTCGGTGCTGTCCAAGAAGCCCGGGTAGAAGTTGACGCAGACGACCCCGCCGGTCTTGGCGATCGCGGCGAGTTGTTCGTCGTCGAGATTGCGGTGGTGGTCTCGCAACGCCCGCGCGGACGAGTGGGTCGCCAGCACCGGCCGGCTGCTGATCTCCAGCGCGTGCTCGACGCCGCCACGGCCAAGGTGCGAGACGTCGAGGATGATCCCGCGGCGCTCGAACTCGGCCACCGCGAGGACACCGAGCGAGGTGAGCCGGCTGCCGGTGTCGTCCTCGGCCGAGCCGTCGGCGAAGGCACTGCGGCCGAAGTGGGTCAGCGAGGCGATCCGTACACCCAGCCGGTGCATGGTGGCCAGCAACTCCAGGTCGGCATCGACACCCGGGCAGCTCTCCAGCGCCAGCACCAGCGCGATCCGCCCGGTCGCGACGGCCCGCTGGACCGCCGTGCTGTCGAGGCAGAGCGCCACCGCGTCCGCGTTCTCCTCCGCGATGCGGTGTGCCGCCTCGATCATCCGCATCGTGTGCCTCAGCGCACCCTCCGGCCGGTACAGGTCGTCGACGTAGACCGGCAGCACCTGGACGTTCACGCCGCCGGCCGTCAGCTGCGGCAGCCACCGTTCCCGGAAGTAACTGCCCCACCGCTGCGGCGGCCTGATGACGACGCAGCAAAGCAGATCGTTGTGGGTGTCGGCGACCAGGGCTCGGTGATGAAGGTTGTCCATCCCCGCAGCATCCGCCGGCTGGCTGCCTGCTGTGCTGGGTGCGCGGCACGAACCTCAGCGGTCGTTTCGTGCCCATCGACGATGCAGGCGGTGTTGCGGTGACGGCAGCCTGGACCCATGGACCTGCAGGAGAGACTCGATCAGCTCGTCGTGGCGCACCGGGTGCCGGGGGCCGTCGTAGGCGTGCTCGCGGGCGACGACCTGACGGTCCGCGCGGCGGGTCTGACCCGGTTGCCCGGCGGTCCTCCCGTCACCCCGTACACCGTGTTCTTGATCGCCTCGATCACGAAGGTCTGGACGGCGACGCTGGTCATGCAGCTCGTGGACTCCGGCGAGGTGAAGCTGGACGAACCGGCGAACAGCTATCTCGATCCGCCGTTGCGACTGGAGGACGCCGCGGTGGCGGACTCGGTCACGGTACGACAGCTGCTCACCCACAGCGGCGGCTTCTACGGCGACGCCGACGAACCGCCGGACCGTGGCGACGACGCCGTCGAGCGGATCGTCGCCGGCTACGCCTCACTGCCTCAACTGCATCGCCCCGGCACGTTGTTCTCCTACAGCAACGCCGGCTTCAACGTGCTCGGCCGGCTGGTCGAGTGCCGCACGGGTGGCACCTGGGACACCGCGCTGCGCGAGCGGCTGCTGGAACCGCTGGAGCTGAAGCGGACCTTCACCCTTCCCGAGGAGGCGATGGTGCACCCGTTCGCCGTCGGGCACGACCTGGTCTCGCCGGACTCGCTCGACCTCGAGCCCGTCAGCTGCTGGATCGACGGCAGGGGGAGCGGTCCGTGCGGCGGGACGTTGAGCACCAGCGCGGCGGATCTGCTGTCGTTCGCGCGGATGCACATCCGGGACGGCGCCGGCCCCCGCGGCCAGCGGGTGCTGTCCGCGGGGTCTGCCCGGGCGATGCGCGAGGCGCAGATCGCGCAGCCTGACCCGGGCCTGAGCCCGGCCTGGGGCCTGGGCTGGGCGATCGAACGGCTCGGGGATCCGCTCGTGATCGGCCATGGCGGCAATACGCGCGGACAGCACAGCGAGCTGGTTGTCGTACCGGAGCACGACCTGGCGCTGTGCGTGCTGACCAACGGTGACACGCAGGGCCTGCTCCGCCGGGATCTGGTCTCCGGGCTGCTGAAGGAGCTGGTCGGTGTCGAAGCTCCGGACACGCCACCACCGGCAGCTCCAGGGGCGCCCGCGCCTGACCCGGCACGGTTCGTGGGTCGGTACGGCCGCAGTGCGAACGGCGCCGAGGACGTCTTCATCGACGTGACGGAGTCCGGCGGTGAGTTGCGAGCTGCAATCACGACCCCGGACGCGCCGAACCGTACAGCATCGCTGAGCTACGCGGTGGGCACGTCGTACCTGGTTACGGTGCCCCCGCTCACGGTGCCCGTGACGGCGACCTTCGTGTTCGAGGACCCGGCGGCGGATGTCGCCAGCCATCTGGCCGTGGGTCTGCGGGTACTACCCAGAAGGTGAGGATGTGACGTGGCCGTGTCGATGGTGATCCGCGGTGGCACCGTGCTGGACGGCACCGGCTCGGCGGGTCGCAGCGCGGACGTCGTACTGGACGGCGACCGGGTGGTGTCGGTCGGCGTGGCGCCCGAAGGGATCGATGCCGACGGCATCGATGCCACCGGACTCGTCGTCGCGCCGGGCTTCATCAACGTGCTCAGCCACGCGTGGGGAAGTCTCCAGCTCGATCCGAGCGGCGCCTCCGAACTGCTCCAGGGGGTGACCACCGAGGTGTTCGGCGAGGCCTTCTCGCTGGGCCCGGCCGGTCCGGAGTTCCAGGAGTACATGGCCGGCGGCTGGGACCTCGATGAGGGGGTACGCGTCGACTTCCCGCGGCTGTCGGACGGGCTCGACCACCTGGAGCACGACGGCATCGCTCCGAACGTCGCCAGCTTCGTCGGCGGTCACAACCTCCGCATGCTCGGCGCCGGGCTGGCCGAAGGGCCGATGGACGCGGCCGCGCTCGACCGGGTTCGCGGCATCGTGGACGAGGAGATGGCCGACGGAGCACTCGGCATCGGTACGGCGCTGATCTACGCCCCGGGTAGCTTCGCCGGCCGGCAGGAGCTCGTCGACCTGTGCGAGGTCGTCGGCCGGCACGACGGCATGTACATCTCGCACCTGCGCAGTGAGGCCGCCCGGTTCGTCGAGTCCGTCGACGAGCTCATCGAGATCGGCCGTCGCGCCGGGGTGCGGGTAGAGGTGTACCACCTGAAAGCGGCCGGGCGGCCGTTCTGGCCACACATGACGACCGCGATCGAGCGCATCGAGCAGGCCCGCTCCGCCGGCCAGCCGGTGACCGCCGACATGTACCCGTACACCGCCGGCGGGACGGCACTCGCGGCATGCATCCCGCCGCCGTACCATGCGGGCGGCCCGGACGCGCTGACCCAGCGGCTGGCCGATCCCGCCGAACGGGCGAGGATGGCGGCGGACATCCGCGAGTGGTCCGACACCTGGGAGAACCTCTACCTCGCCGCCGGCGGCGGGCAGGGAGTCCTGTTCTTCGACGATCTGCACGACGGCACGGCGGCCGCCGGCCGGCGGCTGGCCGAGCTGGCCGAAGACCTGGGCATGGACGAGGCCGAGGCGCTGCTGGAGATAGTGGCCCGGGAACCGTCGGTCGGCGTCGCGTACTTCGTCATCGACGAGGACAACGTCCGGCTCGGACTGCGGCAGCCGTGGGTCTCGATCGGCTCGGATGCGCAGGCCCATCCGGCCGTAAGCCCCTGGACCGACTCGGCGACCCATCCCCGCACGTACGGGACGTTCGCCCGCGTCCTCGGTCACTACGGACGCGAGCTCGGCCTGTTCCCGATGGCCGAGGCGGTCCGCCGGATGACGAGCCTGCCGGCCGACAACCTGTACCTGCGGGATCGTGGCCGTCTCGTGCCCGGAGCCTTCGCCGACCTCGTCGTGTTCGACGCAGAGACCGTCGCGGACCAGGCGACGTACACGGACTCGCACCGGTATGCGACCGGCATTCGTCACGTCCTCGTCAACGGCGTCGCTGTCGTCAGGAGCGGCGCACTCACCGGAGCCACACCTGGACGCAGGCTGCGGCGCGGCCGGTAGGCCCCTGACTCGGGCCACGATCTTGGCCCAATCGGCGGCACAACGGGCGGTGCGTAGTCAGCTGCCGCCGAAGGTGTCCAGGAGCACCTGACGTTCGGCGTCGGTGAGGTTGGTGTCGACGAGCTTGCTGTGCAGGCCGTGGAACCGCTCGCCCACCCGGTCGAGGTCGCCCTCCTCGGTAACCGCGAACAGCGCCGAGGTCCCCGGCGTGACCTGGGTGCGGATCTTCTCCAGCTGGTCCTTGGTGATGCCGGCATCCTCGGTCACCTTGCTGATCGCACCGATCGCCGCGCCGGCCAGACCGCCGACCACCGGCACGAAGAACAGCGCGCCGACCAACACGCCCCAGAACGCGCCCCATCCCGTTCCATGCCAGGTCTCCTCGTGGCCCTGCTTCGTGGTCGGGTGTGATGCGCCCACCGGCCACGAGACGACCGCATGGTCGTGGATCTTCACCAGCCCCTCACGAGCGCAATCCTTGAGGACCGACGCGGCCCGGTCGGCTCCGTCGGGACTATCGAACTTCCACACGGTGAAGGCAGCCACGCCATGCTCCTTGCCCTGGTCCTCGCCCCGGTCCCGCTGCCGTGCCGGCATCGGGACACCGTTGCCGATTCCTTGAAGATACCGCCGTATCGCTCACGATTGCGCGACGTGAGCCCAAGACGCCACAACGGCGTCGCTGTCGTCAGGAACGGCGCACTCACGGGAGCCACACCTGGACGCAGGCTGCAGCGCGGCCGGTACGCTTCAGCGGCGGAGCGCGATCGCAGCCCATTCCTGGGCGGCCATCGCGGCGAGGTAGTACCAGGCCATGATCAGGCGGATCAGCTCGTCGGCGTTCTTCACCTGGCGTTGCAACGTGCGCGCGGACACGCGAATCGAACCTGGAACCGACGACGCGATCTCGGCCGCCAGCGGAGTCGTGAAGTCGACCCCGACGGTGAGCAGGTCGGGCGCAGGTGCGACCGTCAGTTCGGCAGCGCGAGAAACAGTGTCCGCGACAGCCTGCTCGATGCGGTCGCACGCCACCTGCGGTGCGAGCGAGTCCGCCGACGCGTAGGCGACACACCGCTTGACCTCGACGGTCGTCACACCCGGGAACACCTTGCGCGCGACCTCGCAGATCTGGTCGTCGCCCGTCACGACGCCGACCGGGACCCCGGCGGAAGCTGCGTAGAGGCCGTTGACCTCCGCCTCGCTCACTGGCTGGCCGTTCACCCGCACCTCGGTGAAGTTCGACGAGAACGTGTGCGACAGCACGCCGTCGGCGCCGGCCGCCGCGTGGTACCCGACGAAGACCGCGAGCGCGTCGCCTGGACTGACCCCCTGGACCATGCAACTCGGCCGGGGCGCGCCGAACAGCAGCCGGGCTCGCGGGTCGAGCCGGTCGTGCAGCAGGTTGTCCATCGTGCCGTGGCTGTCGTTGACGACGACCTCGTCGGCGCCGGCCGCGAACGCGCCGCGGACGGCCGCGCTGGCCTCGTCCGTCATCAGGGCCTGCGCCCGCGGATACCCCGACCCGCCGCGCAGGATCTGGTCGAGCGTGGCGATGCCGGCCACACCCTCCATGTCCACCGATACGAAGACCCGCTTCGTCATGCCGGCACCGCCGCGACCCGGGACGCCAGCCGGCCGCCGATGTGCACGCCGCCGATGGTGCCGTCGGTGTCGCGGGAGAAGTACCCCTTCATGCCCTTGGCCGGCCCGTCCGGTACGACGTACCGGTCGCCGTCCGCTGCCAGCAGGGCCAGCGGGAACGTCTGCTCCAGTTCGTCGGGCGACAGTTCCGTGCCGGCCTCCTTCAGGACCGCGGCCGTCTCCGGCTTGACGTGCACAGTGGCCTCGAGCCGGCCGTCCTTCGCCGTGATGCTACAGGTGACCGCGATCGTCTCGTACTGCCCGGTGTACGGTCGCAGCGCCTCGTCGCTCAGCAGCACCGGCTCCGGGTCCGCGTCGACGACACCGATGTAGTGCTCGAGCGCCCACCGCATCAGCTCCTCGTTCAGCTCCGAGCCGTTCGGACCGCAGTTCGTCATGGCGGTGAACGCGAAGCCCCGCTCGGGAACCATGACGAACTCCGAGTGCTGGCCGATCGTGTCACCGCCGTGCCCGACCAGCCGGACGCCGTCGACGTCCCTGAGGAACCAGCTGATGCCGACGGCGTCACCGAGTGCGCTGCCCGGCATCTCGGCCGTCGGCTGCTTCATGAGCTCGAGTGACTCCGAGCTGAGCACGCGGGTGCCGTCGGCCGCCGTACCGTCGCCGAGATGGAACCGCGCCCAGGCGATCTGGTCGGCGGCAGTGGCCGACATCCCGCCGGCCGGATTCCCACCGCGAGGCAGTGCCCAGGGCCGCGCGACCGTGATCGTGCCGTCGTCGTGCCGGGTGTGCCCGGCCGCGAACCGGCGGGTCATGATCTCGTTGGGGAAGAAGTACGTGTGGTCGAGCCCGAGCGGGTCCAGCACGAGATCGCGGATCGCCTGTTCGTACGTCGTGCCGGTGAGCACCTCCAGGATCCGTCCGGCGACCGACAGCGAGGCGTTGTTGTACGACACGGTGGCACCGAGCGGCGTGACCTGCGTCAACTCCGCCATTCGGGCCACGTACTGCTGGAGGGCATCGTCACCCCACCCGGTGTCGTCCATCATGTCGCCCTCCCACCCGGCGGTGTGGTTGAGCAGGTGACCCACGGTGACTCGGTGGGAGACGTCCGCGTCGGCGACCGCGAAGTCCGGCAGGTACGTCCGCACCGATGCGGCCAGCTCCACCTTCCCCTGCTCGACGAGCCGCATGATCGCCGTCGCTGTGTAGGTCTTCCCTGTCGAGCCGAACTGGAACAGCGTCGTCGCGTCCACCTCGAGCGGATTCTCGACGCTGGTCACGCCGTGGAATGCGTACTCCTCGTCGCCGTCGAACAGGACCCCGACCGCGACGCCCGGTACCTTGCGTTCCTCCGCGGTCCGGCTGACCGTCGCCTGCAGTTCCTCGTCCATGCGTCCTCCTCGGGAAGTCCACCGCCGCCAGCATCCGCCCCTGCCGTGCGGCCACTGTTGGTTCGGCCGCAACAACCTCCGCCGTCCGATTCGTCCGGACGCACCATTCATCACCCTGCTCACGGTTTGACGCGGCGGCGGGGCAGGTCGACCAGATGATCTCGCGGCACGTGGGGACCAGGTCCCGGCCGAGACTACTGTGCACTGGCACGGCGTTGCCCTGCGCAACGATATGGCCGATGCGACGCGGCCATACGCTCGCGCACTGTTGCAGGAATCGACGGGCGAGGAGGCAGGACGCTGAACTGGCCACAGAGTGACATGGCCGCCGACGCGAGGCTCGGAGGGTTGTCGATTGCCGTCAGAACGGCGTGGCAATGTGTCGCAGCGGGAGGTTCGGCTCCACGTAGCCGCGGCCGCCCTGCCGCTTGGGCAGTGTGACTTCGTTATGGGCGAGCGGTTTGTACGGAACCTGGCTCAGCAGGTGACTGATGAGGTTGAGCCGGCCCCGCTTCTTGTCGTCGGTGTGTGCGATGTACCAGGGCGCCCACGCCGTGTCGGTCGCGGCGAACATGGCGTCCCTGGCCCGGGAGTAGTCATACCAGCGGCTGTAGGACTTGAGGTCCATGTCGGAGAGCTTCCAGACCTTGCGCGGGTCCTCGATGCGGCTCTCCAGGCGCCGGGTCTGTTCCTCGGGGCTGACCTCCAGCCAGTACTTGAGCAGCAGGATCCCCGAATCGACCATGCTCTTCTCGAACGCCGGCGCCAGGTCCAAGAACCGCTCGGTCTCCTCCGGTTTGCACAAGCCCATCACGCGCTCGACGCCCGCGCGGTTGTACCAGCTGCGGTCGAAGATCACGACCTCGCCGGCGGCCGGAAAGTGCGCGACATACCGTTGCACATACATCTGTGACTTTTCACGCTCGGTCGGAGCCGGCAGGGCGACGACCCGGAACACGCGCGGGCTCACCCGCTCGGTGATCCGCTTGATCGTGCCTCCCTTCCCGGCCGTGTCCCGACCCTCGAACACGATGCAGATCTTGGCTCCCGACGCCTTGACCCATTCCTGCAAGGCGACGAGCTCGCCGTGCAGGCGCCGCATCTCCCGCTCGTAGTCCTTGCGCTTCATCTTCGCGGGCGGCTCGGCGGGCGCCTCCGCAGACGCGACGGAGGACGGCGTTTCTCCCTGCAGGTGGTCCTTCTTGCTGTTGTTCCTCTTCTTGGTCACGTCTGTCACCCCTTTCGGCGCTCGCGGTCGACGCAGCCAGCGCACACCGTCAAGGTATCGCGGCGGGCTCGTCGGCGTGCCGGCCAATGCGTCTCCGTCCCTGCGCTCCGTGCGCAGCGGTCCCCACAGCAGACGGCGGGTCTCCTGACCGTCCTTGACCCGCTCCCGCGGCGCGCTGCCGGTCGTGCAGATCGATAGACCGAGCGCCATGCCGCGCCCGGCCGTGAGCCGGTTCAGACTCGCCAGGGCAGTCGCGGTGACACCACGAAGAACAACTGGACGAGTGCGAGCGCGCCGATGGCCGCCTCCGGGCTGAGGGCTGCAACCGCGGCTGCCACGGCGTACAGACCCTGCGCCAGGACCAGCCGACGGCCCACCAGCACCACGCCCGGACGGCTGGCATCGTCCACCAGGCCGGCACGAACCACGTGGGCCAGCTGCCAGGCCAGGCAGGCACCGAGCATGGCGAGGTTGAACCAGTAGAGCCCGACCGCTAGGGCCAGGTGGACATGGTCGGCGAGCACCGACGCCGCGAACGGCAGGGTGGTGACGAAGAACAGGAACGCCAGGCAGGCCCAGACCAGTCCGCGGTCCGAGTCTTGACAGAGTCGGAGCAGGGTGTGCACGGCGAGCCAGAAGGTGCCGAGCATGGTGAAGCTGAGCAGGTACGCCGCCAGCTGCGGTCCGAGGTCGGCAAGCTGGGCCCAGAGCGTGTCGTTGTCCGCGGCGTGCACGTCGGGCAGCCGCAGATCCAGGACGAGCAGCGTCATCGCGACTGCGAACACCCCGTCAGCCAGGCCCTGGATGCGGTCCAGGTCGCGGCCGGAGAACTTGTTGTAGGCAGTGATCACCCGACCGAGCCTGTCACCTCGGCCGCCCGCCGCACTATCGCCAGCGCTTTGGCGGCCGACCGTTACGGCTAGATTCCCGCATCGCCGTCGACGGCGCCTAACGGGCCGTGCTCGACCGTCCCCAGCTGTCGAGTTTCGCGACAGCTAAGACCTGTTACGAATGTGGCTGATCCGGCAGCAGGCCCGGGGTCGGATGTCTGTGGCGTTGGGCCGTCGGTGACGTTGCGTGCCGGCGGGATCGAAGGTTCCCGCACGCTGGTGTGGGTTGGGACGCTGCACAGTGCCGCACGAAGTCACCACAAGACGAGCGGACCCACAACCGGGCACGCGCAACTCGGCTCGCGGGCGTGGCCAGCCGCCTACACCAGCATTTTCGTAACATGCGCTAGCTGGCGAGAGGCAGACCGCTGCACGACGTCCGGCTGTGACGTTCGCGGGTTGTCAACGCACCAGCGCAGCACCAACAATACGAACTCGACGGCATGTGTGGCTGATTCGAGCGGGTCTGGGCCGGTCCTGTTAGAGCGGCCCGGTTCAGTGAGCGACTGGTTCTGGCTGGGGGCAGAGTTCGTGGAAGCGGTCGAGCTGCTCTCGTGCCCAGGCGTGGTAGCCATGCCATTCGATCTCGGGAAACTCGTCGTGGAGTGCCTCGATGTCAACGTGGTGGCCGGTCGACTCGAGCCAGCCGAACAGGAAGCGGACACCGGGTGGCAGGGCGTCGAGTGGCGCCGGGCGGGCATCGAGTCTGCGGGGAATCAGTTCCGAGATCGCGTCGGCGGCCTGGTCCGCAGTGAGCTCGGCCGAGGCGACCGCGATGCGACGCCCGGTGAGGTCGCCGGGTCGCTCGATCGCCAGGACGGCCAGTGAGAGCAGATCCGCGACCGCGGTCTGCTGGAGCGTGCGGTCGACCGGGATCGGGCTGAGCAGAACGCCGGACTTGAGCGCGGAGATGTTCCAGGGGTTGAACAGGTTCTCCATCAGGTAGGTGGGGGCGAGGATGGTGTGCGCGACGCCGGTCGCGCCGATCCCCTGTTCCACCTCCCACTTGGCGCGGAACAGCGGCAGGGGGCTGTCCGGGGCGGCGCCATCACCGGAGACGTACACCAGATGCGGCGTGCCGGCCGCGGATGCGGCGACGGCCAGGTTGCGGCCGTGCCTGGCCTCGCCGTCCGGGCCGACATGGTGGGCAGTGCCGGAGGCGAAGACAGCGTCCACCCCGCGGGCCGCCGCCTCCAGCGAGGCGGGGTCGTCGAAGTCCGCCGCAACCAGCTCGGCGCCCAGCTTGCGGAGCCCGACGGCCGTCGGGGACTGCGGATCGCGGGTCCCGGCCCGGACGGAATGGCCGCGCTCGAGCAGCAGATCGACGATCGATCCGAACCGTCCGGTCGCGCCCGCGACCAGCACCATCATGAGGTCACCGGGCGACCGACGCGCCCATCAGCTCGTGAACCTGCTCCTCGGAGGTGCCGTTGCCGCCGCCCGGCAGGCAGCGCCTGCTGTGGTCGTCTACGAGCCCCGCGTGTCAGGCATTTCAGGAGCTGGTCCTTCGATACCCGGTATCCGGGTGCTTTGGTGACGGTCATGCTGGCACTATACCCCCGCAGGGTATAGGCGTCGTCCGCACCAACGCCAGCCAGGGCCTACCCGTCCCGTGTGTACGCGTCGTGGTAGTTCCACCACTGATACGGCGGGGTCTGGGGATAACCCTCCGGTGAGTCCTCCCACTCTTCCTGGCGACCGAGCGCGGTGATGTCGAGGTAGCTCCAGGTGCTCCCCATTGCCTCGTCGCCGCGGCTGTTGACGAAATAGGTGCGAAACACCCGATCGTCGGAGCGGATGAAGGCATTTGTGCCGTGCCACTCGTCGACGCCGAAGTCGGCGTCAAAGTCGTCGGTCAGCGTGTACCACGGGATCGACTCCCAGCCCATCCGCGCCTTCAGGCCCTCGATGTCGGCTTGCGGGGCCCGCGACACGAACGCCAGCGTGGTGTCGCGGGCGTTCAGGTGTGCCGGGTTCGCCACCTGGTCGGCGAGCAACGAGCAGCCCACGCACGCACGCTGCGGGTACGTGCCGCCTTCGGCGTAGGTGGTGACCTCCGGCCCATAGAAGGCTCGGTACACGATCAGCTGGCGACGGCCCTCGAACAGGTCGAGCAGGCTTGCCGGGCCATTCGGCCCTTCGAAGTTGTAGTCCTTGTCCACGGCCATCCACGGCATGCGGCGGCGTAGTGCCGCCAAAGCGTCGCGCGCCCGGCTGAGCTCCTTCTCCTTCACCAGCAGCCGTTCCCAGGCCTCCTGCCACTCCTGCGTGGAAACGATCGGAGGTGTGTTCATTTTGTTGTTCCTCCCTCAGACACTCGTTGCCCGCGTGGGACGACTCGGGGCGGGCCCAGCGGCTAAGGCGAGTCGTGTCTCGACCCTAGTCCGCCCGGCGAGTCCTGAACCGTCGAGACTAGGCCTGGCACCTGGAGAACATCTACGAGCCGCTCGGGTCCGCACCCGCAGCAAGTAGTCATCGCACAGGGCAGAGCTGCCGCGACGGAGGAACACAGCGGCCCGCCACCATACAGACCGGTCTACCGGCGATGATGGTGGCTGGGAATAGCAACCACCCAGTTTCCGGACAACTCGCCAGCCGGCCCGGGCCGTGGACCCGTGCCGCGGTGGGCGCGGTGCTGGCGAGCTGGGACGCCCGTACTGACGAACCATTGACGAACGCCTGACCTGCGGACGCGCGTACCGCAGGTCAGGCGCGGGTTCGGACCTACACGTCGAAGTAGAGCTCGAACTCGTGGGGGTGGGGGCGGAGCTGGATCGGGGCGATCTCCTGCTCGCGCTTGAGGTCGATCCAGGTCTCGATCAGGTCGGAGGTGAACACGTCGCCCTCGAGGAGGAAGTCGTGGTCGCGCTCCAGCGAGTCGATGACCGCCGGGAGTGAGGTCGGCACCTGGTCGACGGCCGCGTGCTCCTCCGGCGGCAGCTCGTACAGGTCCTTGTCCACCGGGTCGGCCGGCTCGATCTTGTTGCGGATGCCGTCCAGGCCGGCCAGCAGCTGGGCCGAGAAGGCCAGGTACGGGTTGGCCGACGGGTCCGGGCAGCGGAACTCGATGCGCTTGGCCTTCGGGTTCGAGCCGGTGATCGGGATCCGGATGCAGGCCGAGCGGTTGCGCTGCGAGTAGACCAGGTTGACCGGAGCCTCGAAGCCCGGCACCAGCCGGTGGTACGAGTTCACGGTCGGGCAGGTGAACGCCAGCAGCGACGGTGCGTGCTTGAGCAGGCCGCCGATGTACCAGCGCGCGGTGTCGGACAACCCGCCGTACCCGGACTCGTCGTAGAACAGCGGCTCGCCGCCGGCCCACAGCGACTGGTGGCAGTGCATACCGTTGCCGTTGTCACCGAAGATCGGCTTCGGCATGAAGGTTGCCGTCTTGCCGTTGGCCCAGGCCGTGTTCTTGACGATGTACTTGTACTTCATGAGGTTGTCGGCGGTACGCATCAGAGTGTCGAAGCGGAAGTTGATCTCCGCCTGGCCCGCCGTACCGACCTCATGGTGACCACGCTCGACGGTCAGGCCGCTGACCTCGAGGTTCTTGATGATCTCTGCGCGCAGGTCGGCGAAGTGGTCGGTCGGGGAGACCGGGAAGTAGCCGCCCTTGTAGCGGACCTTGTAGCCGCGGTTGCCGCCCTCCTCGATCCGGCCGGTGTTCCAGGCGCCGGCGATCGAGTCGATGTGGTAGTAGCCCTCGTTCTGCTTGGTCTCGAACCGGACGTCGTCGAAGACGTAGAACTCGGCCTCGGGCGCGTAGTACGCGGT
>JBKPSJ010000308.1:0-43418 GCA_046765875.1 Actinomycetota bacterium
CGGTAGGACCGGGCAGCGGACGTGGATCGGACCGCGTTCGGCGGTTCCGTCCGTCATCGCGACGACGCCAGCGTCGAAGCGCAGATAGAACGTCTTCGCGTACGTCGCGATCACCCGGCCGCGCGTACCTTCCGACAGGACCGCGCGAGCACCCACGCCGAGATCGAGTGCTCTCATCCGGTCTCCGCGCGAGCACCGACGCCGAGGTCTAGTGCTCTCATGCGCTCTCCGCGCGAGCCTGGTCCAGCAGCGCTGCCTCGATCTCCTCGAAACGCGCGGTTCGGCGCCGGGCCTGGTCGGCGAGCGCGTGCAACTCGGGCCGGAGGGCGCTGACCATCTTCTCCATTGCGACAGGCGCGGCGCCGCCCTGCGCCGTGCGGGACTGGACGATCTGCCAGGGGTCCAGCACCGCCGACAGATCTCGGCCGGCCAGACCCCAGGACCGACCGGTATGCGCCATCGCGGCCTCGTCGATCATCGTGCCGGTGATCTCGACACCCGGTATGCCGGCGCGGCTAGCGGCCCGAACCGCGTTGCCGACCACGACGTACGCCGTGCGGTAGTCGACCCGACAGATCTGCACCAAGTGCTCGGCGAGATCCGTGGCTTGCGTATAGCCGCGCCGCAACTCGTCGTACATGCGTTCCGTGTTGACTCGCAGTGTGCGTACGACGCCGGTAATCAACCGCGTGATCCGCAACGACAGATCCAAGGCCCGGGGCACCTCGCCGTACGCGAAGATCAGGTTGTCGCTGCGCGCGGACGGGCTCTTGGTCACGGCGAGGAATCCGGTCAGCCGGCCGATCACCACACCCGACGCGCCGCGCACGATCGACAGCGAATACGGGTTGCGCTTGTTCGGCATCAGGACGCTGGCCCGGGTGTACTCCTGCGCCAGGTCGACGAAGTCGAACTCCGAGCTGGACCAGATCTCGAGGTCCTCGGCCAGTTTGCTGAAGTTCGACAGCAGGCTGGCCGCGGTGGCGAGGATGTGGACCAGGCCGTCTACCTGCCACATCGCGTCCCGAGTGTGCTGGATGAATCCGTCGAAGCCGAGTGCGTCCGCGATGTACGTCCGGTCGTCGAGCAGGCGGGTGCCGTTGACGCACCCGGCGCCGCCCGGGCTGCAATCCACCCAGTCGAGTTCTTCGAGCAGCCGGCGCGCGTCTCGCACAGCCGGGTAGACGAACGACAGCAGGTAGTGCCCGAACGTCGACGGCTGGGCCTGCTGCAGATACGTCTGGTCCGGCATCAACGTCTCGGCATGGGCCGCGGCCTGCGACGTGGTCTCCGATGCGAAGTGCGCGGCTTCCGCGACGAGCTCGGCGAGTTGGCGCCTCAGGTGGAGCCGCAGCGCGATCCGGGCCGCCTCCCGCCGCGGCCGTCCAGCATGCAACCAACCGCCCACGTCGCCGAGGCGAGAGACGAAGTACCGCTCGCGCGAGTTGTACGGCTCGCCGTACGACGCGTCGTACGGGAACTCCTCGGCGGGTGTCGCGGAGACCTCCAACAGCAGCTCCAGCAACGCCTTCCGGGCGGCCGGCGGCACCAGACCGCGGCGGCCGAGATCGAGCACGTGCGCTATGTCGGCGAGGTTCATCCCGGCGTGCAGCACCGGGGCGTCCGCGTTCTCCCAGGCGAACCCGGACTCGACCAGCTCCGGCGCCGGCCCACTCGTCGGCGGGCCACCCTCACGCGGCGACACGATGCCTCCCGGACTCGACCAGCTCCGGCGCCGGCCCACTCGTCGGCGGGCCACCCTCACGCGGCGACATCATGCCTCCCGTACTCGCTGATCGCGGTCACCAGCCCACCGGTATGCCAGAACACCACCGGTCCTGGAGCACGACGGTCCAGCAGGACGGCCATCGCCTTGGCGGTGTACGTGTGGTCGAGCAGCAGCCCTTCGGTCTCCAGCGCGAGCGCCGCGGCGGCGAGGTCGTCGGGGCCCGGTACGCCGAAGCCCGGGCCGCGGCCGTCCACGATCTCGAGCCTGCCGTGATCCGGCTCCGGATGCCCCCGCAGCGCCGCGCACTCACTCGCCAGCCCGTGCACCTTCGCCGCGATCTCGTCCGGCGGCCGGCTCACCGACACTCCAAGCAGCCTGGTGGCACCCGGTACAGCGAGCAGCCCGGCACAACTACCACCCGAGCCGACCGGAAGCACCGTGAGACCGGCATCGGTCTGCGCCGACAACTCGGCTGCGGCGGCCGCGAAGCCGAGTGCCCCGACTGGCGTGGATCCGCCGCGCGGCATCGCGTACGGACGACCGGCAGCGGAATCAGCCAACTCCTGCACGGCTGGGTCGATGCGGTCACGTTCGCCCGGACCGAGGTGGTGCAGTGTCGCGCCGGCCCGGCGGGCCAATTCCAGGTTGGCCGAGTCCTCCGACCCGGAGACGACAAGCGCACAGCCGATCCCCGCGCGAGACGCCGCCAGCGCGGCGGCCGGGAGAAAGTTGGAGCTCGCGCTACCTCCCGTCACCAGCACATCGCATCCGTCGTCCAATGCGGCACCCACCAGATATTCCAGCGCCCTCGCCTTGTTGCCAGAAGCACCGAACCCGGTCAGGTCGTCCCGCTTGACATAGATCTCCAGACCCACCACCTCCGACAGCCGGCTGGCGTACACGAGCGGTGTCGGCAGCACCGCGAGCGGGTACCTCACGGCCGGTCCCGGTTGACGACGTGGTCAACCATCAAACCGGCGACCGCGATCGCGTCGTCGCTCAGCCAGGCCCGGACCTCCTCAGCCTTGGCGACGTGCAGAGCGGCCAGGTGTTCCGGAAGGTCCGAGACCGGGACGTCGCGGAGCACGTCCTGAAGCAGGCCCTGTGCGCGGTGCTTGCCGAGCCGCGACGACAGCCCGGCCAGCACCTGCTCGGTGCCGAGCGGATGAGCCCGCAGGTTGCGCTCCATCGCGGCTGTGTCGACCTCCAGACCGTCCAGCAGTCGCCGGCCGTACCGCAGCGCCGCTCCGGTGAGCAGGCAGATCTCGGGCAGTGCGATCCACTCGGCCTTCCAGGACCGGCCGTCGCGCTCGTGCTGCCCGACCATCGACTCCAGCAGGACGGCGGCCGACGATCGCGCCAGCCGGGCCAGGGTGCCGAGGTGCTCGGCTGTCTCCGGGTTGCGCTTGTGCGGCATCGTGATGCTGCTCGTGCCGCCGCCGGCCGGTTCGCGCAGTTCGCCGATCTCGGGACGCTGCAGCTCGTACACCTCGTCGCCGATCCGGGCCAGGGTCGCGCAGACCATCGCCAGCACGTGGCCGAACTCCGCGATCCGGTCCCGCGCGGTCAGCCACGAGATGCCGGGGTCCGCCAGCCCCAGTTCCTCGCAGAACAAGGCCCGCAACTGAGGTCCCGACGCACCGAAGAACGCCAGCGTCCCCGCCGCGCCGGCCAGTTGCCCGGTCTCCCAACGCGATCGGCCCACGGACATCCGCTGCAGGTGCCGGGAGAACTCGTCGGCCCAGGACGCCGCCTTCAACCCGAACGTCGTCGGCGAACCGGGCTGACCATGCGTACGACCCGGCATGACCGTGTCCCGGTGCTCCGCGGCCAGGTCCAGCAGCGTGGCCAGGATCGCCCGCAGGTCCCTTCGTACGATCGCTCCGACATCACGCATGACGAGCCCGAACCACGTGTCGGTGAGGTCCTGCACGGTGGCGCCGTAGTACACGTACTCCCCGGCGACGCCCTCGAGTGCCTTGATCAGGCCGAGCGTCGAGTGTCCGGCTTTGCGCGTCTCGGCGGCCACGAGGTCCAGGTCGAGCAGATCCACCCGGGCGTGGGCCGCGATGTGATGGGCCGCCTCGGGAGGGATGATGCCGAGCCGGCTCTGGCAGTGCGCCAGCGCGACCAGGATGTCGAGCCAGGTCTGCAGTCGCGCCTCCTCCCCGAACACCGCCTCGAGCTCGTCGGTGCCCCACAGGTGCGCGTACAGCGGTGAGTCGCTCAGACGGGTTGCCATGCCGGCTCCCGCTGTCCGGCCAGCACCGCCAGCGCCTCGCGTACCTGGTCCAGCGTCGATCCCCACGGCACCGACACCCAGCCGTCGCCCTGTTCGAGCCCGCTCTCGCGCAGGCAGCATTTCGTCAGCAACACCGACTCGGTGCCGTCGCGCAACGCCGCGGACCGCATCGGGCACAGGTCGACGGTTGGCGGATCGTCGCCGTAGAACCACCGATGGATCTGCTGCGAACGCTCGCAGCCGATGAGGGTCCAGTCCTGCCGGTCCGGCCTCTCGTCCAGATACGACGCTCTCGTACCCGCAACCGCGACGCCAGACCCGCGGCACGGCAGCAGATAGTGGTCGGTCGGATGACCCGCGGCCAGGTCCGCGAACTCAACCACCTCGGGTACCAACTCAAGAGGCGGCAGGTTCTCGGCCGTTGACAGCACTCGGCTCGCCTGGTCGAACAGCTTGGCCGGAACGGGCGGGACGATCTCGCGTACCCGGATCCGTACCGGTCGGGGCTCGACGATGAAGCTCACGTGCTCGTACCGGCCCTTGACGACGACAGCGCGGGCGTCGGGCGCGCGCCGCCGCGCGACCTCGGCCAGCGTGGACGGTACGGCGGTGTCGGCGTCGGGCTCGTGAACGTACGCGCACTCGTCCGACCCGGCCAGAACCCGCACCTGTGTGATGGGCGAGAACAGCGGTTCGTCCGACAACTTGTTCACCTGGACCAGCGCCGTGTCCTCGTTGTGCCGGACCACGATGAACCGGGTACGGCGGTACGCCTCGCGCCCGAGGAAGTGCGACCGCAGCGACTCGGGGTCGAGGTTCGGTCCGGCCGTCGTTACGGCGACACCGCGGTACTGCCCGGGCACCAGGTTCAACACTGCCGCTCCGGTACGCCCACCGTGTCCGAGCGGAGCCCGAGCCGCAGCGTCTCGACCGAGACCGCCTCCTCGAGCGCGACGTTGCCGAGGTTCACGTCCGGCCCGAAGGCGCGGATGAACCAGGCCTGCTGTGCCTTGCGCGGCGCCTCGAACAGCACCGAACCGAGTCCAGCAGCACAGACCAGTGCGTCCACGGTCTCGGTCCGAACCGAGCCGGTCCCGTCGTAGATCCCGACCGTCCCGCTCTCGCGTCCTTCGGCGACCACAATCGCCGCGCCGGCGTCCAGGTCCGCGTATGCCTCCGCAGCCCACTCGGACGCACCCATCACATCGCCGGGCCGTTTCGACCCGACCTCGGCGTACACGATGAAGTGCTCGGAGGCGGTCTCGATCAGCCTCCGCTTGTCCGTGGCCGACATCGGGGCGGTGCCGCGGGAGACCTCGACCGCCGGGCAGCCGATCTCGCCTGCCCACTCGAACAGCTCGGCGGTACGGCCCTGCATCCACGCGATCTCCAGCAGCGTGCCGCCGAGGCACGCGGTGACGTCGTTCTCGGCCAGCAGGGCGAGCTTCGCCGAAAGCGACCGGTCCACATACGCGGTCCCCCAGCCGATCTTCCAGATGTCGATGAACTCGCCGCCGGCGGCCAGGAAACCCTGCGCGCTCAGCGCGGGGACGCCCTTGTCCAGCACGTGTGTGAGACCGTTCGTGCGTGGTTTCGCCGGGCGTTCGGGGAGGTCCAGGAAGCCTGGGAGCACCCCGTCATCGTAAGTCGAATCCGATATAGTCGTCTACTATAGTAAAGGGAGGCCAGATGACCACCGCTCCCACAGGCCTCGATCTCGACATCGTCGTCGAGGCCGTCCGCGCCCATCCGGGTCTGCGGAACAAGTCCGCCATCGGCATCGTCACTGAGGCGCTAGGACCGTCGGACTGGCTCACCGGGCCCGGCGACGACGCCGCCGCGATCGACCTGCCGGGCATTTCCGGGTCGAAGGTCGTCGCATGCGGGGAGGCACTGCTCCCCCGTTTCGTCCGGTCCGACCCGTACGGCGCCGGGATCGCGGCCGTGCTGTGCAACGTCAACGACATCGCCGCTACCGGCGGCGTATCCCTCGGCATCGTCGACACGATCGTCGCGGCACCGGGTATCGCCCGCACGATCTTGGCCGGCATGAGGCACGCCGCCGAGTTGTACGACGTACCGATCCTCGGCGGTCATCTCACCTCGTACGACGGCGAACCGTCGTTGTCGGCCTTCGCGGTCGGCACTGCGTCGGCGGCGCTGTCCGTGACTCGAGTCGAGGCCGGGCAGACCCTGGTCTTCGCGTGCGCACTCGGAGGTGCGATGCGGATGGACTTCCCGTTCTATGCCGCGTTCGAGCAGCGCGGCAGTCGCTGTGCCGACGATGTACGTGTGCTCGCCGAGGTCGCGGGCAGTGGCGCTTGCGTGGCGGCCAAGGACGTCAGCATGGCCGGCATTGTCGGCTCGCTCGGAATGCTGCTGGAGTGGAGCGGGTGCGGCACCGCACTCGATCTGGACGCCCTGCCGCGGCCGTCGGACATACCGATCGCGGACTGGCTGAACTGCTTCCCGAGCTTCGCGTTCCTGATGTGCGTACCGCCGGGCCGGGAGGACGAGTGCATCGCGCCGTTCACCGCGCGCGGGCTGGAGGCCGCGGTCGTCGGGCGGATCGACGACAGCGGCACGGTATCCCTGCGACTCGGCGACCAGACGCGGGTCGCGGTCGACGTCGCCGTCACGGGACTGCGCCGATGACCAGCCGGACGGTCGACGCGACCTGGGAGGGCGGGCTGCGGTGCACGGTCCAGGCCGGCAAGTTCCGTTTCGTCATCGACGAGCCGGAGTCCGCGGGTGGTACCGACGCCGGGCCGCAGCCCACGGACATGCTGCTCGCCTCGGTCGGGTCCTGTGTGGCCTTGGCGCTGGCATGGGTGGCCAAGAAGCGCGGCATCGGGCTCGGCGACCTGCGGGTCAGTACTACCGGCGTGTACGACGGGCCGCGGTTCAGCGAGATCTTGGTCCGGGTGCGCTGTGACCCGGAACCGCCCGAGTTCGGCAAGCTGCTGGCGGCGGCCGAACGAGTCTGCTACGTGAGCAACACCTTGCGCGAACTACCCAGACTCGACATGAGGGTGGGCTGACCGGCATCCACTATAGTGGACGTCTCCTTCGTATGATAGGCGGCAGATGTCCAGAACCGCGGTCGTCGCCCTGGGCGGCAACGCCTTCATCGGTGCCGGCCGGACCGGCACGTACGACGAGCAGACGCGCAACGTCGCCGAGATGGCCGAGACGGTCTGGGCACTACGCCAGGCCGGCTGGAACGTGGTAGTGGTGCACGGCAACGGCCCGCAGATCGGCAATCTGGCGATCCAGCAGGACGAGGGCGCGGCGCTCGTGCCAGCGCAGCCGCTGTTCAGCCTGGACGCGATGACGCAGGGCCAGCTCGGCAGCATGATCGCGATGGCGCTGCACGGGGCCGCCCGGCCGGACCGGCCGGAGATCGCCGCGCTCGTGACGCACGTCGTGGTATCGCTGGACGACCCGGACTTCGCCGTGCCGCACAAGCCGATCGGGCCGTTCTTCTCCGAGACCGACGCCCAACGGCTGGCGCAGGAGCGGAGCTGGCTGATGACCGAGGACTCCGGTCGTGGGTTCCGCCGCGTGGTGCCCTCGCCGGAGCCGTTGCAGATCGTCGAGGCGACGACCATTCGTACGCTGGTGGACTCCGGCGCGCTGGTGATCGCGGCCGGCGGTGGCGGCGTACCAGTGGTGTCCGGGCCGAACGGGTACATCGGCATCGACGCAGTGGTGGACAAGGACTACGCGGCGCAGGTGCTGGCCAGTTCGCTGGAGGCCGAGGCGCTGGTGATGCTGACCGGCGTAGCGCACGTGCTACTCGACTTCGGTACGCCGCAATCCCGAGCTGTGACCGAGTTGCCGGTCGACGAGGCGGAGCGGTACCTCAAGGAGGGACAGTTCCCCGAGGGGAGCATGGGCCCGAAGGTCCGGGCCGCGATCCGGTTCGTCCGCGGCGGCGGCCGGACCGCGGTGATCAGCTCCCCGGACGGAGCACTCGGTGCGCTCGCCGAGGAGGACACCGGCACCAGGATCGTGGCGGACTCGTGATGAGCTCGACCGGGGTCCGGGTGCTGCCGGACAGCTACGTCGACTCGGTACTGCAGATGGCCGGGACCCGGGCGATGACGGCCGAGCCCGGGGTCGAGTGGGCCGCGGCCGCGATGGGCACGCCGGCCAATCTCGAGACCCTGCACGACGAGGGCTTCGACATCGTTGCCGGCGCCAATGACCTCGTGCTGGCTGTGCGCGGCGCGGACGAGGAGATCGTCGAGTCGGCTCTCCGGGCGGCGGATGCAGCGATGTTCTCGGCGCGGCCAGCCGCCGAGCAGACGGAGTCGGTACGGACGCTGGCGCGGGCGGTCACACGCCAATCGGGCAGCAATGTCGCGATCGTTTCGGTGCCTGGTGACTACGCGGCTCTGGAGGCGCACAAGGCACTCTCGGCCGGGCTGGACGTGCTGCTGTTCAGCGACAACGTCCCGATCGAGCAGGAGATCAAGCTGAAGTCCCGGGCCGCTGAGCTTGGCCGGCTGGTGATGGGGCCCGGAGCGGGGACCGCCGTACTCGGCGGCACCGGTCTCGGGTTCGCCAACGTCGTCAAGCCCGGCCGAGTAGGCGTAGTCGCCGCGGCGGGGACCGGCGCTCAGGAGGTGATGTGCCTGCTCGACCGCTGGGGTGCGGGCGTGTCGGCCGTCATCGGCCTCGGCGGCCGGGACCTGTCCGACGCCGTGGGCGGCCGGATGGCGCTCCAGGCGATCGATGCCCTGCGCAACGACCCCGGAACCGATGTGATCCTGCTGGTCTCGAAGCCGCCGGCGCCGTCGGTGGCCGACGCGGTCGTCGCCGCGGCCGGCGACACTCCGCTCGTCACCGCGATGATCGGAGTGAGCGGCACCCTGGAGAGCGGCGTGCTGGCGACTCTGGACCTCCTCGGGCTGCCACGCCCGGACGTCGTCGGCGATCTGCCCGACCAGGTTGCCGGAGTCCTTCAAAGGCTCGGCGAGGACCGGCGTACGGTCCATGGGCTCTACTCGGGCGGCACGCTGTGCTACGAGGCGCAGGTGGTGCTGTCCGGACTCATCGGGTCGGTCTACTCGAACGCCCCGCTGGACAAGACGTACGGGCCACCCTTCCCGGCGGACGCCTCGGTCTGCCTCGACCTCGGCGAGGAGGAGTACACCGCCGGGCGACCGCATCCGATGATCGACCCCGCCGCCCGGATCGACCTCCTGCGCGCCCAGACCTCGGAGCCCGGCGTCGCGGTGGTGTTGCTCGACGTCGTCCTCGGGTACGGCTCGCACCCGGACCCGGCCGGTGCGCTCGCACCCGTCTGCGCCGAGGTCATGCGCGACGGCGGCCCGCAGATCGTGGCCTACTGCCTCGGCACCGACGCCGACCCCCAGGGCCTGCAGGCTCAGCGCCAGGCACTGCGCAACGTGGGCTGCATCGTCACCGAGACAGCCGCCCGGGCCGCACTGGCCGCCGGCGCCATCGCCCTGCGCGACCCCTCCGTCGTCACCCGGTGACGCGGCGATCGAGGTCCAGAAGGGCGTCCGCGAAACAGTCGAGCGGTGCCGTGGCGACTCCGGCTCCGACCTGGCCGCTGCCGTCGCTGGCGTGCAGGATCCCGGTCGTCACCTTCGGCGTGCTGCCCAGCTCGACCACCTTGCGTACGTCGACCCCGACCGGAGTGCCGCGGAAGTCCATCACGGGAAGCTTGAATCGCGTGCTTTCCGCCGTACAGATGTCGGCCATCTGCTCGGTCGCCCGGCGCGCGTCCGCCATCGTCCCGCCCACGAACGCGGCCACCGCCGGCGATCCGGCCGCCGCCGCTCCTCCGAGCCCGACCAGTTCGAGTACGGCGCTGTCGCCGATGTCGGGCGCACTGGTGTCCGGGCCCTGTCCCGGGTTGTACATCGCCTCCTGAACCGGCGGGGCTGCACCGATCGCCCAGCGTCCGGACCCGGCCAGCCGGACCCCGAAGGTCGTACCGTTGCGCGCCATCGTCGTCACGATGCTTGCCTCGGGCACCTTCTCCGCCCAGGTCGTCACCGCCTTCGCCCCGGCCATCGCGATCGTCAGGTAGAACAAGTGGTTGCCCGCCAGGAACTCCGCCGTCGCGACACCGGCCGAGCCGTCGGCAGCGACCAGGCCGGGCAGCCAGGTACGGGCCAGCAGGTTCGTCGTCGCCTGGGTACGCAGGTGCAGGTCGTCGCCCATCTGTACGCCCTGAGCGGCGAACCCGAAGATGTCCAACGGTTCCCGGCTGCGAATCACCCAGGCCAGCACGGGAGCGGCGACGTCGCGCAGGAATCGCAGCCGCTCGATCGCCGCCGGGGTCTCGCGCCCGAACCAGGCCACCTCGCCCGGCCCCTGGCTCACCGGCGCGTATGCCCGGCTCTCGTCGGTCTCGACCACGTACGCCGGTGCCGTCGGGCCGATCGCACTGGCCATCGGCACGACCATGCCGTGCTCGTTCGCCGGCGACAGCTCGACGTCTCCGGCAGTCAGCAGCGCGTCGGCACCCTCGACGTCGGACGCCCATCCCTCTGCCACCACCGCCGCCCGCACCGACCGGCGCAACGGGTCGCACACGTCGTCCCAGGAGATAGCGGGTCCGCAGTGCAGCAGCATCCGCTCGCCGACGTCCGGGACGACCTCACGTGTCGGTCGTACGTCGGTCAGCAGTGGTCGGCCGGTGTCGAGCCGTCGTACAACCTCGGCGTTCGCCCGCTCGATCCGGTCGTTCCCGTAGAGCCGGGTAAGCGCGGCCACCAGCGCGGGATCCCCGCCGGCCGGGATCCGCCAGTCGACGTGCTCGACCGGCCGGCCCTGCGCTCGTACGGCATCGGCGAACAGCGACAGGCCGACGTTGACGACACGGACATCAGTCGGCAGCATGGCACGCTCCATCTGCGATGGTGAATAGCCAAACACTATAGTAAATTACGCGTGGGCCAGCCGGCCGCGGGTTGCGAAGAGCTCGCGCAGGTCTGCGGGCAGGGTGGCGGCGATCCGGTCGACGGCGGCGCGGCGGGCGGCGGGCGTACCGAGCTCGGCGGTGATCAGATCCGAGCCGACCACGGAGGCGACCTCGGCGGCCTCCTGCGGCCTGCCGAGGTGGTGCAGGGCGAGCGCCTCGTACTTCCGCGACGAGTGCAGCCGGGACCGCACCAGCAACTCCTCTGCACACGACGGGTCTAGCCGGGTCCGCATCTCCAGCATCCGCAGCAGCGCCCGGGGCCGGAACGGCAGCGACCGGTCCAGCATCGGCAGCGCCCGGCCGACCAGCTCGGCGGCGGTGTCCGGCGCACCGGCGGCTAGCTCGCAGTCGGCCAGCGCCAGCAGGGCGTGCAGCTCCTGTTCAAGTTCGAGCGCGCCGCCGCCGCGGTGCGCCAGCTCGATCGCCTGCTCGGCGTGGTCCCGGGCCCGGCCGAGGTCGCCGATCTCCCGCCACAGCCAGGAGCTGGTCGAGTGGATGCCGGCCCGGTAGTAGTGCACGTCGTACTCCTGGGTCAGCCGCAGCGCCCGGTCGAACGCGCGCAGCGCGCCATCGAGGTCACCGAGGTCACCGCGAGCCAGCCCGGTGAAGAACAATGCCTGCAGCAACAACCTGAACTCGCCCGTACGCCGGCTGAGCACGACGGCCCGCTCGAGCACCGCCTTCGCCTCGGCGAACCGGTCCATGTGCTGCAGCAGTGCCCCGCGGTACGCCAGCACCATCGCGGTCGTCGGCTCGTCGGACTCGGTCTGCAGCGCCTTCTCGTACGCGGCGGCCGCGCCGTCGTAGTCGCCGTCCCAGTGCCGGACCCGGCCGACCAGCAACAGCGAGCTCGGCAGGGCGGCAGGTGCCGCGGCGGCGGACTCGGCCAGATGGCTGGCCCGTTCGGCGAGATCCGTGGCGGCCATCGCGTTACGGGCGTACAGCGCGGTCCAGCCGAGCTGTTCCAGGGCGTGCGCCTCGAGGTCCTCGTCCCCGAGCCGGCGCGCGATCTCGATCGCGGCCTCGCAGTCGCGCTTGGCCGGGTCCAGATGCCCGAGGTCGTCGCGGATCTGGGCCCGGCGCAGGTAGATCCGGCCCTCCAGCAGCTGGTCGCCGGCCTTGGTGGCGCACGCGAGCGCCTCGCGTAGCAACCGCTCGGCGTCGGTGTTGGCGAAGTCCAGATGCGCCTTCTCCGCGGCCTGCCGCCAGGCCTGCGCGGCGGCCGCCCAGTCTCCGGCGCCGACGTACTGGTGTGCCGCGGCCTCGGGCTGGTCGGCCAGCAGCTTGGCCGCGCGGCGGTGCCGGCTGGCCTGCAGCGGCCGGGGCATCGTGGCGTACGCGACCTTGCGGACGATGTCGTTGGCGAACCTGAACATGTCGCCCTGCTCGGTCAGCAGGCCGTCGTGCAGCGCCCTGGTCGCCGCCCGGCTGAGCCGTTCGGCGTTGCCGCCGGTCAGCGCCGCCACGTCGTCGAGCGAGAACGCGTCGCCGAGGACGGACCCGAGTTGCAGGAAGATCCGCGCGTCGTCCCCGACGGCCGCCAGCCGGGCGTCGACGGTCGACTGCAACGACTCCGGAATGTGCGGCTCCAGTCCGCTGTCGCCGCTGCGCCGGCCGTGCCGGATCAGCTCGGTCACGAACAGCGGGGACCCGCCGGTCCACTCGTACAGCTTGTCCGCCGGGTACCGCACCCCAGCCGCCGCCACCATCGCCAGTACGTCGGACCGCGACAGCCGGTCGAGCCGGATGACCCTGGCGACATCGGTCAGTACCGACGTACGAGGTGGGGTCGCCGCCGTCCGCTCGGCCGCGACCACGAGTACGCGGTGACCGGACAGCCGCGAGGCGAGGAAGTGCAGGGCCTCGACGGTCGACTGGCCCGCGTTCTGCAGGTCGTCGACGACCAGCAGCAGCGGCCGTCGCTCGCCGACCCGGGACAGGAAGACCGTCATCGCCTCCACGCTGCGGCGGTGTTCGATCTCCGCACCCGCCCGCAGGTACCCGACCGGGCCGACGGCACGAGCGAGTTCCGGCACGATCTGGCTCAAGGTGCCAAGCCACTCGTCGCCGAAGGCGCGTACCGAGGCGAGATCGAACCGCGCCGCGATCCGGCCGAGCGCCTCGGCCAGCGGCTGCAGGTACAGCGACCGCTCGGCCTCGAAGGCGCTGGTCCCGACGGCCAGACCACCGGTCCGTTCCACCTCGACGGTGAGCGCTGACAATAATGCCGTCTTGCCGATCCCGGTCTCGCCCAGCACCAGCGCGACGCCGCCGTGCCCACCGCATGTGGCGGACCACAGCCCGAGCAGCGTACGGAGCTCGTCGTCGCGGCCGACCAGGACGGACCGCACCGGCGGCGTGCCGTCTTCGCCGGCCCGGTCCGGCACGTTTGCCGAGAGCAACGAGTTGTAGAGCTGCGTGGACTGCGGGGACGGTCCGGCGCCGAGCTCGGTGGACAGCGCCTCTCGCAGCGACTCGTAGACACGCAGCGCGGCGGCCTGCTGTCCGGTGGCGGCGTATGCCCGCATCAAGGCCCGGGCGGCGGCCTCGTCCAGCGGGTCCGCGGCCATGGCCTCGCCCGCCGCCTCGATCGCGGCCGGGTACTGGTGCAGCGCCAGTGCCGACTCCCACCCCGACGACCTCGCCCTGCGCAGTAGTTGCGCGGCACGCCGGCGTACGTCATCGACCCAGGGCGCATCTGGTTCGCCGGCCAGCGGTACACCGGCCGTAAGGATCCGAACGGCCTGTTCGGCTGCGACGGCGGCATACGCGGGTTGTGCCGACCTGAGCTGCCGTTCGGCGGTGATGGTGAGCTGCTCGGCGGCATGCAGGTCGACGATCGTGGCGTCGTCGCGGACCAGGGTGTAGCCACTGCTGCCGCCGTCGACCCGGCCGGGCCCGAGGCTGTGCCGCAGCCTGCTGACCAGAGTGGCGATTCCGCGTTCGGGCCGCTCCGGAGCGTCACCATCCCAGAGCAGCTCGACCAGCTCGTCGACACCGACGAATCGGCCCTGACGAACGGCCAGGATCTTCAGCAGCCGGACCGCACGACCACCGGGGATCGGCGAGTCGAGCGACCCCACCGCCTCGAAGCGGCCGATGAGGGTGAGCCGAAGCTCGCGATCGGCCACCCGGGTCAGTCTACGCGGGACGGACCTGTTCGGAGCCCTCGCAACGTGCACGCAGAGCGACGTCGGTGGCCAGCGCGAACGCCCGCATCGCGGCGTCCGGGTCAGGCCAGGCGTGCTGCGCGCAGAACTCAAGCCATAACGCCGGCGGCACCACGTCGGCGGTCGAATAGTCCAGCTCGTGCCAGGTCACCGCGAGCTCGATCAGGTCGAGCAATGCCGCCTGATCCGTGCCGACCTCGAGCAGCCGGTCGTGGTGCCCGGCCAGCCTGCCGCCGAAACCGCACCGCCCGCCGCACCGCATCAGAGTCACGACGTCGGACCGCTGTCGTACAGAACGTTCCATACCGGCCATCACCCCCGGGGTCCGCCTTAGGGCTTAGGCCCCCACAGTGTCGCGCGGTGTTGCGCGAGTGTTGCAGCGCCGTGCAACAGGGCTCAGCGCAGCCCGGTCGGCCTTTCCAGAGCGAGTTGCAGCAGGCGCTCGACCAAGGCGGCGTAGTCGATGCCGGACGCGGCCCACAGCCTCGGGAACATCGAGGTCGGGGTGAAGCCGGGCATGGTATTGATCTCGTTGATGATCACCCGGCCGTCGGCGTCGAGGAAGAAGTCGACCCGTGCCAGGCCCTCCCCCTCGATCGCGTCGAACGCGGTCAGCGCCTGCGCCTGGATCTGCGCGACGGTCTCCTCCGGCAGGCCGGCCGGCACCGTCAGCGCGACGTACTCCTCGCCCTCGGGCAGGTACTTGGTCTCGAAGTCATAGAACTCGTGCCCACCACCGCCGTCGACCGCGACCTCGCCGCACACGCTGACGTCCGGCGCGGCACCGCCGAGTCCGCCGAGGACGCCGACCTCGATCTCGCGCGGCTCGTTCGCCGAGGCCTCGACGATCACCTTCGGGTCGTGCCGCTGCGCCTCGGCGATCGCGTCGTCCAGCCCGTCGGGGTCGCTCACCCTGCTCACGCCCAGGCTCGACCCGCCGCGGCAGGGCTTGACGAACACCGGATACCCGAGCTTGTCGACCGCCGCCCGGCAGGCCAGCTCGTCCCGGTTCCAGTCGCGGGCGCGGATCACGACGTACGGGACGACCTCGAGCCCGGCGGCCTCGAACACGACCTTCATGTAGTGCTTGTCCATGCCGAGCGCGCTGGACAGCACGCCGGCCCCGACGTACCGCATCCCGGTCATCTCGAGCAGGCCCTGGATCGTGCCGTCCTCGCCGAACGGCCCGTGCAGCAGCGGGAGTACCACATCGACATCACCGAGCGTGCGCGGCACCTCACCGGGCTCACCCACGACCAGTTCGCGGATGCCGCCGAACAACACCGGCAGCGCGCCGCTGTCGACCTCGGGCAACTTCCCGTCGGTGAGCGACAGCCGTTCCGGATCACCGGCGTCGAGCACCCACCGGCCGTCGGTGCTGATCCCGACCGGCACCACGTCGTACTTGTCCCGGTCGATCACCCGGAGTACGCCGGCCGCGGTCACGCACGAGATCGCATGCTCGCTGGACCGGCCGCCGAACACGACGGCCACCCTCGGCTTCCGCTCCATCCCATCCACCCCAGCGACCCTAGACCCCAAGATATCCACAGGCACCGCCGGACCCGTCCGGAAACCGGTCGATCGGATATCCTTTACCTGTGGCTTCCAAAGTAAAGGATGACTCCGGACCGCGGCGCACGAAGGTCAGCAGCAAGAACCAGGTCACGCTGCCGGTCTCCGTACTCGACGCCGCGAACGTCCGGTCCGGTGACGTCCTCGAGGTCGTTGCCGACGGTGACGGCGTGGTCAGGCTGCGCCGGGTGCGCGACCCATGGTGGGAGGCGTTCGAGCAACTTCGCGGGTCCGTACCAGGCGCCCGGCGTGCCGACATCGACGAACTGAGGGACGAGTGGGAGCGGTAGTCCTGGACGCGAGCGTGGTGATCGGGCTGCTCGACCGTGCGGACGCGTTGCACGAGGCGTCCGCCGCGGCGATCGCGGATCACCGGCACGCGTCCAACTCTTTCGTGCTGCCGGCGACCGTGCTGGCCGAGACCCTGGTCGCAACCGCACGGCAGCGGCCGTCCCGCCTGCACGATGTCAGGGATCTGCTCGACTCGTTGTTCGGTCCGGTGCGAGCCGTCGACGAGGCGGTCGCGCTCGAGGCCGCCCGGCTCGGCGCCAGGCACAAGTCGCTGCGGCTCCCCGATGCGCTCGTCGTCGCGACGGGCGTCGTAGACGACGCATCCGAGATCCTGACCGCCGACCGGCGGCTGGCGCGAGCCGACCGACGTGTGAGGGTGCTGCCATGACGGAGATGGACGTGCGGACGGTGCTGGTCCATGGGGGGCGGCCGGGGCGGGAGGCTGATGCTCCGGTGGGACCTGCGGTGACGTTCACGTCGACGTACCACGCCGGCGGGGAGATCGGGTACGGGCGGTTCGGGAATCCGACCTGGAGTGCCTTCGAGGACGTGATCGGGGATTTGGAGGGCGGGCAGGCGCTCGCGTTCGCCTCTGGGATGGGGGCCACCGCGGCGGTGTTCGATCTGGTGCCGGTCGGCGGGCGGATCGTCGCGCCGCGCCACGCGTACAGCGGCTCGCTCGGGTTGCTCGACCGGCGGGCTGCCACGGGGAGGATCGCGCTCGAGCGGGTCGACATCGCCGACACGGCCGCGGTTGCGAAGGCGATGCCGGGCGCAGCGCTGCTGTGGGCCGAGTCTCCGACCAATCCGGCGATCGAGGTCGCCGATCTCGCCGCCATCACCGCGGCCGCCCATGCGGAGGGCGCGATCGTTGCCGTCGACAACACGTTCGCCACTCCCCTGCTCCAGCGCCCGTTCGACTTCGGCGCCGACATCGTGGTGCACTCCGCGACCAAGTTCCTGTCCGGGCATTCCGACCTACTGCTCGGTGTGCTGGTCAGCCGGGACCACCGGTACGACGATCTGGCGGCCCGGCGCCGCGACTCGGGCGCGATCCCGGGCCCGATGGAGACGTGGCTCGCGTTACGGGGCGTACGGACGCTGGCGCTACGGCTCGAACGGGCACAGCAGAACGCGGCGATCCTCGCCGACCGGCTGTCAGGCGATCCGCGCATCTCGCGGGTCCGGTACCCCGGTCTGATGACCGATCCCGGGTACGAGCTGGCGAGCCGGCAGATGAAGGGGTACGGCGCGATGCTTGCCGTCGAGGTGGCCGGCGGTGCCGAGGCGGCGCAGCGGGTATGCGAGAACGTCCGGCTCTGGATCCACGCCACCAGCCTGGGCGGCGTCGAGTCGATGCTCGAACGCCGCCGCCGCTGGCCGGCCGAGGCCGAGACCATCCCCGAGGACCTGCTGCGGCTCTCGGTCGGGATCGAGCACGTCGAGGACCTGTGGAGCGACCTCGACCAGGCCATGGATACGGCCTAGTTGTCGGTTGAGAAGGCCGAGTCGAACGCGGCCGCGGGCTTGTCGAAGGCGAGCCGGCGGACGTAGTCGACCGCCTCGGCGGCACCGACCGTACGCTCCATCCCGGCGTCCTCCCACTCGATCGAGATCGGCCCGTCGTACCCGATCGAGTTCAGCACCCGGAAGCAGTCCTCCCAGGCCACGTCGCCGTGCCCGGTGGAGACGAAGTCCCAGCCGCGGCGCGGGTCGCCCCACGGCAGGTGCGACGACATCCGACCGTTGCGGCCGTTGCCCATCCGCTTGCGGGTGTCCTTGCAGTCCACGTGGTAGATCCGGTCACGGAAGTCCCACAGGAACCCGGCCGGGTCGATGTCCTGCCAGACCATGTGGCTCGGGTCCCAGTTCAGCCCGAACGCCTCCCGGTCGCCCACGGCTTCCAGCGCCCGCACCGTGGTCCAGTAGTCGTACGCGATCTCGCCGGGGTGCACCTCGTGCGCGAACCTCACACCCTCGTTGTCGAACACGTCGAGGATGGGGTTCCAGCGTTCGGCGAAGTCCTCATACCCGCCCTCGATGACGGAGGCAGGCACCGGCGGGAACATCGCGACGTACTGCCAGATCTTCGAACCGGTGAAGCCGACCACCACCTCGACGCCGAACGCGCGTGCCGCCCTGGCGGTATCGGCGAGTTCGGCCGCGGCCCGCTGCCGTACGCCCTCGGGGTCCCCGTCGCCCCACACCCGCGCGGGGATGATCGCCTGATGCCGGAAGTCGATCGGGTCGTCGCAGACAGCCTGGCCGACCAAATGGTTCGAGATCGCCCAGGCCTTCAGGCCGTGCCGGTGCAGGATCTCCTTGCGGCCGGCTACATACGCCGGGTCGTCGAGCGCCTGCCGTACGTCGAAGTGGTCGCCGTTGCAGGCGATCTCCACACCGTCGTACCCCCACGACGCGGCCATCGAGCAGACCTCCTCGAACGGCAGGTCCGCCCACTGGCCGGTGAACAGGGTGATCGCGCGGGGCATCGCCGTCTCCTCTACGAGTTGGTCGGTACGTCGGTCCAGGCGCCATCGGCAGCCGCCGAAGCGAGTACGGCGTCGACGACCCGTGCCGAGCGAGCGCCGTCGGTGAACAGCGGCAGCCCGTCCGGGTCATCGCCACGCGCGGCGGCATAGCTGTCGGCCACGAACGAGTTGAACGCGTCCTGGTAGCCCTGTGCGTGCCCCGGCGGCAGCGAGTTCACCCGGGCAGCGGGCGGGCTGAGGGTCGCGGGATCACGTACGAGCAGCCGGCTCTCGTCGCGGCGGCCGAGCCACAACCGGTCCGGGTCCTCCTGGTCGAACGCGAGGCTCGCGTCGGTACCGGACACCTCCAGGTACAGCCGGTTCTTCCGTCCGGCCGCGACCTGACTCACGACGAGAGTTCCGAGTACGCCGGACGCGGTGCGGAAGTGTGCCGTGGCGAGGTCCTCGGTCCGTACGGCCCGTCCGCAACGCTCGTCGCGGATTGTCCTGGTCAGCGCACTAACGCGCGCGATCCGGTCGCCGGTGACGAACTCGGTCAGGTCGCACCAGTGCGAGCCGATGTCGGCGAACGCCCGGGACGGCCCGCCAGCCTCGTCGTCGACCCGCCAGTTGTCGTCGGCGGCGTCCGCGAGCCAGTCCTGCAGATAGCTGCCGTGGACGGTGCTGATGATGCCGGGCCGGCCGGTCGCGACCCGGGCGCGCATCTCGCGGACCATCGGGTGGTACCGGTACACGAACGGCACGGTCCCGGCCTTGCCCGCGTCCCGCGCCGCTTGGACCAGCCGGTCCGCATCGGCCGCGGACGTGGCCAGCGGCTTCTCGCAGACGACATGTTTGCCCGCGGCAAGCGCTGCCGTCGTCACCGGGAGGTGCTGCGCGTTCGGCCTACAGACGTGGAGGACGTCCAGGTCCTGGGCCAGCAGGTCGTCCAGGCTCGCGTACCCGGACTCGGCACCGGTGGCCGCTGCCGCCGCGCCGGCCCGGTCCGGGCTCGACCCGATGGCTCCGACGATCCGGGCGCCGGCCACGCGGGCCGCGTGCGCGTGCACCCTGCCCATGAACCCGCCGCCGACGATCCCGATCCGCGTGAGTGGGAGCATGTCTCGGCACGCTAGGGAGACTTCTGCCGCCTGTCAAGCAAAAGTACGCTTTAGCGGTGCAGAAGTCGGGTATCGTCCGAGCCGATGAACGAGGCACCCGGCGCGGATGTGCTGCTGCGGCTGCTGCTCGACGGCCGGCCGCGCACCCGTGCGGAACTGATCGAGCTGAGCGGGCTGGCCCGGTCGACCGTGGCCGGCGGGGTCGACGAGCTGCTCGCGCGGGGCCTGGTGGTGCCGTCGGGCGAGGCGGCGTCGACCGGCGGCCGGCCGCCGGCCCGGTTCGCGTTCAACCCATCCGCCGGGGTGGTGCTCGCCGCCGATGTCGGCGCCACCCATCTGGCCGTCGGGCTCACCGACCTGTCCGGCCGGGTCCTCAATAGCGTCTCGACGCCACTCGACATCGCCGAGGGTCCGGCGCGGGTGCTCGGCGCGATCGCGTCGTACGGCCGAAACCTCCTCGCAGGGGCCGGGCGTACGGAGGCCGACCTCGCCGGCACCGGCGTCGGACTGCCCGGACCGGTCGAGCACTCCACCGGCCGGCCGAACCATCCGCCGATCATGCCCGGCTGGGACGAGTACGACGTGGTGGACCACCTCACCGCGGAACTGGGCGGCGAGGTTCTGGTCGACAACGACGTGAACATCATGGCGCTGGGCGAGTACGCGACCGCCTATCCCGAGGTACGCCACCTGATGTTCGTGAAGGTGGCGACGGGGATCGGCGCCGGCATCATCAGTGACGGCCGGCTGCACCGCGGCGCGCAGGGCGCGGCCGGCGACCTCGGCCATGTGCAGACACCGTCCGGTAGCGACGTCGTGTGCCGGTGCGGCAACACCGGCTGCCTGGAGGCGATCGCCAGCGGGGCCGCGGTCGCGCAAGAACTTCGCGCCCAGGGCATCGAGGCGTCGAGCAGTGCCGACGTGGTCGGCCTGGTCCGGGGCGGCAACGCGTCAGCGACCGCCGCGGTACGCCAGGCCGGCCGCGAGATCGGTACCGTACTGGCGGCGTGCGTCAGCCTGCTGAACCCCTCGGTGATCGTGATCGGCGGCTCACTGGCGCAGGCCGGTGACAGCCTGCTGGCCGGGGTTCGCGAGGTCGTATACGGACGGTCCTTGCCGCTGGCAACGAACGACCTGCGGATCGTCACCTCGCGGGCCGGCGCCGAGGCGGGTCTGATCGGCGCCGCGACGATGGTGATCCAGCACGCCTTGTATTAGGCCCAGCGTTCGGACTTGGCGGACCTGGAGATCAGACTGACCAGCATGTCCTT
This sequence comes from Actinomycetota bacterium, assembly GCA_046765875.1. Lineage (GTDB taxonomy): Bacteria > Actinomycetota > Actinomycetes > Propionibacteriales > Kribbellaceae > DASRHY01. Next base: position 20,835 of record JBKPSJ010000308.1, read on the forward strand.
CGGGGTCATATCGCCGGCGACCACCTTGGTGACGTGCTCGACGATCGGCATCTCGACGTCGTGGTTGTGCGCGAGGGCTGTGATCGAGGCGCAGGACTTGACTCCCTCGGCGACCTGACGGGTACCGCCGAGGATCTCCTCGACCGACATCCCCCTGCCGAGCTTCTCCCCGAAGGTCCGGTTGCGCGACAACGGCGACGAGCAGGTCGCGACCAGGTCACCCAGTCCGGCCAGGCCGGAGAAGGTCATCTCGTCGGCACCGAGAGCCGTGCCGAGCCGGGCGGTCTCGACCAGTCCGCGGGTGATCACCGATGCCCGGGCGTTGTCGCCGAACCCGAGCCCGATGGCCATCCCGACCGCCAGCGCGATCACGTTCTTGGTCGCGCCACCCAGCTCACAGCCGATCACGTCGGTGTTCGTGTACGGCCGGAACGACGGCGAGTGGCAGATCTTCTGCAGCCGGTTCGCCGTACCCTCGTCCGCGCACGCGACGACACTGGCGGCCGGCTGGCCCTCCGCGATCTCGCGCGCCAGGTTCGGCCCGGACACCACCGCGATCCGGTCGGCTCCGGCACCGGTGAGCTCGGCGATCACCTCGCTCATCCGTTTGGTCGTACCGACCTCGACACCCTTCATCAGGCTGACGAGCGGCGCCGGTCCGGGCAGTACGCTGGCCCAGTCGGCCAGGTTCTCGCGCAGCGACTGGCTCGGCACCGCCAGTACCACCGCGTCGGCGCCATCCGCGGCCTTGGCCGGGTCGTGGGTCGCGCTGATTGGCTCGGGCAACCGGATGCCAGGCATATAGTCGGGGTTCTCGTGCTGGGTGCTGATTGTTTCGCACAGCGACTCGCGCCGGCCCCACATCGCCACCTCGTTGCCTGCCTCGGCGAGCACCTTGGCGAACGCCGTACCCCACGACCCGGCCCCGAAGACCGCGACCTTGGCGGTCATCCCACGCCGCCCTTCTGTTCGCCGCCGGTGTCTGGGACCTCTTTCGCCTTGGCGGTGCGGGGGTCGAACAGCTCGGTCGGCGGGGTCTCGCCCCGCAGCTCCCCGAGCGCCTCGGCGATCGCGTGCATGATCGTCGCGGTCGCCTTCTGCAGCAGGTCGGCGGTCAGCGGTTTGCCCTCGTACGCGCTCAGGTCGACCGGCGGCCCGGCCTCGATGTGCATCGTCTTGCGCGGCAGCAGGTGGACCCTACGGCTGTACGCCGCGTACACCTCCTGCGGTCCCCACTGGGCGATCGGGATCACCGGGCGGCCGGTGGTCAGCGCCACCCGGGCGGCACCGGTCTTGCCGGTCATCGGCCACAGGTTCGGGTCCCTGGTGATCGTCCCCTCGGGATAGAAGATCACCGACTCACCGCGCTCGACCGCTTCGACGGCCGCCTCGAACGCGTGCGCCGCTTCGGTCGACCCGCGCTCCACCGGGATCTGTCCCGCGCTGGTGATGATCTTGCCGAAGACCGGGATCTTGAACAGCGACGCCTTTCCCAGATACCGCGGCACCCGCCCCTGCTCATGCATGAAGTGCCCGAGCGCGAGCACGTCGAAGTGCGACACGTGGTTCGAGGCCACGATGATCCCGCCGGTGCGGGGCACGTTCTCACGACCGCGCCAGTCCCGTTTGGTGGTCAGTAACAGGAACGGCTTGATGATCACGACGATGAACCGCCACCAGAACCCCTTGTGCACTCCGCTGTCGGTCACACTGCCTCCTGCTGGGCTCCAGGCGTCCGGCCGGCGGCATCAGGCCGGACGCAACGGGTGGCTGAACTATCGCTCATGGGAGAATCCTGCCCGATGGCACAGGTAGACAGTCCAGCCTGGACCGTGGTCATCCCGGTCAAGCGCACAGAGATCGCCAAGAGCCGGCTGGCCGCGGCGTATCCCCGGCACCGGCAGGCCCTCGCCCGCGCGTTCGCCGTCGACACCACCGCCGCCGCGCTTCGGGCCGACGGCGTCGCCGAGGTTGTCGTGATCACCGATGACGAGGAGGTCGCCGAACAGGTCGCCGACCTCGGCGCCCGGGTCGTACCCGACGAGCCGGACGCGGGTCTCAACCCGGCCCTGGACCATGCGGCCGATCTGGCCACCCGGTCCGGCCACGGCGTCGCCGCCCTGTCCGCCGACCTGCCGGCGTTGCGCCCGGACGAACTGGCGGCCGCGCTTCGAGAGTGCGCGCAGCGGCGCAGTTTCGTCGCCGACGCGGCCGGTACCGGAACGACGTTGCTCGGGGTACCGGGCGGCGGCCCGCTCGACCCGCGATTCGGGCGGGACTCGGCGGCAGCCCATCTGGTCTCGGGTGCGGCACCGGTCGACCTCGACGACATCGACTCGGTACGCCGCGACGTCGACACCGCAGCCGATCTGGCCGCGGCCGCACGGCTTGGAGTCGGCCGGCGGACAACTGCGGTGCTGGCGGTTATCGAGTCGGGCCGAGCCGAACGGCTAGCGTGACCCGTATGCAGGGAACCGTGAGCAGGTTCGACCCGCGGACGCGGGCGGGTGCGGTCCTCACCGACACCGGCATCGAGATCCCCTTCGAACCGGCCGCTCTCGAGGACACCCCGGTACGAATGCTGCGGCCGGGCCAGCGGGTCCGGCTCGACACAACCGGCACCGGCGAGTCGATTGCCATCACCGCCGTGCACTTCATCACCCTTGCCTGAGAACGGCCGCATACAAGGCCCCACATACGAAGAGGCCGGCCACCCCGGAGGGTGGCCGGCCTCTTCGTGGACCCGGTACGGCGAGTTGTCAGCGCGTGGACTTGCGGGCGGTCGTCTTCTTGGCGGCCGTCTTCTTCGCCGGGGCCTTCCTGGCGGCGGTCTTGGTCGCAGCCGTCTTGGTCGCAGCCGTCTTGGTGACGGCGGTCTTCCGCGCAGGCGCCTTCTTCGCCGCGGTCTTGGTGGCGGCGGCCTTGGCCGGGGCCTTCTTCGCCGCGGTCTTCGTCGCGGTGGTCTTGGCGGCGGTCGCCTTCGTGGCGGTGGATCGCGCCGGCGCGGCCGTCCTGGCGATGACGAGCTTCGGCAGCTTCTTCGCGCCTGACACCACGGCCTTCAGCTCCGCACCCGCGCGGAACTTCGGAACCGTCGTCTTCTTGGCCCGCTTGGTCTCCCCGGTCCGCGGGTTGCGGACCATCCGAGCACCGCGCTCGACGGCCTCGAAAGCGCCGAAGCCGGTGATGGCGACCTTGCCGCCCTTCTTGGTCAGCTCGCGCTGGACGGTGTCGATCACCGACTCCAGTGCGTGCTGCGCCGCCCGGCGGTTCCCGTCGAAGTGCACTGCGAGCGCTTCGACCAACTGGCTCTTGTTCACTTGCTTCCCTCCGTGAACCTTGATGTCGAGCACGGCGCTCGATCTCCGGTGAACGTTATGGATTCTGCACGCTCTGCACAAACATCCACGCGGCACAAGGCCCTTTATCTGCTGGATTTCCACGATCGTAACCCCCGACGGGCCCGGAAATCCCTGCAGCGCAACGATTCGACGACCAGGCGTGACGCGGAAGGCCGCGTTCTAGAGCCAATCGCGGCGCTTGAAGACCACGTACAGGCTGAAGCAGACCATGCCCATCAGCGCCAGGGCGAACGGATAGCCGGCCGCCCAGTGCAGTTCGGGCATCTCGTCGAAGTTCATCCCGTACACCGTGCCGATCAACGTCGGCGCGAACAGGATCGCCGCCCAGGCCGAGATCTTCTTGACCTCGGTGTTCTGCTCGTGGCTGGCCAGCGCGAGGCTCTTCATCTCCTCGTTCTGCTTCTGCGCGACCAGGGTCGCGTTCACCGTCAGGATGTCGCGCAGCAGTTCGCGGAAGCCGTCCACACGCTCGATCACCTGGGTGACGTGGTCGGCGACGTCGCGCAGCGAGCGCTGAAGTTCCTCGTCGACGCCGTACTTGTCGAAGCCGGCGGCCAGTGCGGCCAGGATGTCCTGCAGCGGATGGGTCGCGCGCTGGAACTCGATCACCTCGCGGGACAACTCGTAGATGCGCCGCGACACCTTCGGGTCGCCGAGGAAGACCTCGGTCTCGATCTCGTCGATGTCGTTCTCGAGACCGCAGACCACCGGCTCGTAGCCGTCGACGACCTTGTCCATGATCGCATAGAGAACCGCCTCGGTACCGAGGCCGAGCAACTCCGGATCGGCCTCGACCCGGCGTCGTACGGCCGCCAGGTCCGGCGCCTCCGCGTGCCGGACCGTCACGACGAAGTCGGGCCCGACGAACACGTGCACCTCGCCGAACTCGACCTCCTCGGTCTCGTCGACGTACCGGGCGGCCTTGAGCACGACGAACAACGTGTCGCCGTACCGCTCGAGCTTCGGTCGCTGGTGCGCGAGGATCGCGTCCTCGACGGCGAGCTCGTGCAGGTCGAACTCCGACGCCAGCGACATCAGCTCGCGCTGGTCGGGCCGGTACAGGCCGATCCAGGCCATGCTGTCGGACGTCTCGTGCAACGCGGCGTAGGTGTCGGCGAGCGACCGTGGCGACGAGGCGCGTTGCCCGTCGCGGTAGACGGCGCTGTCGACCATGTGGCCGTGCGGGCGTTCCGGCTTGGCCGGTGGCGGTGTCGGTGGAGCGGCGTGCCGGACGGTCTGCCGGCGTGAGAACGCCCGCAGTGTGGGCAGGCGGCGCAGGTCGGACATGATGGGTTCCCCTCCCATGGCGTACACAAACAAGGCGAGCTGGCATTCGTCTGCTCGACCCGGCGGCTCCCCGCCGCAACGCCACGCAAGGGCACGATCCATCGTCCTGCCGACGGCCGACCCCGAAACCTCAGTGCTGAAAGGCGATCAGGTCAAGCGAGAACGGTATGACTGGAGGGATCGCTACTCATGAGCGTCTCACCTCCTGTGACTCGCGGACCGTGGCCAATGAGCAAGGGTACCACTCAGACCTTGGCGGGCAGCGTTGCCGGCTTGTACGAGGGACGTTCCGACTCGTACGCCGCGATGTCGGCCTCGTGCGACAGCGTGATCCCGATGTCGTCCAGACCGTTGAGCAGCCGGTAACGCGTGTAGTCGTCGATGGTGAACGGCGCGACCAGATCGCCGGCACTGATGGTGCGGTGCTCGAGATCGACGGTCACCGATGTCGCAGGATCGGCCTCGATCAGCTTCCAGAGCTGCTCGACGACGTCCTGCTCGACCAACGCGGGCAGCAGCCCGGACTTACCGGCGTTGCCCCGGAAGATGTCGCCGAACCGCGCCGATACGACGACCCGGAACCCGTAGTCGAGCAGGGCCCAGACCGCGTGCTCGCGTGACGAACCGGTGCCGAAGTCCGGCCCGGCCACCAGCACCGAGGCGCCGTCGTACGCGGCGTCGTTGAGCACGAACGACGGGTCGTTGCGCCACGCCGCGAACAGCCCGTCCTCGAACCCGGTGCGGGTCACCCGCTTGAGGTAGACCGCCGGGATGATCTGGTCGGTGTCGACGTTGCCGCGCCGCAGCGGGACGGCGGTACCGGTGTGGGTGGTGAAGGCTTCCATCAGTTTCGTCCTTCTCAGGTTTCTTAGAGCGTCGGCAGGTCGGAGGGCGCGGACAGCGTGCCCCGGACGGCGGTCGCGGCGGCGACCAGCGGCGAGACCAGGTGGGTACGGCCGCCCTTGCCCTGCCGGCCCTCGAAGTTGCGGTTGGACGTGGACGCGCTGCGCTCTCCGGGTGCGAGCTGGTCGGGGTTCATCCCCAGGCACATCGAGCAGCCCGCACCGCGCCACTCGGCGCCGGCCTCCTTGAACACCACGTCGAGGCCCTCGGACTCGGCCTGCAAACGGACCCGCCCCGATCCCGGAACCACCAGCATTCTGGTGCCCTCGGCAACGGTCCGGCCCTCGATCACCCCGGCGGCGGCGCGCAGGTCCTCGATCCGGCCGTTGGTGCACGAGCCGAGGAAGACGGTGTCGACATGGATGTCGCGCATCGGCGTGCCGGGCTTCAGGTCCATGTACTCCAAAGCCTTGGCCGCGGCGACCTTGTCGTTCTCGCCGTCGAAGTCGTCCGGCGACGGTACGGCACCCGACAGCGGCACACCCTGGCCCGGGTTGGTGCCCCAGGTGACGAACGGCGTGATCTCGTCGGCGTGCAGCACGACCTCGGCATCGAAGATCGCGTCGTCGTCGGTGGTGAGGCTGTTCCAGTACTCGACGGCCACGTCCCAGTCCGCGCCCTGCGGCGCGTGCGGCTTGTCCTTCAGGTACGCGAACGTCGTCTCGTCCGGCGCGATCATGCCGGCCTTGGCACCCCACTCGATGGACATGTTGCAGACCGTCATCCGCGCCTCCATCGACAGCGCGCGGATCGCCTCGCCGCGGTACTCGACGATGTAGCCCTGGCCGCCGCCGGTGCCGACCTTCGCGATCAGCGCGAGCACCAGGTCCTTCGCGGTGACCCCGTCGCGGAGCTCGCCGTCCACGGTCACGGCCATCGTCTTCGGCTTGGCCTGCGGCAGCGTCTGGGTGGCCAGCACGTGCTCGACCTCGCTGGTGCCGATGCCGAACGCGATCGCGCCGAACGCGCCGTGTGTCGAGGTGTGGCTGTCGCCGCACACCACGGTGAGGCCGGGCTGGGTGAGGCCCAACTGCGGGCCGATCACGTGCACGATGCCCTGGTCCTTGTCGCCCAGGGTGTGGATCCGGATGCCGAACTCGTCGGCGTTGCGGCGCAGCGTCTCGACCTGGGTCCGCGACACCGGGTCCGCGATCGGCTTGTCCACGTCGTACGTCGGCACGTTGTGGTCCTCGGTCGCGATCGTCAGGTCGGCGCGGCGTACCTTGCGGCCGGCCAGCCGGAGACCGTCGAACGCCTGCGGGCTGGTCACCTCGTGGACGAGGTGGAGGTCGATGTAGAGCAGATCCGGCTCACCCTCAGCCCGACGCACGACGTGTGCGTCCCAGACCTTCTCCGACAACGTCCTGCCCATGAGAATGGCTCCTTAGGATGTACGACTGCTGACCAGCGGCCGTGGTGGTATGACACGCGCCACCAACGGTGCTCCTTCGCGGACCGGCTTGGCGACTTGCGTATCACGATTCGAGACGGCAATATCGTCTCATGGACAACTCTAGCGGAGTGGGCGTACTCGACAAGGCGGCCCTCGTTCTGTCCGCGTTGGAGTCCGGTCCGGCCACGCTGGCCGGGCTGGTCGCCGCCACCGGCCTGGCCCGTCCGACCGCGCACCGCCTCGCCGTCGCGCTCGAGCACCACCGGTTCGTCGGCCGCGACATGCAGGGCCGGTTCGTCCTCGGCCCGCGGCTCAACGAGCTCGCGTCGGCCGCCGGCGAGGACCGGCTGCTGGCCACCGCCGGCCCGGTGCTGGCCCGGCTCCGCGACATCACCGGCGAGTCCGCGCAGTTGTTCCGCCGGCAGGGCGACTACCGGGTCTGCGTCGCAGCGGCCGAGCGTCCGTCCGGTCTCCGCGACACCGTGCCGGTCGGCAGCCAGCTCACCATGGGTGCCGGTTCGGCCGCGCAGATCCTGCTCGCCTGGGAGGATCCGGAGCGGATGCACCGCGGTCTGCACAACGCGTCGTTCAACGCGGCTGCATTGGCCGGCGTACGGCGTCGTGGCTGGGCGCACAGTGTGGGCGAACGCGAGCAGGGGGTGGCGTCGGTGTCCGCGCCGGTCCGCTCTCCGTCCGGCAAGGTGATCGCCGCGGTGTCGGTCTCAGGACCGATAGAGCGGCTGTCGCGTCAGCCCGGCCGCATGCACGCACCCGCTGTGATGGCCGCTGCCGAACGCCTCTCCGAGGCACTGCGCCGCGCATCGGAATAGCCGCCCAGGCGTCGCTTACCCGTCGCCCTGGTGAAAAACCGGTGGCGCGCCTTGACCGGGCCGATGAGAGCCACGAGGTTGGCTCTGGTTCGGTTTTGAGGAGGGCAAGATGAGCGAGCTTGTGAGGCGGCGCACCGTACTCGGTGCCGCGGGTGCGGCGATCATTGCCGGAGGCATCACGGATGTACGCCGGGCGCATGCGGAGCCGGTACGGGCCGACCCGTTCGGGCTCGGTATCGCCAGTGGCGACCCGTTGCCGGACCGGGTGGTGCTGTGGACGCGATTGGTACGCGGCGACGGCATCGGCAGCGCGCCGTACAGCGACCGTCGGGTCGAGGTCGGCTGGCAGATCGCGACCGACGAACGATTCCGGCACGTCGTGCGGTCCGGTACGGCGTCCGCCTACCCGGGCCTCGCGCATTCGGTGCATGTCGACGCGGCGGGTCTGCATCCCGGCCGGGACTACTGGTACAGGTTCCGGGCCGGACAGTTCGTCAGCCCGGCCGGCCGGACCCGCACCGCACCGGACCGGCATGGCCGCGTGAAGCGCCTGCGATTCGGGATCGCGAACTGCCAGGACTGGCAGAACGGCTTCTATGGTGCGTACAACGACATGGCCGAGTCGGACCTGGACCTGATCCTGCATGTCGGTGACTACATCTATGAGTACGACCCAAGCCCGACAGCTGTCCGTCAGCACAACCCGTCGTCGGGGACGGCCGTCGGAGCGGATCAGCTGATCACGCTGGCCGACTACCGGAACCGTCACGCGCTCTACAAGTCAGACCCGGCGCTCCAGGCGGCTCATGCGGCGGTGCCGTTCATCTGCGCTCCGGACGACCACGAGGTGGAGAACAACTACGCGAACCTGGTGGACGAGCAGGATGACCTGCCCTTCCCGCAACGGCACCAGACGCCCGAGCAGTTCGCGATCCAGCGCGCCGCGGCATACCAGGCGTGGTACGAGCACACGGCCGTGCGTACGGCGTACCGGCCGGGTTCATCCGCGATCCGGATCTACCGGCGGTTCGACTTCGGCACGCTGCTGCGGCTGAACGTTCTGGACACCAGGCAGTACCGCACGGACCAGCCGGGCGGGCTGCCGAGCGACCTCGGCCCGCAGGTGCTCGGTGACACGAACACGACCGGCACCCTGACCGGTCCGGAGCAGGAGCAGTGGTTGCTACACGGACTACGGCACTCGCCGGGCCAGTGGAACGTACTCGGGCAGCAGGTGATGATGGCGCCGACCCGGTTCGCCCAGCCGCCGCCGGCGTCGATTGTGAACCTGGACCAGTGGGACGGGTACACGCCGCAACGTCGCCGGCTGCTTGCAGCCATCGCCGACAGCGGGGCGAGCAACCCGGTGGTGATCGCCGGTGACATCCACTCCACCTGGATCAACGACCTGCGGCTGAACGTCGACGACCCGGCCTCGCCGGTGGTAGCCAGTGAGTTCGTGTCGACGTCGATCACGTCGAGCTTTCCGCCCGCGTTCGTGCCGATCGCAGAGCAGTCGAACGCGGCGTTCAACCCGTGGGTGCGGTACTTCAACGGCCGCGGGCACGGCTGGCTGCGGATGGATGTCGACCGGGACCGCTGGCTGACCGAGGAGCGTTCGGTCGCCTCGATCACGGTGCGCGACGCGCCGTCCTCGACCACCGCACGCTGGGCCGTAGAGGCCGGGACTCCAGGAGTGGTGCCCGCCTAAAACTGGCTTCCTCAGGCCGGACGCGCTGCCTCGCTGACTCGCAGCGCGTGGAGGTCCTCACGCAAGGCGGGGTCCGACATCACCAGGTAGACCAGACCGCAGTCCTGCGGACCGGTCGCGCCGGGCACACACAACGTGCACCGGTCGCCCGGTCGGATCGGGCACATCGGAACCGGCCGCCGCTTGCTGCCAGGCATTCCCTTCCCTCCATCGTCTTACCGATAACAACGTACGGGCCGGAGGGCGGCCCCTGCAGAGTCGCATGTCGACCCTGCAAGGGCCGGAGGTCCTTACTTAAGACCCGGTCCGCACGACCTCCAGGCTCCGCCACCATAGTTGCCACCGGCCACTACCGGACCAGCTAATGCCGCGGCCTGACTTGGCTCACGCTAGTGCGCACCTGGGTTAGGTGATCTGGGAGAGGGCGTTGCGTAGGTCGACTGGAAGGGGCCGCTCAGCGGTGACGAGTTGGCCGCCGACGTGGATCTGGACGGTGTGGTAGCGGCGTGCGGTGCGGACGAACTTCTTGATCGACCAGCCGGTGCGGTCCTCGATGAACCGGGTGACTGCCAGGGCCGCGAACACGACGGTTAGGTGGGCCTGGATCGACTCGCGCTTGTGGTGATAGATCGGGCGTGCCTGGAGGTCGTGCTTGGACATCCGGAAGCTCTTCTCGATGTGCCACAGCCGGTGGTAGGCGCCGATCACGAACTCGGCGGGCTGGTCGACCAGGTTGGTCACGTAACCCTTGAACCCGGCCAGACCGCGGGCCCTGGCCTCCAGGTCCCGGTTCACACTCTTGTGGCCGCCTGTGAGGGTGATGAACCGGTTCCGCTTGACCGCGACCTTCCCGGCCACGGCCTTCTCGGCTTTGGCGACCTGCTCATCGATCCCGCGCACCGTCCGGCGGGCCCGGTCGGCCTTCCACTGGTAGTACAAGACGTGATCACGCCGCTTGTCACTCGGGGCTGCCGGCCACCCCTGGGTGAAGATCTGGCCGTCAGCGATGGGCTCGTCGGGATGCTTGTCGCGCCAGGCCTTCACGACATAGGGGACTTCGGGGATCCTCGCGCCGAGGATGAACCACAACCCTGCGGCCTCGATGGCCCTCTTGTTGGCTTCCGACACCATCCCCGCGTCGGCCACGACCGTGACATCGGTGAGCTGGTGGGCGGTCTTGAACGCCTCGATGACCGGCAGCATCGTCTTGGTCTCGGCCTTGTTGCCCTCGAACGCCTCGACCTGCAGCGGGAACCCGCTGGCATCGGTCAACAACCCGACGGTGATCTGCGGCTCCAGCCTTCGTTCCTTGGAGAACCCTGGTTCCCGGAACCCGTCCCCGGCGTCGGTCTCGAAGTACAGGGTCGTGACGTCGTACATGATCAAGGTGGCCGGCCCCAGTGCCGCGTGCGCGGCACAGGCGGCAGCCAGACCCCTGCGCCACACCGGCTTGGCATAGGCCGGCAGCCGCCGCTTCACCGTGGCGTAGGAGGCTCCCGCGACCCCGACCTCCTCCAGCACCCGCACGGCGTCGAGCTTGCTAGTCGGCTCGACGATCCGCGCCAGCACCAGGCCGCGGAACACCTCGTCCCCACCGGTCGCCTCATCGAACCCCAGCGCCTCGTAGGCCCGACACAACGCGTCCCACAGATGCCCCATCCGTGTGGAGACAATCTCCAGCGGACCACCCGACGCGGCCGCAGCTGCAGCCGTCTCGCCGGGATCCATGCCCAGGTCCAGCTCGCCTTGACCCGCCGCCAGGCGCTGCCGAGCGGCAGCCTTCAGGGCCCCGACCTCGGCCTGGTCATGCCCCGAGCCGATGTGCTCGATCTTCCGCGAACCCCGATGCGAGGAGTACACGATCTGCACCGCGATCGCCCCCGAGGACGTCTTCACGGTCCGGATGTAGGCCACCACGGCACCCTACGGGCCGGCTAGTGCGCAAATTCGGGCCACCGCACCAGCAAACCCGCTGGTCAGCGCGTCACCGCCCCGCCCAGACCCCAAACGTGAGCCAAGTCAGGTCCAGGCTCCGCCACCATAGTTGCCACCGGCCACTACCGGACCAGCTAATGCCGCGGCGATAGGCCCGCCGCTGCGGTGGTGCACTCTGTGGCCTGCCGTTCGCCGACCGGGTGGCGGGCGTCGAGCTCGCCGTACCGATGGCAGGCCACCATCCCGCCTCGCCTCGGGTGCGCCGGCAGCGGCTCGGCGCATCGCCGCAGTGCATGTGGGCATCGATCGCGGAACGGACAGCCCGCATCGGCCGGCGGCGTGGCGTCGGTATTCCTGCTCACGACCTCGGCCGCGCGGCGGCGGCGTTGCTCCCCTGGATCGGGCACCGGAGCCGCGGCAAGGAGCGCCCGGGTGTAGGGATGCGCCGGCCGATCGCACACGTCGGTCACGCTGCCGGTCTCCATCAACCGGCCGTGGTAGAGGACCGCGACCCGATCCGAGACGTGCCGGACGACGGCGAGGTCGTGACTGATGAACAGGTAGCTGAGGCCGAGCTCGTGTTGGAGCCGGCGCAACAGGTTGAGGATCTGGGCCTGGATCGACAGGTCGAGCGCACTGACCGCCTCGTCGCAGACGAGCAGGCGGGGCGACAGCATGAGCGCTCGCGCGATCGCGATGCGCTGGAGCTGCCCGCCGGAGAACTCCGCCGGGTACCGTGTGGCCGCGTCCTCGTCGAGCTGCACCCGGTTGAGGGCGGTGGCGACCTCGGCACGGCGCCCCGCGCGGCTCATCGTTCGGTGCGCCAGCAGCGGCTCTTCGAGAGTCTGACCGATCCTTCGCACTGGGTTGAGCGAGCCGTGCGGGTGCTGGAACACGACCTGGATGTCCTTCGTGAGCTGCCGCCGCCGTCGCGTGGACGCCGATGTGATGTCCTCGCCGGCGAAGCGGATGCAACCCGCATCCGGTGACACCAACCCGAGGACGGCATTTCCGAGCGTCGACTTCCCCGATCCGCTCTCACCGACCACGCTGAGCGTTTCACCCGCCGCGATGGTGAGGTCGACGTCGTCGAGCGCGGTCAGTGGCGGGCGGCCACGGCCGCGGCGGTACCTGACGCTCAGACCGCGAATGTCCAGCAGCGGCTCGGCCTCGGTCATCGCCGCTAGAGCTCCTCGGTTCGGATACAGCGCGAGAGGTGGTCCGGCGCGACGATCGCTTGGGCGATCGGGCCCTGCGAGCACACCGGTTGGCTGAGTGGGCAGCGGGCCTGGAAGTGGCATCCGATCGGCCATTCCCCGGGTTTCGGCACCGAGCCGGGAATCGACGGCAACGGCTCGGAGGTGCGCGCCAAGTGTGGGTTGGCGGCCAGCAGCGCGGCGGTGTACGGATGGCGCGGGCGGGAGTACAACTCCTCGACGGTCGCGGTCTCGACCACTTCGCCGGCATACATCACGACGGCGCGCTCGCACTTGTCGGCGAGCACACCCCAGTCGTGGGTGATGAGCAGGACGGCCATCCCGAGCCGATGCTGCAAGTCGCGCATCAACGCGAGAATCTCCGCCTGCACCGTGACGTCCAGCGCGGTGGTGGGCTCGTCGGCGATGAGCAGCTTCGGCTTGGCGGCCAGCGCCATCGCGATGCAAACGCGTTGGGCCATGCCGCCGGACAGCTCACCCGGTCGCCGGCGCAGCACGCCTCCGGGATCGGGCAGCCGCACCAGTCGGAGCAGCCGCTCTGCCTCTGACTGCGCCTGTCGGCGCGACTGCGGGTGGTGCCGCCGGATGACCTCGCGTAGCTGGCTCCCGACGGTGAAGGTCGGATCGAGGCTGCCGGCGGGATCTTGCGAGACGAAGGCGATCCCCGCGCCGCGTACGCGGTTCAGGTCGTGCTCGCCGAGCAAGGTGAGATCGGTGCCGTCGAAGACGACGCTGCCGGCCGTGACGACGGCGCCCGCCGGCAGCAACCCGAGGATGGCTCGCGCGGTGATGCTCTTTCCGCAACCGGACTCGCCGACGATGCCGATCGCCTCACCTGCCGCCACCTCGAACGTCACTTCACGGACAACGGTGGTGCCACCGATCGTGACCGTCAGCCCCCGTACCGACAACGCCGGCGCGGCCGCGGACGACGTCGCGGACTGGACCGCATGACGTTGGTGCGGACGGTGCGGCACCAGCGACGCCGCCGACCTGCCGCGTTCCATGGTCAGGTCCCGTACGGCGTCGCCGACCAGCCCGAAGGCCATCACCGTCAGCATCAGCGCGCCGCCGGTCGGTACCAGCAGCCACGGGTCCTGGCTCATCGCGGTAGAGGCCTCGCCGACCATGTTTCCCCAACTCGGGCCGAGGGACTCCGGCCGGGTCAGGCCGAGGAACGACAGGCCGCTTTCGGCGAGCAACGCCGTGGCGCAGAACAGCGCGGTCTGGACGATGATCGGGCCGGCGATGCGCGGGAGCACGTGCCGGCGCACGATCCTCGGCGTAGCGAGCCCGGACAGCTCGGCTGCCTTCACATAGAGCTCGCCCCGTATCCCCAAGGTGGCGCCGCGCACGATCCGGAACAGCGCAGGACAGCCGATGACGCCGAGAGCCACCATCGTTGCGGTGTCGTTGCCGGGGAAGACGGCGACCACCATGAGCAGGACGACGATGCCGGGTACGGCGAGCAGAAGATCAGCGAAGCGGACCGACACCCGGTCGAGCGTGCGGCCCCGGTATCCGGCCGCGACGCCGAGTGGTACGCCCAGCGCCAGGAACACCGCGGTTGCGATGGCGACGTCGAACAGCGTGACACGCGCGCCGAACAGCAGCCGGCTGAACACATCGCGACCGAGTCGATCGGTGCCCAGCCAGTGCAGCGCGGAGGGACCGGACAGGACGTGCGCAAGGTCCTGCTGCTCGGGATCGTGCGGCGCGGTCAGACCGGCCGCCGCGGCGGCGACCGTCAGCGCCGCGAGGTACGTCGCCGAGATCGCCGCCATCGGGTGCGTGCGCAAGGTCGTGCGCAGGCGTCGGTGAGCAGGAGGCCGACCGAGCCGGGATCCGGCGAGGGTGTCGGTGCCGACGGTGGCGATCGCTGTCATGGCTTGCGCACCGCCGGGTTGAGCCAGCCGTAGGCGAGGTCGACGAGCAGGTTGACGATGATCACGATGACGGTGAAGTAGAACGCGACGCCTTCGATCATCGGCAGGTTGTGGGTGCTGCTCGCCGCGACCGCCTGCTGCCCGAGGCCGGGAATGGCGAACACGTTCTCGATCAGCACCGTGCCGCCGAGCAGGCCGACGAACATCAGGCCGATCAAGGTCACGACCGGGATCGCGGCGTTCCGCAGCGCGTGCTTGAGGACGATCGAGCGCAGTGGCAGCCCGTGCGCCCGCAGCACGACGATGAAGTCCCGGGACAGTACGTCGGACATCGCGTCGCGGGTCTGCCGGGCAATGAAGGCCGAGCAGCCGGCGGAGAGCGCGAGAACCGGGAGTGCCAGGCTCCGCAGCCATTGCAGCGGATCGTCGCCGAACGCGGTGTAGCCGGTGGCTGGGAACAACGGAAACTGAACGGCGAGCAGTTCGACGAGCACGAGCGCCAGCCAGAAGTTCGGTGCCGCGAGGCCGAGCAGTGACACACCCTCGACGAGCTTCCCGGCCCGGCTACGGCGTACGGCGCTGAACACGCCGACGGACACGCCCACCACGGCCGACACGATGACCGTGCCGATGATGATCGACAGACTCGCACCGAGCCGCTCGTTGAGTGCCTGGGTGATCGTCTGACCGCTGAACAGGTCGGTGCCGAGGTCGCCCCGCAGCAGGCCCCGGAGCCACCGCCAGTACTGCACCGGTAGCGGCTGGTCGATGCCGAGCTCGTGCCGCAACTGCTGGTATTGCTCGGGGGTGTAGCTGGTGGTCTGACCGGACAGCATCGCCTTCGCGGCGTCCCCGGGGGCCAGCGCGCTGAGCACGAAGGTGAGCACCGTCACGGCGAACAGCAGCGTCAGCGAGGACGCCAGCCACCGCGCAGTCGAGCGGATCATCCGCACTCCTTCCTGCTGAGGCCGCGAGCTCCGGCGGGCCTGGAGGGATCAGGCCCGCCGGGGCAGGTCCGGCTACGCCGCGGGCCGCACTTCGTAGATCGAGGCGAGCGGCGCCTTCGGAGAGACCGTCGCGCCGGTCACCTTCTTCGTCGTGTAATACGGCAGTCCAGTCGTGACCACCGGGACGAACCAGGCCTGGTGGACCAGGTAGGCCTCGACGGCCTGGTCTGCCTTGTCCTTGGCTTCGCCGGTCGCCTTGGCGGCCTCGTCGTACAAAGCCTGCAACTTCGCGTCGGCTGTGTGGAACGGGTTGAACAGCGCCGACGGCAGGAACAGCGACGGCCCCTCGGTCCAGATCGGCTGCTGGCCGAAGATCGTCATGAAACTGGCGTATTTCGGAGCGAACGCCTCGGAGAAGTACTGGTTGGCATTGGCGCGGTCGGTGATCTGCAAGGTGACGCCGATGTCCTTCCACTGCTGCGCCAGCGCCTGCGCGACCAGGTTCATCGACTGGTACTGCGCGGTGACGATCGGCAGCGAGAACCCGTCGGGATAGCCTGCCTGGCCGAGCAACTGCTTGGCCCTGCCGACGTCGTGGGGGTACGCCTCATCGAGTTCGGGATCGTATCCGTAGCCGCCCGGAACAGTGAGTTGCGACGTCGGCCGGCCACCGTCGGGGAACAGCGCCGAAGTAATCGTCTTGCGGTCGGTGGCGTAGTTCAGTGCCTGTCGTACGCGTACATCGGCCAGTGGCTTGGCCATCGTGCCGCCGCGGTCGGCGAGGGTCACGCCGGTCCACAGCAGCGGAGTCGTGTTGACGGTGATGCCGGCCTGCTTGGCCGCCGCGACGGTGCTGGCGTCGCCGACCGCGAAGTCGACCTGACCCGTCTTCATTGCGTTCAGCGTGGCCTGCGGGCTGGTGATCGCGCGGACGACGACCTTCTTCCAATGCACCGAATCCTTGTCGTAGTAGTTGGGGTTCTGAATGAAGGTGTAGTGGTCGCCGGCGACGGTCGCGGCCGGGTCCACCATGTACGGTCCGGCCCCCGACGTCTGGGTGCCGAGCTTCGCCGTGTTCTTCAGGCCGATCGGGCTGATCACGCCGCCTACGACGTTGTCCTGGGTCAACAGGGCCGGCAGGTCCGGGTTGGGCTTCGGCGTCCGGATGACGACCGAGAGCGGGCCGGTGGCGGTGAACGTGTCACCGGCGAAGAGCGGAACGAACTGGCCGCCCGATTTCAGCACGTACTTGAAGTGGTCGACCACGACCTGAGCCGTCAGCGCCGAGCCGTCGGAGAACTTGACCCCTGGGCGGAGCTGCAGCTCGAGCTGGGTGTTGTTGTCGCCGCTGTACCGCCACGACGTCGCCAGTCCGGGCTGCAGGCTGCCGTCGGAGCGCCGAACGATCAGCGGCTGGTAGGCGAGCGCCTGGTACAGCGAGTTGTTCTGAACCGTCTTGGCCGGGTCGAGGGTCTGCGGGACCGATGAGTAGGCGACGGTCAGCGTGCCACCGACCTTGCCGCCCGGTTTGGGATCGCTGCCGGAGTCGCCGCCCCCCGCCGAACACGCCGTCAGCGCTGCGAGGAGCATCGCGCCTGCGGCGGCGATGCCCATGACCCGTCGCGGTGGCACGACGCCGCTTGCGCGGCCGCCCCGGGACTCGTTATGTCGAGGCATGACTCCTCCTGGTCCATCAGCGGTGGCTGGAAGGTCCACGCTGGTGTCCGTGTGGTTGGTCTGAAGGCGCCGTGCCGCCCAGGAAACTCCGCGTTCACGTCGCTGTCAAGAGGTTGATGTAAAACACTTTGACTCGGGCGTTACAAGCGATTTTTTCCCGCTGTGATGACTTTTATGCAAAGCACTTGACAATTAGGCCTGACGGCGTTCGAATGGCCAGGCGATCTTCGGTCGCGCCGGGCATCCCCGATCGGGGAGGCTCAACAGTGTGGCCAGACCTCAAGGAGACCCGTGACGACCGCCGACCTCGCGCCCGCCGTGCAGATGCTGATCGACGAGATGCCGCCCGGTGTCCCCCGGCACCTCTCGCCGGCCGAGCAGCGTGAGTACCTGCGCCTGCTGAGCGAGCTCGTCTTCCTGCGCTACGGGGCGCCGGGTCCGAAGGTGTGGACAGTCGAGGATCAGCACGTACCAGTCGTGGGCGGTCGCATCCTGGTCCGGGTCTACAGGCCGGGAGACGGCGACCGCCTGCCGGGCCACCTGACCTTGCACGGCGGTGGGTGGAAGGCAGGGTCGGTTACCGAGCGCGTGGCCGATGCCATCTGCCGGCAGCGCTGCCTCGAGGCCGAGTGCGTGGTTCTCGGCGTCGAATACCGGCTCGCACCGGAACACCGGTTCCCGGTGCCGCTGCAGGACTGCTACGCGGCGCTGGAGTGGGTGGTCGAGAATGCCGATGCCCTGGGGCTGGACCCCGGCAACATCTCGATCGGCGGTGCGTCGGCCGGCGGCAACCTGGCCGCCGCGGTCACCCTGCGCTGCCGAGACGAGGGCGGCCCTCGGCTGCGTTTCCAGCTGCTCGAGGTGCCCGCGCTCGACCTCACCCGTGAGACCGCGCGCGCGACTCTTGCGTCCGGCGTGTTGCCCGACGTACCGCAGCCGACCATGGACGATGCCGCGATCAGTTACTTGGGAGACCCCGCCCGGGCGCATGATCCGCTCGCATCCCCGCTACTCGCCGACGACCTGAGCGGCCTTCCTCCCGCACACATCATGACCGCGGCGTACGACGTGCTGCGGACCGAGGGCGAGCGCTACGCCGAGCGGCTGGCCGCGGCCGGCGTCCCGACGACACACCGCCAATACCCTGGCGCTCTGCACGGCACCGCCATGCTGACCAGGACCTGGGACCAGGCGCGGCAGTGGCAGCGGGACGCGGCAGCGGCGCTGCGCCGAGCCCATTGGGATCCGGCGGAGTCGGCATGATCAGGCCGAACGCCACGATCTACGACGTCGCCAGGCGTGCCGGCGTGAGTATCGCGACGGTCTCGCACACCCTGAACCGGCCGCAGCGGGTCAACGCGACGACCCGGCAGCGCGTGCTCGAAGCCATCGACGAGCTCGGCTACGTGCCCAAGGCAACAGCCATGGCGCACGCTCGAAAGGCGGTCGGGCGGATCGGCGTCCTCGCCCCGTTCAGCTCGTACGAGTCGTACATCAGGCGGCTCAAGGGCGTCCTGTCCGAAGCCCAGGGTGACGCGATCGAGATCGTCCTGTACGACCAGGAGTCGGCCGCGTCCGCCACGTCGCCGTTGCTCAGCGCACTGCCGGTCACCCGCCGGCTCGACGGACTCGTCATCATGGGGCTGCCGCTCGACGACCGCCTGGCCGACAAGCTCCTGGCCCAAGGGCTGCCCACTGTGCTCGTCGACAGCACTCGGCCGGAGCTGGACTCGATCGTCATCGACGACCAAGCGGCGGGTTACCTCGTCGGGAAGCATCTGACCGAGCGCGGCCGCCGCACCTTCGCGTACGTCTCGGAGGCCCAGCGCTCCGACGCCTACCTGTCGCAAGGACAACTCCGCAGGAGCGGCCTGCGCCGCGCGGTCACCGACGCCGGAATCGATGCCGATCAGGTTCGACACGTCCGCACGAGCAACGACCTCGCCGGTGGACGTGCCGCCGTCGAGATGATGCTTGCCGACGGGCAGCTGCCGGATGCCGTCTTCGCGCACCAGGACGTCCTGGCCGCCGGAATCATGTACGAGTGCAATCGGCAGGGCATACGCGTCCCCGGCGATCTGGCGATAGTGGGCTTCGACGACGGCGAGCTCGCCCAAGCGCTCAACATCACGACCGTCCGGCAACCGCTGGAGGAGTCGGGACGGCTCGGATTCCGCCACCTCCGGGAGGCGATGAACGGGCAGCAAGGTCTGGCCCGGCATGTAACGCTCGGTGTGGACCTCGTCGTCCGCGCTTCGACCTGACGGCAGCCGACGGCGCTCGGAGCGAAGTCGTTTGCGGCGGCCGACCGGGCCGGTCCGGTGCAGTAGGATCCTGGAATCTTTGGTGCGAGGGAACCCAGGCTGCGCCCGCTCACGGGAGTGGAAGGTCAGCGGGTCGGCGAGATCCGGGCCGCGATCGACGAGGCGCGCCTGCGGACCATCATTGAATGCCTGCCTTTCCCGCGGGTCCGAACCATGTCCAGACCGGACGTTCGGGCCGAGGAGCTGGTCCTTGACGCCTTTCGGCAGGCAGGGTGGCGGAGCTGGCTGGACCCTTTCGAGGTCCAGGATGCGCACGGATGGGCTGCCTGCGGAGATGGCAGCAGGCACGTGGTCGAGGCACTTCCCGGGGTCAACGTCGTCGCCGTCAAGGAGGGTGAGGTACCGGACGCGCTGGTCGTCGTCGCGCACCATGACACCGTTCCGGGCAGTGGCGGAGCAGACGACAACGCCAGCGGCCTGGCGGCCCTGACTGAGCTCGCACGCCTGCTCGAACCGATGCGCCTGCACCGCTCGGTGATCCTTGCCGCCGTTGACCACGAAGAGCTGGGGTTCTACGGATCCCAGCGACTGGTGGACCAGATCTCGGCGCAGCGGGCCATCGTCGGCGCGTATGTCCTGGAAATGCTTGCCTACACTTCGACCGCACCGGGAAGCCAACAACTACCTCCCGGGATCGGCGCGCTCTACCCCGGCCAGGTCAGCAAGATCCGGTCCCGAGACTCCCGTGGGGACTTCATCGCGGTGATCTACCGGCAGCAGGGCAGACATCTGGCCACGACCTTCGCCGAGGCCCTGTCACACCTCGCCGGTCAGCAGGCGGCCCTTCTGCTCCGGGCACCGGGCGACCTGCCGATCATCGGACCGATCCTCACGCGCGCGACGCCGATGGCCAGGGACTTCGCCAGAAGCGACCACGTCCCCTTCTGGCAGGCAGGAATAGCCGCCGTACAACTCACCGACACCGCGAACTTCCGCAACCCGAACTACCACAGGCCCGAGGACCGCCCGGAGACCCTGGACTACACACGGCTTCGCGATGTCACCGCCGCAACCGCCTGGGCGCTGGAACGCCTCACTGGAGTAGCGCGAGTGCCGGGCTAGACATGCCACGTCCGGCCAGATTCAAGCGGTGATGAGCGCACTGGCGCAGCCGCAGGCGAACAGCGGCATTGGAGTCCCACTAGCCAGTTGGCGGCTTGGTTGTAACTAAGCGCATCGCCAGCACGATGTATTGATCAGTACCTGTGACACCGGTTGGGGGGATCACCATGTCGGTGCGTCGTCGTCGTTCTCTGTTCCGGTCGGTGGCGTTGGTCGTGGCCGGGTCGCTTATTGCCGCCGGACTGTCCGCACTCACGGTCGAGCCGGCGGTGGCGGCCACGGTGCCGCCCGGATTCACCGAAACGGTGGCCATCGGAGGGCTCAGCGCGCCGACCGCGGCACTCTTCGCCGCCGATGGGCGGGTTTTCATCGGCGAGAAGAGCGGCGTGATCAAGACATACGACTCGCTGACCGACACCACCCCGACGATCGTGGCCGACCTCGGCCCGCGAGTGCACAACTTCTGGGACCGCGGCCTGCTCGGCTTGGCCCTCGATCCGGCGTATCCCACTCGGCCCTATCTGTATGCGCTGTACGCGCTGGATGCGCTCCCCGGCCAGCCGAGCGCCTTCCCACGCTGGGGCGACACCTGTCCCACCCCGCCGGGCGCCACGACGGATGGCTGCGTGGTCACTGGCCAGTTGTCCAGGCTGACCCTGGGGCCGAACCACGTGATGACCGGGGAGCAACTGCTCATCACGGATTGGTGCCAGCAGTTCCCGAGCCACTCGATCGGCACCCTGGCCTTCGGAGCCGACGGCAACCTCTACGTCTCCGGCGGCGACGGCGCCAGCTTCAACTACGCCGACTATGGGCAGACCGGGAACCCATGCGGCGACCCGCCATCGCCTGCCGGCACGAACCTGAGCCCGCCGACCGCCGAGGGTGGCGCGCTGCGCTCCCAGTCGGTACGCCGCGCCTCCGCCGAGCAGACGACCACCCTGGACGGCACCGTCTTGCGCATCAACCCGGACACCGGCTTCGCCGCATCCGGAAACCCGTTCGCGTCCAGCACGAACGCCGACAAGCGGCGGGTCATCGCCTCCGGCCTGCGCAACCCGTTCCGGTTCACGGTGCGGCCCGGCACGAACGAGTTGTGGGTTGGCGACGTGGGCTGGAACACCTGGGAAGAGGTCAACCGGATCCCCAACGCCTCCGACGCCGTCGCGGAGAATTTCGGCTGGCCGTGTTACGAGGGCGCGGCCCGGCAGAGCGGCTATGACAGCGCCAACCTCGACCTCTGCGAGACGCTCTACGCACCCGGCGATCCCAACGTCAACACGCCGTACTACGCGTACAACCATTCGGCCAAGGTCGTGCCGACCGACGCATGCCCGACCGGCGGCTCGTCGATCACCGGCCTGGCATTCGAGAACAACAGCAACTACCCCGGCGCGTACCACAACGCGCTGTTCTTCGCCGATTACACACGAAAGTGCATCTGGGCGATGCAGGCGGGCACCAACGGGCTCCCCGACCCGGCGAAGATCGTGCCGTTCGTCACCGGCACGTCCAGCGAAGGAGCAGTGCAACTGCTGACCGGTCCCGGCGGAGACCTGTTCTACGTGGCCATGGACGCGGGCCAGCTACGGCGGATCAGCTACCCGGTCGGCAACCGCGCACCGACCGCGGTCGCCATCGCCGACCCGTCCTCCGGTCCCGCGCCGCTGACCGTGCAGTTCGACGGCACCGGCTCGTCCGACCCGGACGGCGACCCGATCAGCTACGCCTGGGACCTCGACGGCGACGGCGCCTACGACGACTCCACCGCGCCCCGGCCGACGTTCACGTACCCGACGCCGGCGAGAGTGGCCGTCGGGTTGCGCGTCACCGACCCTTCCGGCGCGGCAGGCACGACCACGGTCACCGTCACGGTCGGCCAACCGCCGTCTGACGACCCGGTGCCCGTGATCGACACCCCGGCCGCGTCGCTGCGCTGGGTGGTCGGCCAGACGATCGCCTTCAGCGGCCACGCCACCGACCTGCAGGACGGCACACTGCCCGTGTCCGCGCTGACCTGGCGACTCACCCTGCAGCATTGCCCGTCGAC
>JBKPSJ010000309.1:0-7801 GCA_046765875.1 Actinomycetota bacterium
ATTACGACCAGGCCTCGTTGCTGACGCAGTTGGGCCTGATGCCGCAACCCGAATCCTCCGCTAAGAGGAGCTTCACCAGCGTCAACCTGGCGCAGACCCCGCCACAGTGTGAACGAATTTCGGTGCACTTGCCAGCGACAATAATTTTGCACCAATCAGTCGGCCAGCTGGAGCCGTGAGACGACGACATCCACCGAGCGCATCTGGACGGGCACCCGGACTCGATGGCACAGGTCGTGTGTCGGATGATCCAGGACCGCGGCTCAGGATCGCCCGATGGCAACCATGTACCGGGGCGGTCCGCTGCTGCGGAGGCGTCCGCCGGCGCCGGCCCATACCGGAATCGCCCCCGTCATTGCGGAACCCGACAGTGACGAAAAACGAACTCGCTGGTCGGCCTTTCCGATGCGTGGGGTGGTGGCGATTTCGTTCCCCTGTCCGGCTTGTGCGGCGACCCCTCCTGTGGTACGCAGAATGTGCCTGGGGTATGTCAAACGTACATTGCAACAGTTTGCGCGCCAGGTTTGTTTCAGGGGGTGTTGTGGTGGTGAGGGGAATCCGAGACGCCTGGAGGACCGCGTCCAGGTGCCCACCTCTTATCTCGGGGTGACGGCGGACGCCGCCAACCGCGGCGGGAGCTTTGTTGTTCAAAAGACGCGGAGCACAGCAGGACAGGGCCATTGAAGGCTCAATCTTGCGAAGCGGGGGAATCCTACGAAATGGGGGAACGGTCGTGAAGTATTTTGTTGGTCTTGCGGCAGTAGTGAGCCTTGTCGCAGTCGCCGGCGCGGCAGAGTCGAGTGCGGCCCAACCGTCTGCTAGCGCCGATTCGGTCTACGCGTGGAACCTCACTGCGGTCAACACGCTGGCCGCGCTCCCGCCGGCGGCAGGCGGCGCCCCGCCCGCTGCGCAGGTGCAGATGGGGATCGTCGAGGGCGCGGTCTACGACGCCGTCAACGCGATCACGCCGAAGCACTATCGGCCGTACCTACTGACCCGGCGCTTCTCGTCCACCGCATCGACCAATGCCGCGGTTGCCACGGCCGCATACGAGGTCCTCAGGAACATCGTCTCCACGGTTCCGTCGATCTCCGACACGGCCAGACAGGCGGCGCTGCAGTCACTGGCCAGCTCGTACGCGAGTTCGCTCGCCGCCGTCGAAGGCAATTCGTTCAAGAGGCAAGGCATCGATGCCGGACATGCCGCCGCGGAAGCAATGATCGCGGCGCGTCAGAACGACGGGCGATTCGGGCCGTCGCAATGGAACCCGAACCCGAACGCGGGGCACTGGTCCCCATTGCTCG
Source organism: Actinomycetota bacterium (assembly GCA_046765875.1). Taxonomy (GTDB): domain Bacteria; phylum Actinomycetota; class Actinomycetes; order Propionibacteriales; family Kribbellaceae; genus DASRHY01. The sequence goes on from JBKPSJ010000309.1 coordinate 1,305, forward strand.
ACGCCAACAACAACCCGATCCTCGACCCAACGCCCTGGGTCGGGGGCGTCAAGCCATTCCTCCTCCAGAGTGGCTCGCAGTTCCGCAGCATCGACCCCCTGCCCATCGACAGTCCGGCCTATGCCGCCGATTTCATCGAGGTGAAGGCGAAGGGCTCCGCGACGGCTCCTCCCGACGTCCGAACGCCCACCCAGACCTATATCGCCCGCTGGTGGCAGAGCAACCCGATGATCAGCTGGAACGACGTCGGGACACAACTCGCCAAGGGCGACGACTTCGATGCTCTCGACGCGGCGCGCCTGTTCGCGATGCAGAACCTCAGCGGAGCCGACGCGGCCATCAGCGCCTGGAACGACAAGTACCACTTCGACTACTGGCGGCCGTGGAACGCGATCCATCGCGCCGCAGAGGACAACAACCCGGCCACCGACGCCGACCCCACCTGGTCACCGCTCATCTCGGCGCCCTATCCGGAGTATCCGTCCGGGCATCTCACCAACGACGGCGCGCACGTCCGCGTTCTGCGGATGTTCTTCCCCGACGCGCCGGCGGATGGGTTCTCGATTACGACCAGGTCAACGTTCATCCAGGCGACCGATCCCAAGACGCGGAACTTTGACAGCTTCTCGCAGGCCATCGCGGAGCTCACCGAGGCCCGGATCTGGGCCGGCCTTCACTTCCGTACGGCCGACGTGCAAGGCCAGATATTAGGCCGGAACATCGCCAACTACATGGCGGCGCACTACTTCCAACCCGTGGGTAACCACTGAGCAATGACCGGGGCTGGCTGCCGCCAGCCCCGGTCATTGCTCCTCGATGCCAGGTGGCTCGCGCCCAGGGCCGATGGCTCAGGTTCCTGACGCGGCAGGGCGTCGGACGAACACGTGCTTCACCTCAGCCATGTAGCGATCCGCAGCGTCGGAAGCCTCGTCCGGTTCACTGCCGCTCTGGCGCGCTGCCAGGTACGCCGCGTACCAGTCCCACCATCCGTGGGGCGGAGCGATCGCCTCGAAGGCACCGTGACGCAGAGCGGTCTCCTGAAGGAGCTCCGTGAGGGCCCTGACGTCCATGGCTAGACCCTCCCGGGAGTGCGTTTGGTGACCTCCTGAAGGACCCAGCGGTTGCCGTCGGGGTCCGAGAAGGCCGCCTGGCTGACGTAGGTCCCGAACTGCGGTGGGTCGACCGCGACGCAACTCATCGTGTGATGGCGACGTGCGCGGCCGCCGTGATCGGCATCGCCAATTTCTACTGGTGGCTCCGACGACTTGCGTAACAGGTTCTAGGCACTTTCGATGGCCGCGACCTGCTCCTCGGCAGAGGCTTCCGGCCGGGTCAGCGGGCCGGGCCGTAGCAGCGCGCCGCACACGACGGCACCGGCGGCGAAGATGCCGGCAGACCACCAGAACACCGTTGTGTAGCTGTGGATCGTGGCGAGCTGCATCGTCCGGGGTCCCGGCGTGTGGCGGGACAGGTAGCTGGTGGCCGCGCTGGCCGCGATGGTGTTGAGCAGCGCGGTCCCGATCGCACCGCCGAGCTGCTGCCCGACGTTGAGGCACGCGGAGGCCACCCCGGCGTCCTGGGGCGCCACACCCGAGGTCCCGGTGTCGGCCGCGCCGCCGTAGATCAGGCCCATGCCGACACCTGCCACGATGGTCGGCCCGAGCAGCGCCGCGGCGTAGCTGGAATCCAGGCCGATCCTGGTCAGCCAGGCCATGCTGACCGCGGCGAGCAGCAGGCCGGCTGCGATCAGCGGCTTCGGTCCGAACCGCGGCATCAGCGCGACGTTGCCGACGTTCGCCCCGACGGCGATGGCCGCCACCATCGGCAGCAGGGCGACACCGGAGACGATCGCCGAGTACCCCAGCGTGGTCTGCATGAAGTAGATGAGGAACAGGAAGATGCCGAATATGCCCGCGCCCAGGACCAGCATGGTCAGGTAGGCGCCGCCGCGGTTGCGGTCGAGGACGACCCGGGGCGGCAACAGTGGCTGCGCGGCGCGGGTCTGCCAGAACGCGAAAACGACCAGCAGGACGCCGCCGGCGGCGAGGAACACCCGCGTCGACGGCGTAGCCCAGCTGTGCGTCGCCGCGTTGGACAAGCCGTACACCAGGCAGAACATCCCACCCGCCGCCGTCAGCACGCCCGGCACGTCCAGCCGTGCTCCCGGTGTCCTGGCCTGCCTGCCCAGCAGTGCGACGCCGCCGGAAACCGCGATACCGGCGAACACCAGGTTGACGTACATGCACCACCGCCAGGACAGCGCCGAGGTCAGCGCACCACCGACGATCAGGCCCAGCCCGGCGCCGCTGGCTGCGACCGCGCCGAACGCCCCGAAGGCCTTGCCCCGGTCCTTCGGGTCGCTGAACGTCGTGGCCAGCAGGGACAGCGCAGCCGGAGCCAGCAGCGCGGCGAAGGCTCCCTGGCAGGCGCGCGCCGAGACGAGCATGCCGAACCCTGTCGCGGCACCGCCGACGGCGGACGCGGCCGCGAAACCCACCAGCCCCGTGAGGAAGATGACCTTCCGGCCGATGAGGTCGGCCAGTCGCCCGCCGAACAGCAGCAGGCTCCCGAACGACAGCAGGTACGCGGTCACGATCCATTGCCGGTCGGCGTTGGTGAACCCGAGGTCGTGCTGCGCCGACGGCAGCGCGAGGTTCATCACCGAAGCATCGAGCGTGATCATCAGATACGCGATACAGATCACGGCCAGAATCAGCCAGTGTCGCCTCGTTGCCGCCATCATCGTCTCCCTGTATCGCAAACCATGTCGGGACTACCGGGACTCTGACGACGCAGCCGCCCGGAATGTGACCGTGACACATTCCGGTGTGCTGTCTCGTCAGACCGGTGAGAGCGGACGCGACCGATGGAGTTGGGTGATGAGTGCCGATCCGGGCCTGAGCACGATCGCAGGTGACCGGGGGCTGCTGCTCAACCTCGCCTACCGCATGCTCGGCTCGTTGTCGGATGCCGAGGACGTGGTCCAGGAGACCTACGCTCGCTGGTATGCGATGACCCGGCCGAGCAGGACGCCATCGAGATCCCCGCCGCCTGGCTGACCAGGGTCGCCAGCCGGATCTGCCTCGACGTGCTGGGCTCGGCCCGGGTACGGCGGGAGACCTACGTCGGCGAGTGGATCCCCGAGCCTGTGCCGGATCGTACTGACGGCGACCCCGCGGACCGGATCACCCTCGACGAATCAATCAGCATGGCCTTCCTGGTGGTGCTGGAGTCGATGACCCCGGCCGAGCGAGTCACGTTCGTTCTGCACGACGTGTTCCGCTACTCGTACGCCGAGATCGCGCAGATCGTCGGCCGTACGCCGGCCGCCTGTCGCAAGCTGGCCTCGCTGGGCCGGCGGCGGATCGAGACCTCCCACCCGGTCCCGGCGTCGACGGCCGAACACGCCCGAGTCGTGAAGCAGTTCAAGCAAGCTTGGGAGACCAAGGACATCAAGGCGCTGCTCGGCCTGCTCGACCCCGACGCCACGGCCGTCGCCGACGGCGGCGGTCATGTCATGGCCCGGCTGCACCCGATCGAGGGCGCGGACCGGATCGCGCGCTTCTACATCGCAATCGCCCGGCGGGCCACGGGCCTCCGCATCCTCGAACAGACCGTCAACGGACGGCCCGGTCTGGTGGTCGAGCACGCCGATGTCACCCTCGCCGTACTGGCCCTCGATGTCGCCGACGGCCGGATCCGGCGCATCTGGTCGGTCCGGAATCCAGAGAAATTAAGGTCCTGGACCGGCTAGCGATCCACGCCCCGGGCGCGAGCGACTGGCCAGTCGACCAGGTTGCTCTCAGCTCTGATCGTCTGGAACCGTGGAGACTCCCACGCCTGGCTGGGAATCGATCAGCCCGCGTTGGAGTCGAGTAGGTATGTCGTCAACCGGTCTTGGCGCCGCTGTCGCAGTCGGCCGGCAACCCACAGTCCGAGCCATCCGACGACGAGCGCCGTCGCGCAGATCATCAGGGCGTCTACGACGAACTGCGGCTGCGTCAGTTGACGCTCGGGGGCGTCGACCAGCCACTGTGCGACGACAATCGACGGGAGTATGACCGTCGCTGCGATCGCCGGCACGACCAGGTACGGAGCGACCAACAAGACCCCCCAGCGTACCGTCGTCCGCCGATCGCTTCGCTGCTGCCAGCGCCATCGCAGCGGTCGCAGGTTGTACGGGAACACAAGGCCGAGCCAGGCTGCCACGGGCAGGATCCCGAGCGGCAGGATCACCAGAACAACGCAGGCGGCGACGACCTTGACCGGGTGCTGGCCCTGGACGCCCATGACGAGAGCGACCACTGCGCACGGTGGCCCGACCAGCGATGCGAGCACGAGGCAGCGGGCGGTGAGCCACGTCCGGAACGCCGCGCCATCGTTCAGGACTGACAACGCCTTGCTGCGATCGTGGCCCACAACGTTGGTGGACGGCGTATCCGCGAGCATCCAGGTAGCCAGGAGGACAGGAAAGGCCAGCGGCCCGTGCAAGGCGAACAGCCAGTCGTGAATGCGAGGTGGCAGCAGGAACCAGGCCGCCGTCATCAGCAGCGCGTTGCCGATCAGCGCGGCCGGCACCTCCCACGGCGGCCGGAAGACACGGCGGTATGTCTCCGTCACCGCACGCCCGAACAACACATACCTGAGCGCCGAGGGACCTCGCATGCTACGCATCATGCCGCTACCGACCTGGATGACACCCTCGCGGACGGCAGGCGGCGATCGGCGGTCGACGTCGAAGGTGATGCACGGCGGACAGTGGCTCGCCACCGGCCCACAACATGAAGTCAAGGCCGATGACGATCGGCCCGGATCGCCGGCGAGGAGAGCTGGCTCGCCGACCAGGCCGAGCGCGCGCGACACGAACCGGATCTTCGTCGCAGTGCCGATGTTCCTCGTCTCCGCGCAGGGATGGTGTCAAGCTCCGATCTAGACGCGTTGTTGGGGTACGAAACCATCCCCGCGACGAAGATCAGGTCCTGCCAAAAGTTTGACGCAAGACAAATGGCCGATTGCCGTATGGCGCGGCCAAGGCCTCCGGCGAACGCACAGGGGTCCTTCCTCGTGCGTTCCGACGCCGCTGGTCAGCTGAACCTTTCGTCCCCATGGCTGGGCTGAGTGCCTCGGGATCCGACGCCCCAGATGTGCGAGCGAAGTGACAGCTGGTCGCTGATGGCGCGCAGCTGCGCCGTGTGCAGCTCGACCCGCACCGTGTCGTCGGTGGCCCGACGACTGAAGTGGCCATAGAGGTACGGGTAGGACGGCGGGCCGTCCGGCTCGAGAGACCGCAGGACGGCGTCCGCAGGCACCGTCGTGGGGACGCCTAGGGTGCCTGCGGTGACGCGGCGCCCGGACGCGAGGGCGGCGTTGATCTCATGGATCTGGTCCAGCTCGACGGTGTGCGTGGTTGGCGCCACATGGTGTGCCTTCATGGTGTTCTCCGTCTGCCCGAGGGGCGGCCGACCTGGCTACCGTCCGACTCCAGAATGCACCGGCTCGGTGGCCGCCGCGAGGGGCCACAAGTCCCGGACAGCTACCGCGAGGATCCTTCGATGCCTGACCCGGCGAACGCCCAACAGGTGAGAGTCCAGTGCGGCTCCGCCCGCGTGGATCGCCGAGCTTGGACGGCGGCTCGCGCGCGCCTCGCGCTCCGTTTGTTTGGTTGCTTCGGCAGACGTCGCGTGGCCCGCCGATCGGAGGCTCACGGGGTGGCGATCATGAGAGCGATGACGCCGAAGTTCATCCGGATGAGTGTCGGGCCTGCTCCAGGTTCGACTGGTGGATGCCGGAGAGCCAGTCTTGACCCAGACGCCCGTCAACCGGTTCGTCTCCTCGTCGCAGCGCGTCGATGTAGGCGTGATCGGCGGCCAGGCGGGCCGCCACCTCGGCGCCCTCGGCAACGGCGCCGTGGCCGGGGACCATGACATCGACGTGCCTGGCGGCCTCACCCAGCCGCCCGAGTGCGGTCTCGTAGGCGCCCACCTGATCGGGGCGGCGAGAGTCAAGGAGCGGGATCAAGACGTCGGAGAGCATGTCGCCGGCGAGCAGGACGCCACGGTCTGCGAGCAGGACCGCAGCGTGGCCGACCGCGTGCGCCTGGTGCTCGACGATCTCGCCCGGCACAGGTCCGCCGGCCGCGGGCAGCGGGGTGAGCAGCCCGATCAGCTCGAGAGGGATCCCCGACGCGCTCTCGGCCGCCATTTTCTGCGCCCGCTCTCGGGCTTCACGGGCAGCCTGGGCGCCGGCAGGGGTGGCGTAGCGCGGCACGTCGCCGAACCGGGAATGCCAGAGCAGGTGGTCCCAGTGGGGATGGGTGGAGAACCCGGCAACCACCGGAATGCCGAGCCGGTCCACGTCATCGGCGAGCTGGCTCAGATCGGAACCGTCGATGCCGGGATCGACCAGGATCAACCCACCCTCCCCGCGCACCACGATGGCATTGCTCCAGACCCACTCGCTCTGCCGGACCCAGACGCCGTCGGCCACCTGATTCAGCA
>JBKPSJ010000310.1:0-11318 GCA_046765875.1 Actinomycetota bacterium
GTGGGGAGATGAGCGAGTCGCCCAGCGGGCCTGTCCGCGTCGAGCACGACGAGGCGGTCACCATCGTGACCCTGGACCGGCGCGAGCGCCGCAACGCGGTCGATCGCGCGACCGCCCTTGCCCTGGCCGACGCGTTCCGCGCCTTCGACGCCGACCCGGCCGCGCGGGTCGCCGTGCTCGCCGGCGATCACGGCACGTTCTGCGCGGGCGCCGACCACAAGGCGATCAGCTCCGGCGGCGGCAACCGGGTCGCCGACGACGGCGACGGGCCGATGGGGCCGACCCGGCTGCGGCTGACCAAGCCGGTGATCGCCGCGATCAGCGGGTACGCCGTGGCCGGCGGACTCGAACTCGCCCTGTGGTGCGACCTGCGCCTCGCCGAGGAGGACGCCGTGCTCGGCGTGTTCTGCCGGCGCTGGGGAGTGCCGTTGATCGACGGCGGTACGGTCCGGCTGCCGCGGCTGATCGGGACCAGTCAGGCCATGGACCTGATCCTCACCGGCCGGGCGGTGCAGGCCTCGGAGGCGCGGGTGATGGGGCTGGTCAACCGGGTCGTCCCGGTCGGGCGGTCGCGCGAGGCGGCCGAGCAACTCGCGGCCGAGATCGCGGCGTTCCCGCAGGCGTGCCTGCGCAACGACCGCCGATCCGTACTCGACCAGGAGGCGCTCGCCGAGCCCGATGCCCTCGGCAACGAGCTCGCCCTCGGCAGGGCATCGCTGCTCGAAGCCTCCGGGGGCGTCGCCCGCTTCACCGCCGGCGCCGGCCGCCACGGCAGCTTCGGCTAGAAGGCCTCCAGACCGGCGGCGAGAAGGTCGGGGACCGCGCTTCCGATGCCGGCGAAGCCCGGACCTACGGTGTTGCCCGCGAGATAGCGGACGTGGATGCCCTCGGCGATGACCGCGAGCTTGTAGTACGCGAGCGCCCGGTAGAACGCCAGCCGGCTCACGTCCCGCCCGCTCAGCTCCGAATACAGGTCCGCGAGGTCGTCCGGCGTACCGAAGGCCGGGTTCACCGACGGCGGATGCTGGTCGCCGAGCACCGGCCGGCTCACCGGATCCCAGTACACGCACATCAGCCCGAGGTCGGCCAGCGAATCGCCGAGCGTCGCCATCTCCCAGTCGACGACCGCGAGCACCGTGCCGGGGTCGACGTGGGACAGGATCGTGTTGTCGAGCCGGTAGTCGCCGTGTACGACGCCGCTCGCCGAGTCCTCCGGTACGGCATCAGCCAGTCGGTCGTTCAGCCGGTCGGCATCTGTCGAGTCCCGCGTCCGGACCCGCTCCCACTGGTCGCGCCACCGGCGTACCTGGCGGGCGACGTACCCGTCCGGGCGGCCGATCGAGGCTAACGGCTCGACCGTGTGGTCGACCTCGTGCAACGCGACCAGCGTCCGTACCAGACCGGTCGTCGCCGCGCTCGCCTCGTCCGCGGTCAGCGCGGCCGCGGCGGCGTCGGTACGTACCACCCGGCCGTCGACGTACCCAACGACCGAGAAGTCGGCGCCGATGACCGACGGGTCTGGGCAGTACGCGACCGGCTCGGCGACCGGCATCCCCGCGCCGTACAGGCCGGCGATCATCCGGTACTCGCGCCGCATGTCGTGCGCGGTCGGGGTGAGATTGCCGAGCGGCGGGCGGCGCAGCACCCAGACGGAAGTGCCGTCGCTGATCCGGTACGTCAGGTTCGACCGGCCGCCCTCGACGAGGTCGGCGGCGAGTGGTCCCCCGTCGTACCCCGGGACCTCGGCGGCGAAGAACAGCGCGAGCCGTTCGAGATCCGGCGTGTACGAGGTCATGCCCTCTAGTGTCGTCAGGGTGATCGTCCACCGCTGGCACGGCTCGGCGAGCGAGTTTCACGCGCGCCCGATCGCGCCGCTGGAGCGGGCCGAGGCCTGGCTGCTCTCGCTCGAACGACCCGCGCTCGTCCTCGGCAGTGCCCAGCGCGGCGAGGTCGCCGATCACGCGGCGGCCAAAGCCGGCGGAGTCGAGGTGGTACGCCGCAACAGTGGCGGCGGTGCCGTCCTGCTGGCGCCGGGCCGGTGCATCTGGCTGGACGTCTTGCTCCCGAAGCACGACCAGCGCTGGACCGATGACGTCGGCCGGTCGGCGTACTGGCTCGGCGACGTCTGGGCGGACGCGCTCGCGGGCCTTGGCGTCGATGCGGCGGTGCACCACGGCCGGCTGGAACAGACGGCCTGGGGCCGGCTGGTCTGCTTCGGCGCGATCGGGCCGGGCGAGGTGACCGTCGCCGGCCGCAAGATGGTCGGGATCTCACAGCGGCGGACCCGGCACGGCGCCCGTTTCCAATGTCTGGTGCACGAGTCCTGGGACCCGGTGCCGCTACTCGACCTGTTGCTGCTCTCCCCCGACGACCGGGCTCGTGCCACCGCCGATCTGTTGCCGGTGGCAACCGGTACGCCGGTCGGCCCGCTCGAGGCGGCGATCACCGACCGCCTGCGAAGCGGACTGTGACGGCTCAGCTCCCGAGACGGGCCTCCAGGGCGGCGATGATCCGCGGGCGTAGCTGCTCGGGACGGATGACCGCGTCCACCGAGCCGACCTCGACCGCGCGCTGGATGCTGTGCACCCGGTCGAACTCCGCCGCGACCTCGCCGAGCTTCTCGGCCCGCACCGCAATGCGTACCTCGGCCAGTTCGGTCGCCAGTGCGGCACGCTCGGCGCCGTCGGCCGCGGCAAGTCGCTCGGACACCGCCGTGACCCGCGGGTCGGCCGAGGTCCGGTTGTTCACCTCACCGGCGAACACCACCGCCGCGGCCGGCGCGCCGCCGATCACCGATGCGAACGAACCCTCGACCGCGAGCACCGTCATGCGCTCGTTGAGTGCCTTGGAGAACACCACGAACGCGCCGCCGTGGTAGCGCGACACCACGCAGAACACGATCGGGCCGTCGAAGTTGACGATCGCCCGGCCGATCTCCGCGCCGTACTCGAGTTGCAGGTTGCGCATCGAGTCCGGCGAGCCGTCGAACCCGGACAGGTTGGCCAGCACCACCAGCGGACGGTTGCCGCTGGCGGCGTTGATCGCGCGGGCCGTCTTCTTCGACGAGCGCGGGAACAGCGTGCCGGCGGTGTAGGTGTCCGGGCCGTCGGTCGGCGGGAACCCGCGGCGCGGCACCGGCTTGGACTCGATGCCGAGCAGGCACACCGAGATCCCGCCCAGCCGGGCGTCGGCGACCACCGAGGTCTCGGCGTCGGCCATTCCGGCCCAGCGTTCGAGCATCGGGTGGTCCTGGTCGGCCACCGCGCGCATCAGCGAGCGGATGTCGAAGGCCTTCTTGCGGTCCGGGTTGGTCCGCGCCGAGAAGATCTCCCCGACCGAGGTGAACCCGCCGTCGGCCGGCTCGTGCGGGGACGTCGTCACGTCCCGGTCGTGCGGGTCGGTGGTCTTGGCCCGGCGCGGACCGGACTCGCCCGGTACGACGTACGTGTGGTCGTAATGCGCCATCAGGATGTCGCGGGCGCCGGCCAGGTCGGGCGCCCAGTACTGCGCCTGCCCGTTCGGGCCCATCACCCGGTCGTACCCGCCGATCCCGTAGTTGTCCTCGGCCGAGACACCGCCGGAGAAGTCCAGCGACTGCTTGCCGGTCAGCACCATCGCCGAGTCCGGCGTCATCACCAGGATGCCCTTGGTGTGCATCAGCATCGTGGCCTCGGCGTTCCAGTACGGCTGGGCGCCGACGTTGATGCCCGCGACGACGACGTTGATCTCGCCGCCGGCCTGGGTGAACTCGACGATCCGCTTGAGCGCGCGGGCGACCCAGTCCATGTTCTCGGTACCGGAGTCCATCGAGATCCGGGCACCGGCCGAGACCGCGAACCACTCGACCGGGACCTTGATCCGCTCGGCCAGATCGAGCGCGGCGATGATCCGTGCGCACTCGGCCTCTGCGACCGCGCCGAGCGCCTTGGTCGGGTCGCCGCTGAGCACCACCCGGGTCACGCCCTCGGGGTGCCGCCGGGTCGGAGTGCTGATCACACCGGCGATCAGGCCGGCTTTGTTGAGCCCGCGCGGCCGCTCCACCGGCACCAGCGCGCCGGCGTCGTCGAGGTCGTGCTCGACGTACGAGCCACCGGGACCCGCGACCATCCCGGCCACCTCGTACGGGTAGACCGTGTTGCGCCGCCGGGCCCGCAGCACCTTCTGCGCGTAGTCGTCCAGCGGCTTGAGCCGCTCTGTCGGCGGCCGCTCGACCGCGGTCACGACACCCGAACCGGGCTGGTAGAAGAACCTGCCGACCACCGGGAACGGCTTGCCGTTCGAGCCGATCACCCGGCCGGAGACGACGACCTCCTCGATCCCGGCGCCAGCGGTCAGCGGTGCGATGTTGCGCTGCAGCGCGGTCAGTTCGGCGACCTGCGCGTCGACGACCGGCCAGATCGTCACCCAGACGTGGTTCATCTCCATCCGGGCACCGGCGGCGCCGCGCGCGGTCCGGGCCCGGCGGATGCCCTCCAGGCAGTTCGCGATAGCGCGTTCGACGTGCGGAAGCGAGGTGATCTTGCCGTCCTCGTCGCGGATCACCGCGAATTGCCGGACCTGCGCCAGCGCCACCAGCCGCTCGTCGGCTTCGTTGTCACGGGCAACACAGTGGTAGAGCAGCACGTCCTCGGGCGCGTCCAGCCTGGTGATCTTGAAGTCGCGCAGCCGCCACAGGTTGAGCCGCCGCCCGACCATCGGGTGTACGCCGCGAACGTTCTCGTCCTCGACCACGCCCCCGGCCGACGGACGGTACGTGAAGTACCACACCTCGCGGCCACCGCCCGGTGCGACGGCGATGGCGACACGGCGTACGCGGTCGACGAACGGGAGCGCGGCAACGATGTCGCGCAACCGGTCCGACGCATCCTGCTCGGACTCCGGCGTGTCCGGCCAGGACAGGTAGAGGTCGGCCACCGCCTCGTGCCCGGCCGGTCGGTCGTCGATCTGCGCGGCCAGGTCGCGTACCAGGCCGCTGCCGAGATCGGCCAGTTCGGTAACGGTGCCGATCGTGCTGACCAGATGCGTCGGGCGGGCGTCGAGCGTGTAGTCGGCAGTCGTGAACGCCCGGCCGCCCACGGTGGCGTTGCGCAGGTCATGCAACTCGAACTCGAGGTAGTGCCGGCGGACCAGCACCTCCAGCATCGGCTCGGTGCCGTTGACCGCCTGCTCCAGCCGGTCGGCCAGGAACCGGACGATCTGCTCGGGGATCGTGGCCAGCGCCTCGACCCGCTGGGCGTACTCGGGCGCCTCCGGGTCGAGTGCCAGCGCGGCCAGTTCGTCGCCGACGCCGGCCAGCACCTCGGCGCGCGCCTCGTCGACCAGCGGCTGGTCGAACCAGCGGAACCGCACGCTGCGGGCCAGGTCGCCGATCACCGGGAAACGCAGCTGGGTGGCCAGCACCAGGTGGTCCAGTACGGCGTATGCCTCGGAGTCCAGCGGCGGCCGCGGCATCGGCTCGGCCAGCCAGCGCTGCAGCAGCGAGGTCACCAGCAGAACGTCCGGCGAGATGCGCTGTTGGGCGAGGAAGATCCGGAACACCGCGTCGGTGAGCTGCTCGCTGCGGTCCAGGTCGGTGACGCCGTAGTGCTCGAGCACCCGCGCCAGCCGGTCGCAGAACTCGGCCGGCAACCCGGCCCGCTCGATGTCCAGCGTCTGCAGGTATGTGTGGAAGTGCTCCTTGGGGCTGTGCACCCGAAGCTCTGTGTTCAACTCCTCGCCGGCGGGCCGGTTGCGGCTCAGTTCGGCGAAGTCGGCGAACAGCCGCAGCAGCCTGATCTCCTCGGCGACCGGCGGCTCGGCCAGCTCGGCCCGCGCGGTCAGGTACCCGGTCAGCGTCCGGCCCTCGTCGCGGGGGTCGATGTCGAACCCGAGCAGCATGCTGCTCAGGTCGTCCAATCCGCGTGCCGCCCGCTCCGCCGCGGTCGGCGGCACGGCCGGCACCGGCAGATCCAGGTCGACGCCGTTACCCGTTCCGGCCGGGCCTTCGGCGGCATCGCCGACGGGCTCCAGCCGGATCAGCGGCGCGCCCGTCTCGACCTGGCTGCCGGTCGACACCGGCAACTCGCGCACGGTCGCCTTGAACGGCGCGTACAGCACTGTCTCCATCTTCATGCTCTCCAGCACCAGCACCGGCGCGCCCGCGTCGACCTCGGTGCCGACCGCGACCGGTGTCGCGACTACCAGTGCCGGTGCCGGCGCCCGTAGCACGCCGCCCTCGTCGCGGCTGACCCGGTGCGTCACCCCGTCCACCTCGACCAGGTGCACCGGGCCGTGCGTGGCGGTGATCAGCCGGAACCTGCGGCCGGCCACCTCCAGCCGGGCGTCGTAGGCGTCCAGCCGGTCGAGGTCTGCGTCGACGTACTGCAACTCGTCGCCGGCGCCCACACCGACGCGATACCGATGCGGCCCGATCCGCGCGACGCGGACCTTGTACGCCGCCCCGCGCAGCTTCAACGCGATCGCCCGGCCCACCTCGTGCTGGACCTGCGGCCGGCCGCCACGCGCGGTCTCCAGCAGCCGCTGCCGCTCGACCTGCTCCGCATCCTGGTACCCCTCGATCGCGGCCGCCACCAGCGCGACCCCGGAGTGCTGGTGCGACACCAGGCGGCCCTCGCCGCGGACCCGGTCGATCCAACCGGTGTCGGCACTGCCGTCGATCACCTCTGGCTGGTCGAGCAGGTCGAGCAGGAAGCTCTTGTTGGTAACGCCGCCCTCGAGCACGACCGTGGTGTCGGCGACCGCGCGACGCAGCCGTCCGAGCGCCTCGTCGCGGGTCCGGCCGTAGGCGATGATCTTGGCGATCATCGAGTCGAAGTCGGCGGGGATGGCGTCGCCCTCGCTGACCCCGGTGTCGACCCGGACGCCGGGACCTGCCGGCAGCCGCAGCCGGGCGATCGTGCCGGGTGACGGGGCGAAGTCGCGGTCGGGGTCCTCGGCGTTCAGCCGGGCCTCGATGGCATGGCCCTCCTCGACCGGCTGCGGGCCCTCGAGCCGGCCGCCGGAGGCGACGTGCAACTGGGCCTTGACCAGGTCGAACTCGGTGGTCACCTCGGTGATCGGGTGCTCCACCTGCAGCCGGGTGTTCACCTCGAGGAAGGCGAACAGCTTCTCCCCCGGGTGGTACAGGAACTCGACCGTGCCGGCGCCCTTGTAGCCGACCGCGAGCGCCAGCCGCTCGGCCGACGCCTTCAGCTCGGCGGCCTGCTCCGGCGCGAGTACCGGCGAGGCCGACTCCTCGATCACCTTCTGGTTGCGCCGCTGTACCGAGCAGTCCCGCACGCCCAGTGCCCACGCCGTACCCTGTCCGTCCGCTATCACCTGCACCTCGACGTGCCGGGCGCCGGTGAGCAGCCGCTCCAGGAACACCACGCCGCTGCCGAACGCGCGGGCCGCCTCGTCGCTGGTCCGCTGGTACGCCTCGCGCAACTCGTCGTCGTCACGGATGACCCGGATGCCGCGGCCGCCACCACCCGCGGTCGCCTTGAGCATCAGCGGGTAGCCGATGGTCCGCGCCGCCTCCAGGGCCGCGTCCAGGCTTTCGACCGCGCCGCGGCTCCACGGCGCCACCGGTACGCCGACCTCCTCGGCGATCAGCTTCGAGCCGATCTTGTCGCCGAGCCTGCGCATCGCCTCCGGGCCCGGCCCGATGAAGGTCACGCCGACGCGTTCGCACAGCTCGGCGAACGCCGGGTCCTCGGCGACGAATCCCCAGCCGACCCAGGCGGCGTCGGCGCCGGTCTCGACCAGCGCGCGCTCCAGCTTGGCGTGGTCCAGGTACGGCCGGTCGGCGGCCGGGCCGAGCGGATAGGCCAGGTCGGCCGCGCGGGCGAACGTCGTGGTCCGCTCGGCGTCGGTGTACAACGCGACCGTCTCGACCCGGCTGCCGGTCTCGGCGTTGAGCTCGCGGACCGCGTTGATCAGCCGCATCGCGGCCTCTCCCCGGTTGACGATGGCGATGCGGTTGAACACCGGGCGGGTCTCCTGACCTCGGGAATGATTCTTGGCAACGGTACGCGCAGGCGCCGTCGGTGCCGTCGGGCACAGCACACACATTCCCAGGCCAGCGGCATTACCGTCGAGTCCGAGACCCGTCGAACGCTGTCACAACACCGTCTTGACCTCGCGATTACACAGCGGACACGGCCGGCTACCGACCGAGTGGCCCGGGGAAGGATCACCGATGACGTACATCGACACCTCGGCGTTGCCGGTACGCGAGCCGAAGCCGGGCTGGAAGGGCAGGTTCTTCCACTCCGCGCGGATGACGTTCTCCTACTACGAGATCGAGGCGGGTGCCGACGTCCACCGGCACCACCATCCGCAGGAGGAGGTCTTCCACGTGCTCGACGGCGAGATCGAGGTGAGCATCGGCGACGAGACCCGCACGGTACGGCCGGGTGATGCCGCGGTGGTGCCGTCGGAGGTCGAGCACTCGGCCCGCGCGGTCACGAACTGCCGGGTGATCGTGACCGACTCCCCCACCCGGGACTCCGTCGGCGGGGTCGACATCCGTTAGCCGGTACGTCGTACCGGAGCGACCCGCGGGATCAGCAAGGCCGGCAGTATCGCGACGGCGGTGAACACCAGCGCCCAGCCGAATGTGTGCGCGTACGCCGTACCGGCCGGGTGCCCGGCGAGCTGACGCTGCAGGAGCACGGCGAGCACGGCCGCGCCGAAGGAGCCACCCAGTTGCTGCGTGATCCGGGTGGTGCTGCTGGCGTCCGGGATCTGCTCGGGCCGCAGGTCCCGGAACGCGCCGACCATCACGGCCAGCATCACCGAGCTCAGCCCGAGCCCGCGGACCACCAGGGCTGCGGCGAGCGCCGGCCCGCTGCCCCAGTCGAGCGCGAACGGAATCGTGCCGAGCACTGTCAGCGCTACGCCGCCGAGCACGACCGGCCGCGATCCGATCCGGTCGGTGAGCACCCCCGCCGCCCGGGCGAGCAGGCTGCCCAGCCCTTGTGGCGCCAGCAGGAGCCCGGCCGCGACGGCGCCGTACCCGAGCACCTGCTGGTAGTACAGCGGCAGCAACAACAGCGCGCCGTACATCGACAAGCCGGACAAGAACAACAGTGCCGACGCCGCGGCGAACGACCGCGTACCGAACAGCCGCAGATCGATCAGAGGTACATCGCACCGCAAGGCGCGCACCACGAACGTCATGAGCAGCAGGGCTCCGCCGACCAGCGGTACGACGACGGCGGTATGGCCGAGCCCGCCGTGCGAGCCGACCTGCGCGAGCCCGTACACGAGCAGCGCGAGGGCCGGCGACAGCAGCACCAGACCAGCGAGGTCGAGGCGGCGTGGTGAGCTCATGCTGTCGGGCGGTATGCCGCGCCAGGCGAGCACGATCGCCGGCAGGCACACCGGAACGTTGACGTAGAAGATCCACCGCCAGCTCAGATGGCCGACGATCAGGCCGCCGACGACCGGTCCGAGGATCGGGCCGATCAACGCCGGCAGCGTGACGACGGCCATCAACCTGCCGAGCTGGCGACCGCCCGCGGCCCGCAGCAACAGCGTCTGCATCACCGGCAGCATGAGCCCGGCACCGACGCCCTGGAGTACCCGGAACAGCACCAGCGAGCCGAGATCCCACGCGACGCCGCAGAGCATCGAGCCGGCCAGGAACAGGGTCAGGGCGGCGATCCACAACCGTTTCGCGCCGACCCGGTCGGCGGCCCAGCCGGTCACGGGGATCGCCATTGCGAGAGCCAGGAGGTACGCCGTGCTCACCCACTGGACCGCGGCGACGTCGGCGTGCAACTCGTGGGCCAGCGTCGGGATGGCGACGTTGACGATCGTGCTGTCCAGCAACGGCGCCAGCGCGCCGACGACCAGGATCCCGGCCAGCCGCAGAAGTTTCGGATCGAGCCTTGTGTCGGTGTTAAGAGACGTCACGTCTCTAAGGTAGGACTTGTATTATAAGAGACGCAAGGTCTCTTATAACCATCGGAGAGGAACGACGTGCAGCAACGCCGTCGCGGCGCCGAGCTCGAGGACATACTGCTGCGGGCCGCCTGGGAGGAGTTGGCCGAGACCGGGTACGCCGGCCTGACCATGGAGGGTGTCGCGGCCCGCGCACACACCGGCAAGCAGGTGCTGTACCGGCGCTGGCGCAACCGGCCCGAGTTGGTGATCGCGGCGATGCGGCACAACACCGGATCGATCGTGCAGCGGATCCCCGACACCGGTGAGCTTCGTGGCGACGTCCTCGCCGTCCTGCGGCACATGGTCCGGCGCCAGCGCGAGATCGGCCCGGACGTGGCGCACGGGCTGATGGCCGAGGCGTACGAGGTCGACCCGGGGGCCTTCGAGGTGATGGCCGGCGTGATGACCGCGATCCTCGACCGAGCCGCCGAGCGCGGCGAGATCCCGTCGGCGGATCTGAGCGAGCGGGTGGCGACGGTCGCGGTCGACCTGGTTCGTCACGAGATGCTGCTGAGGCGCCACCCGGTGTCGGACAAGACCGTCCGCGAGATCGTCGACGACGTCTTTCTCCCCCTCGTCCGAGCCAAGTCGTTGCAGGTGTGACTTAGCCTTGCTCCGTGGAGGGAGCCGTCGTGGAGGTGGGGGCACGCCCATCACTGGTACGCCGCTACGGCGGTGTCGTCCTGGCCGGATTGTTGCCCTGGGCATGGTTCCTGGTGCGCGACCGGCTCGGCGTGGTCACCGATGTGCTGGCGATCGTGCTGCCGATGCTCGCGCTGATCACCGCGCTGGTGGTCGGTGTACTCGGGCGGCGGCACAAGCCGGCCGTGGTCTTCGCCGTGTCGACGCTGGTGGTGGGGATCGTCGCGACCGTGCTGCCCTGGATTCCGACCGGAGCGGGCACCGTCGACCGGACCCGCGCCGTACGGATCGCGGCCGCGAACATCGGCGCCGGCGAACTCGAGGGTGCCGACAACCTGCTCGCGCAGCGCGCCGACGTACTGGTCATCTCCGAGGTCGGTGAGCCGCTGACCGCACGGCTGTCCCAGGCGTACCCGGAGCACGTCGCCGAGTGGTCCGGACCCGCGATCGGCATCTTCAGCCGGTGGCCGATGACCGTTCTCGAACGGCCCGGACCGGACCTGCCCGGCTTCATGCTGCGCGTCCAGGCGCCGTCGGGAGTCTTCGACCTGATCGCCACGCACGCGCCGCGCCCGTGGTACACGTCGGGCGGTCCGTCGTTCCAGACGACCGTTGCCGGCCACCACCGGCTGATCGAGCAGATCGCGGCGCGGGCCGAGCACGACGACCATCCGGTCGTGGTCACCGGCGACCTCAACACGACCGACCGCGGCCGCGACTACCGGGTGCTGACCAGGCACATGGAC
>JBKPSJ010000311.1:0-3840 GCA_046765875.1 Actinomycetota bacterium
GTTGGCCGAGACCACCGGCGCACTCGTCAAGGCCGACGCTCAGGTACGCGGCCGGGTGCCGGCCGACTGGCGCGAGCGGTTCATCCGGGCGTACGACGTCGAACTGCAGGAGTGGCTCGACGCGGTGGCCGCCGGCACCTCGACCGGCCCGAGCTCCTGGGACGGGTACGCCGCGTCGGTGGTCTCCGACGCGTGCGTTGAAGCACTGCGAACCGGTGGGCGGACAACGGTGTCGATGCCCGAACGACCCGACTTCTACGCCAAGAACTGAGCGCCGCAATGAAACTCGCACTCGACCCGTACATGTTCCGCGGCACGCCGTTGCTCGAGCTGCCCGGCCTGGTGGCAGAGCTGGGCTACCAGTGGATCGAGCTGTCGCCGCGGGAGGACTTCCTGCCCTTCTTCAACCACGCGCGGGTGAACGACTCGACGGTGGCCGCCTTCCGCAAGGAGCTGTCCGCCGCCGGTGTCGGCATCTCGTCGGTGCTGCCGCTGTACAAGTGGTCCGGGCCGGACGAGGACGACCGGCAGGCCGCCGTACGGTACTGGAAACGGGCGGTCCGGATCACCGCCGACCTCGGCGTCGACACGATGAACTCCGAGTTCAACGGCCGGCCCGAGCAGGCGGCGCGCAGCGAGTCGCAGTTCTGGCGCTCGATGGAGGAACTGCTGCCGGTCTTCGAGGCCGAGGGCATCAAGCTCGCGCTCGAGCCGCACCCGGACGACTTCGAGGAGGACGGCCGGGCGGCGGTCGACCTGATCCGCGGCATCAACAGCCCGCTGGTCACCTTCCTGTACTGCGCGCCGCACACCTTCCACATGGGCAACGACGCTCCCGGGATCATCGCGTACGCCGGTGACCTGCTCACCAACATCCACGTGGCGGACTCCTTCGACCACACCGGGTCGTCCGGGTTGCGTTACATCGTCAACCCGCCCGGGTCGACCGTCCGCGTGCACCAGCACCTCGACATCGGCCAGGGCGAGGTCGACTTCGGCGAGCTGTTCGCCTGTCTGGAGTCGGCCGGGTTCGACGGCACGGTGACCACCTGTGTCTTCGCCTGGGAGGAACGTGCCCGCGAGTCCAGCCTGTTCATGCGGGACACGATCACCGAATACCTGTCGGCGTGGTCGACGACGCCCACCTTCGCCACCCCATCGCAGTAGAGGATTGAATGATTGTGACCACTGACGTCAAGCGCATCACCCACCTGGTCGGCGGCGGCGCCTGGACCGGCGTCGCCGAACGAACCGGCGATGTCTACAACCCCGCGACCGGTCAGGTCACCGGCAAGGTCGACTTCGCCTCGGCGGCGACCGTCGACGAGGCGGTGAAGGTGGCCAACGACGCCCAGCGGGCCTGGGCGGCGGCCTCGTTGACCAAACGCACCCAGGTGCTGTTCGCCTACCGCGAGCTGGTGCACAAGAACAAGGAACGGATCGCGGCGCTCATCACGGCCGAGCACGGCAAGGTGCTGTCCGACGCGGTCGGCGAGGTCACCCGGGGTCTGGAGGTGATCGAGTTCGCCTGCGGTATCCCGCACCTGCTCAAGGGCGGCTTCAGCGAGGGCGTGTCGACGAAGGTCGATGTGTACTCGATCCGCCAGCCGGTCGGCGTCACCGCGGTGATCTCGCCGTTCAACTTCCCGGCCATGGTGCCGATGTGGTTCGTCCCGATCTCCGTTGCCTGTGGCAACAGTGTGGTGATCAAGCCGTCGGAGAAGGACCCGTCGGCGGCGAACGCGATGGCCGAACTGTGGAAGGAGGCCGGCCTGCCCGACGGCGTCGTCAACGTCGTACACGGTGACAAGGAGGCCGTCGACCGGTTGCTCGAGCACCCCGACGTCAAGTCGATCTCGTTCGTCGGCTCCACCCCGATCGCCCGGTACGTGTACGAGAACGGCACCCGAAACGGCAAGCGCGTGCAGGCACTCGGCGGCGCCAAGAACCACATGGTGGTGCTCCCGGACGCCGACCTCGACCTGGCCGCGGACGCCGCGGTCAACGCGGGCTTCGGCTCGGCCGGCGAGCGCTGCATGGCGATCTCGGCGGTCGTCGCGGTCGACCCGATCGGGGATGAACTGGTTGCCAAGGTCAAGGAGCGGATGGCCAGGATCAAGACCGGCGACGGCACCCGCGGCTGCGACATGGGCCCGCTGGTCACCGGTCCGCACCGCGACAAGGTCACCGGATACGTCGAGGCCGGAACGACCGAGGGCGCGGAACTGGTCGTCGACGGCCGCAACGACACCTTCGACGGCGGCGAGGACGGGTTCTGGCTCGGCCCGACGCTGTTCGACAAGGTCACGCCGGAGATGTCGATCTACACCGACGAGATCTTCGGACCGGTGCTGTCGGTCGTGCGGGTTCCCTCGTACGACGCGGCGCTCCACGTGGTGAACTCCAACCCGTACGGCAACGGCACGGCGATCTTCACCAACGACGGTGGCGCGGCCCGACGGTACCAGAACGAGGTCGAGGTCGGGATGGTCGGCATCAATGTCCCGATCCCGGTGCCGATGGCGTACTACTCGTTCGGCGGCTGGAAGAACTCGCTGTTCGGCGACACGCACGCGCACGGCACCGAGGCCGTGCACTTCTTCACCCGCGGCAAGGTGGTGACGTCACGCTGGCTGGACCCGTCGCACGGCGGGCTCAACCTCGGCTTCCCGACTCACGACTGACAGGGACCGGAGTATGCCCCGGTGCGCTGGGGCCTGCTGTCGACGGCCGCTATCGGAGGGGTGGTCGTCGACGCGGCCCGGCCGCTCGAACGTGCGCGGTTCGTGGCCGTCGCCAGCCGCGATGCCGCCAGGGCCAAGCAGTTCGCGTCCGAGTGCGGGCTGGACCTGAGCTTCGGGTCGTACGAGGAGTTGCTGGCCAGCGACGCCGTCGATGCCGTCTACATCCCGATGCCGGTGTCGATGCACGCCGAGTGGACGATGAAGGCGCTTGCCGCCGGCAAGCATGTGCTGTGCGAGAAGCAGTTCGCCATCACCTCCGCGGACACGGCCAGGTGCTTCGATGCGGCCGACGCCGCGGGCCGCTGGTGCATCGAGGGGCTGATGTACCGGCATCATCCGCAGACCCTGCCGGCCCAGCGGCTGCTCGCGGATGGTGCGATCGGCCGGCTGTCCACGGTCCGCGCGGCGTTGAGCGTCAGCGTCGGACCCGGTGACATCCGGCGTTCGCGTGCCCTCGGTGGCGGTGCGCTGCTTGATCTCGGCTGCTACTGCGCCAGTACGATGCACCTGTTCGCCGGTACGCCGGAGCGGGTGTACGCCGAGCAGGTGATCGACACCGACGCGGACGGTGTGGACCTCCGGATGGCGGCGACCCTCCGGCTGCCGGGTGACGTACTCGGCCAGTTCGACATCGGCCTCGACCTGCCCCGGCGCGACGAGCTGGAGCTGATCGGTACCGAGGGGAAGATCGTGGTCGGCGACCCGTGGATCTGCCGCGAGGGACGGGTCGAGCTGTTCCGGAACGGCACCTCCGAGCGGCTCCCGATCCACCCGGACGGAACCTTCGGCCTGACCGGCGAGGAGGCCGACGTGTACCGGATCGAGATGGACACCGTGTCGGCGATCATCACCGGTGAGACGGAATCAAGGTTCGGCCGTGATGACGCGGTCGAGCTCGCCCGCACTCTGGAGCAGATCCGGGCCTCCGCCGAGCGCACCGAGTGAAGGGTTCGCGCCGAGCGAAGGGTTCGGGTCGATGAGAGCGCTTCCCGAGAACCAGAGCCCTTCACTCGGCACGAAAGCTTCACTCGGCACGAGGGCTTAAGTCGGACGCGAGGGGTCCACTCGGGCTGGGCGGACAGCGCCGGTGCTGCCT
>JBKPSJ010000312.1:0-15609 GCA_046765875.1 Actinomycetota bacterium
GCCGGTCCGGACATGGTCGGGGCGCAGCCGTTCTCCTCGTACCCTGTGGCCAAGGAGGACGTGGCGCTGATCGTGCCCGCCGAGGTCGCTGCCGAGGACGTACAGGCGGCACTGGTCGAGGGCGCGGGGGACCTGCTGGAGTCGATCAGGCTGTTCGACCTCTACACCGGGGAGCAGATCGGCGAGGGCAAGAAGTCACTCGCCTTCGCGCTGCGGTTCCGCGCGGCCGACCGGACGCTGACCGAGGCCGAGGTGGCCGAGGCGCGGCAGGCCGCGGTCCAGGTCGCCGCGGACCGGTTCGGCGCCGTGCAGCGCGTGGCCTAGCGATGGCACGGGTCGCTGTCGCCGCGCCGAACCAGGTCGCTGCCGACGCCGGGATCCGGGTCGCGGCCGAGGGCGGCAACGCCGTCGACGCGGCGCTGGCCGCGACGTTAGTGATGATGGTCAACGAGATCGGCGTGGTGTCGCCGGCGGCGGGCGGTTTCGTGACCGTTCAGCCGGCGGGCGCCGCGCCGGTGACGATCGACGGCTGGGTGGAGATGCCCGGCCGCGGTCTGCCCCCGGAGCGGTTCGGCCGCGGCGTGTGGGACATCACCACCGAATACGGCGGCGGCACCACCACGACCATCGGGCACGGCTCCGTCGCCACACCCGGCGCGATGAAGGCCCTCGACGTGGCGCATCAGCGCTACGGCCGGGCGCTGTGGCGCGAGGTGGTCCGCCCGGCGGTGGACGTCGCACGTGGCGGGTTCCCGCTCGGGCCGACATCGGCCTACTACCTGCGCTACACCCACGAGATCATCTTCGGCTGGCAGGACGAGAGCCGCGCGGCCGTGCACGACCCGGCGGGCGAGGTTCTGACCGCCGGCGCGACGATCGAGATCCCGCACCTCGCCGAGGCCCTGCAACTGATCGCGGACTCCGGCTCGGACGCGTTGTACAAGGGTGACCTGGCCGCGCTGATCGTCGCCGACATGGAGGCGAACGGCGGCATCCTCACCGCGGCGGATCTGGCCGGGTACGAGGCCATCGTGCGCGAGCCGCTGGTGGTCGACCAGAGCGGCTGGCGGCTGGCGACCAACCCGCCGCCGGCCGTTGGCGGAGTCGCGGTCGCTGCGATGCTCGCGCTACTGGACGGCGTGCCGGCGAAGGGGTCGTGGACACCGGACGAGGCCCGCCGGCTGGTCGACGTACAGCGCGCCGTGCTCGGGCGGCGGCTGGCCGAACTCGACCGCGAGGACGAGCGGCGGCTTGCAGGTCAGCGGCTGCTGGAACTGGCCGCCGGAGGCGACCTGCGGGCGCTGAGCTCGCCGAGCACCGCGACGGTGTCGGTGGTCGACGACGCGGGTGACGCGTGCGCGGTGACGGTGTCGTCCGGGTACGGATCGGGGATCCTTGCCCCAGGCATCGGCTTCTGGATGAACAATGCGCTCGGTGAGCAGGAACTACTGGCCGGCGGCGTGCACAGCCTGCCGCCCGGCACCCGGCTGACCTCGAACATGGCGCCGACGGTGGCCCGGCACAGCACCGACGGCGGCGTTTTGGCGATCGGTTCGCCGGGCTCGGACCGGATCCCAACCGCGCTGGCCCAGGTGTACGCGCTGTTCGCGCACGGCGGGATGGCGCTCGACGACGCGGTGGCGTACCCGCGGGCTCACGTCCGCATACGCCAGGACGTGACGGTCGACCACGAAGAGGACCTGGAACTGCCGGCCGACCTCGACCTGCCGACGCGTGCGATGCCGCCGCACTCGATGTACTTCGGCGGTGTGGCCGCGTGCCTTTGGGATCCGGCCGCCGGCCTATCCGCCGCAGCCGACCCACGCCGCGCCGGCGCGATCGCGATCAGCTGAGCGAGGCGTTGAACAACCTGTTGCACCGTTGAACAACGCATAACGTGTTCATCGCGGCCAAAGCCTGTTCAATGTGTGGGAGCAGGACGCTGAGCGCTCGAGCCCGTAGTCGAGGACGACAGCCGTCACACCCGGGCCCCTCATCTTGTGATTCAGGGCAGCTCGGACAGCAGGGGTACGCCGCCGAGCTTGTCCGGGTTGCGTACGAGGTACAGGGAGGTGATGCCCTCCGCGCAGGCCTCGACGAATCCGACCGTGTCCGGCCGGTCCCCGTCGTACGCGGCGATCGCGAGCTCGCCGTTGAGCTCGATCAGCCGGATCACGACCTCCTCGACGTCCGGGCGCTGCATGACCCCGATCATCCAGCGGGCCACGTTCTCCGGGCCGTACAGCGGCTGGAGCGCGGCGCGCTTCTTGCCGCCGCCGTCGGCGATCAGCACCACGTCCGGCGCCAGCATCGCGATCAGCCCGTCGACGTCGCCGTCCGCGGCGACCTGGAGGAACCGGGTGGTGATCTCGGCATGCTGAGCGTCGTCGACTGTCTGTCGCGGCTGCCGGGCGTGGACGTGCGACCTCGCCCGGTGTACGAGTTGCCGTACGGCAGGCTCGGACCGGTCCAGCGTTGCCGCGATCTCGCCGAACGGTAGGTCGAACACCTCGCGCATCACGAAGGCGGCCCGCTCCAGCGGCGACAGCGACTCGAGCACCACCAGCATCGCCATCGACACCTCGTCGGCGATCTCGACGGTCTGCTCCGGTCCCCTCTCGCTGGCAACCGGCTCGGGCAGCCACGGCCCGACGTACGACTCGCGCCGGCTCTGCTGCTGGCGCAGCCGGTTGAGCGCGAGCCGGGTGGTGACGGTGACCAGGAACGCCCGCGCGTCGCGGACCTCGGCACGCTCGACCTCGGCCCAGCGCAGCCAGGCCTCCTGGACCACGTCCTCGGCGTCGGCGACGGTCCCGACGATCCGGTACGCCGCTCCGATCAGCGCGGGCCGGTGCTCGGCGAACTCGGCGGCCAGCGCGTCGGCGTCGGTCATTCGACCAACATACGGCTTGGATGACTATGCACTTCATGACATACTCATCCACATGACGATCCGGGTGGCGGTGGCGGGAGCCAGCGGGTACGCCGGCGGCGAGCTGCTCCGCCTGTTGTCCACGCATCCCGAGGTACAGATCGGTGCGCTGACCGCGGGCGGCAACGCGGGTACGCCACTCGGCGCGCACCACCCTCACCTGGTCCCGCTGGCCAGGCGCGAGCTGGCAGACACGACAACGGACGTGCTCGCTGGGCACGACGTGGTGTTCCTGGCGCTGCCGCACGGTCAGTCCGCCGAGCTTGCCGCACAACTCGGCGACGACACCGTCGTCATCGACTGCGGCGCGGATTTTCGGCTCACCGATCCAGCCGCCTGGGAGACGTTCTACGGCGGTAGCTACGCCGGCTCCTGGCCGTACGGGTTGCCCGAGATCCCAGGGCGGCGTGACGAGCTCAAGGGTGCGACCCGGATCGCCGTGCCCGGGTGCTATCCGACCGTATCGACGCTCGCGCTGCTGCCCGCGGTCCAGGCCGGACTGGTCGACCCGTCCGCGCTCGTCGTCGTCGCGGTGAGCGGTACATCGGGAGCCGGCCGGTCGCCCAAGCCGCATCTCCTCGGCGCCGAGGTGATGGGTTCGGCCAGCGCGTACGGCGTCGGCGGCGTGCACCGGCACACCCCGGAGATCGAGCAGAACCTCGCACAGGTGACCGACCAGCAGGTCAGCGTGTCGTTCACGCCCGTGCTGGCGCCGATGCCGCGGGGCATCCTCGCTACCTGCTCGGCTCCGGCCGCCGGAACAGCCGATCCGCGCGCCGTGTACGAAGCGGCATACGACGAGGAGCCCTTCGTACACCTGTTGCCGGCGGGACAGTGGCCGCAGACGCAGGCGACGCTGGGCGCCAACACCGTGCAGCTTCAGGCCACCCGGGACGAGCGTGCCGGCCGGGTCGTGATCGTCGCCGCGATGGACAACCTCACCAAGGGCACCGCCGGGGGAGCGGTGCAGTGCATGAACCTCGCCCTCGGTCTCGACGAGACCACCGCCCTTCCGCTCACAGGAGTAGCACCGTGACCCTCGATGCCAACGTTCCGGATCGCACCGCCGGCGTCACCGCGCCGGGTGGGTTCCGGGCGGCCGGGATCGCGGCCGGGATCAAGCCCGGCGGCGTACCCGACCTGACCGTGGTCGTCAACGACGGCCCGTCCGACGCCGCGGCCGGCGTCTTCACCACCAACAAGGTGAAGGCGGCACCGGTTCTGTGGTCCCAGCAGGTGCTCAGCGCCGGCAAGGTGAGGGCCGTCGTGCTGAACTCGGGCGGGGCGAACGCGTGCACCGGGCCGGACGGATTCGCCGACACGCACCGAACGGCGGAGAAGCTGGCCGCGGTGCTCGGCATCGGTGCGGCCGAGGTCGCGGTGTGCTCGACCGGTCTGATCGGGGACCGGCTGCCGTTGGACGCGTTGCTGCCCGGTGTCGAGACCTGCGTCGATGCCCTCGGCAACGACGCGGCCGCCGGACTGGCGGCCGCGACCGCGGTGATGACGACCGACACCGTGCCCAAGCAGGCCGCGCTGCGGCACCACGACGGCTGGACCATCGGTGGCTTCGCCAAAGGCGCCGGAATGTGCGCGCCGAACATGGCGACCATGCTGTCGGTGCTCACCACCGACGCGGTGCTCGATCAGGTCCAGCTCGACCACGCGCTGCGGCTCGCAGCCGGCGACACCTTCAACCGGCTCGACGTCGACGGTGGTACGTCGACCAACGACACGGTGCTGCTGCTCAGCTCCGGCGCGTCGGGGGTGAGCGTGCCGGCCGACGAGTTCGCCGCCGCGCTGACCACACTCGCCGCGGATCTGGTGGCGCAGCTGCAGGCCGACGCCGAGGGCGTGACCAAGCACGTGAGCATCACCGTGCGCGGTGCCGCCAGCGAGGCGGAGGCGGTGGCCGCCGCCAAGGTCGTTGCCGAGGACAACCTGTGCAAGACCGCGTTCTTCGCCTCGGATCCGAACTGGGGCCGGATCGCGATGGCGATCGGGAACGCACCGACCGTGTTCGACCCGCAACTGCTCGACATCTCGCTGAACGGAGCCGTCGTCTGCAAGGCCGGCGAGGCAGGCGTGGACCGGTTCGAGGCTGATCTGTCCGGCACCGAGATCGAGGTGCTGATCGATCTGCACGCGGGCGACGGTACGGCTACGGTGCTGACGACCGATCTGTCGCACGCGTACGTCGAAGAGAACTCGGCGTACTCCTCGTGAAATATGCCGATGCGGTGGAGAAAGCAGCAGTCCTGACCGAGGCGCTCCCGTGGATCAAGCAGTTCCACGGTAAGACGCTCGTGGTCAAGTACGGCGGGAACGCGATGGTCGACGAGGAGCTCAAGCAGGCGTTCGCGTCCGACATCGTGTTCCTGCGGCACTGCGGCGTGAAGGTGGTCGTGGTGCACGGCGGTGGCCCGCAGATCAGCGAGATGCTGGCCCGGCTCGGGATCGACAGCGAGTTCCGCGGCGGGCTGCGGGTGACCACGCCGGAGGCGATGGACGTGGTCCGGATGGTGCTCACCGGCAAGGTCGGCCGGGAGCTGGTCGGGCTGCTCAACGCGCACGGCCCGTACGCTGTCGGGCTGTCCGGCGAGGACGCCGGGCTGTTCACCGCCGAGCGGCGGACCGCGTTGATCGACGGCGAACAGGTCGACATCGGGCTGGTCGGCGACGTGGTCGAGGTTCGGCCGGAGACGGTGCACGACCTGATCGACGCCGGCCGGATACCCGTCGTGTCGACGGTCGCGCCGGACGAGGACGGGCAGGTTCACAACGTCAACGCCGACACCGCCGCCGCCGCGCTGGCGACCGCGCTCCGGGCCGAGAAGCTGGTCGTGTTGACCGACGTCGCCGGGCTGTACCGGGACTGGCCGGCCAGCGACGAGATCATCGCCGAGATCGACACCGACGAGCTGTCCGGGCTGTTGCCCACGCTGTCGGCGGGGATGGTGCCGAAGATGGAGGCCTGCCTGCGCGCGGTGAAGTCCGGGGTGTCGCGGGCTACCGTGATCGACGGCCGGGTGTCGCACTCGCTGCTGCTGGAGATCTTCACCGACGAAGGGATCGGAACCCAGGTGGTGCCGTCATGACCGACCTGCTGACCATCGACGGCAACGGCGCGGCCCTCGCATCGCGATACCAGGACGCGCTGATGAACACTTTCGGCGCGCCCAAGCGGGTGCTGGTGCGCGGCGAGGGCTGTTACCTGTGGGACGCGGACGGCCGGCGGTACCTCGACCTGCTCGGCGGGCTTGCCGTCAACGCGCTCGGGCACGCACACCCGTTCGTGACCGCGGCGGTGACCAGCCAGCTCGCCACCCTCGGCCACGTGTCGAACTTCTTCGCCAGCCCGCCGCAGATCGCACTGGCCGAACGGTTGCTGGACATGCTGGGCGGCGACGGCAAGGTGTTCTTCACCAACTCGGGCACCGAGGCGAACGAGGCGGCGTTCAAGCTCACCCGCCGGACCGGCCGGACCAAGCTGGTCTCGGCTGTCGGCGCGTTCCACGGCCGCTCGATGGGCTCGCTCGCGATCACATGGAAGCCGTCGTACCGGGAGGCGTTCGCGCCGCTGCCCGGTGAGGTGACGTTCGTCCCGTACGGCGACAGCGCCGCGCTGGCCGATGCCGTCGACGACGAGACCGCGGCGGTGGTGCTGGAGCCGATCCAGGGCGAGAACGGAGTCGTGGTACCGCCGGACGGCTATCTCGAGGCCGCCCGGCGGATCACCACCGAACACGGTGCGCTGCTGTGGCTGGACGAGGTGCAGACCGGGATCGGCCGGACCGGCGCGTGGTTCGCGCACACTGCTGCGGGCATCCGCCCGGACGTGGTGACGGTGGCGAAGGGCCTCGGGGCGGGCTTCCCGGTCGGTGCCTGCATCGGGCTCAACGGCGCCGGCGACCTGCTCGGCCCGGGCAGCCACGGTACGACTTTCGGTGGCAACCCGGTGGCCGCGATCGCCGGGCTCGCGGTCCTGACCGTGATCCAACGGGATCGGCTGCTCGACAACGTCGTGGCGGTCGGCAGCCACCTGCGCGACGGGATCGAGAAGCTCGACCACCCGCTGGTGACCGGCGTACGCGGCCGCGGCCTGCTGCTCGCGATCGCGCTGGCCGAGCCGGTAGCGTCGAAGGTGGCGGCGAGGGCCCTGGAGGCCGGGTTCGTCGTGAACGACGTGCAGCCCGACGCCATCCGCCTCGCGCCGCCGCTGATCCTGACCGAGGCCGACGCCGACCTGTTCTTATCGGCGCTGCCGGCCCTGCTTGACGCTGGCGTCCGAACAAGTGGTGCGGAATCAGCACCACTTCTTCGGACGCAACGGGAGGAGGCGCGATGACGGTTCGGCACTTCCTGCGTGACGACGACCTCACCCCGGCCGAGCAGAACGAGGTGCTACTGCTCGCACAGCGGATGACGGAGGGCCGGTTCGCCGCAAAGCCCCTGGCCGGTCCGCAGACGGTCGCGGTGATCTTCGACAAGAGCTCCACCCGGACCCGGGTGTCGTTCGCGGTCGGCATCGCGGACCTGGGCGGCGTACCGCTCGTGATCGACGCGCAGAGCTCCCAACTCGGCCGCGGCGAGCCGATCGCCGACACCGCCCGGGTGCTGACCCGGCAGTGCGCCGCGATCGTGTGGCGGACCTCCGCACAGAGCCGGATCGCGGAGATGGCGGCGGCCTCTACCGTGCCGGTGATCAACGCGCTGACCGACGAGTTCCACCCCTGCCAGGTGCTGGCCGACCTGCTCACCGTCCGGCAGCACAAGGGCAGGACCGTCGGCCTGAAGCTGGCCTACCTGGGCGACGGCTCGAACAACATGGCGCACTCTTACCTGCTCGGTGGGGCGATGGCGGCGATGCACGTCGTGATCGCGTCCCCGTCGTCGTACCGGCCCGATCCGGAGATCCTGGCCAACGCCCGACGACTCGCGCATGCGACGGGTGGCTCGGCGGACTGGACCGAGGACCCGGTCGGCGCGGTCGACGGTGCCGACGTGATCGCCACCGACACCTGGGTCTCGATGGGCCAGGAGGGCGAGGCCCTTGATCGCGAGGCTCCGTTCGTCCCGTATGCGGTCACCGAGCAACTGATGGCCAAGGCCGCGCCGGACGCGATCGTGCTTCACTGTCTGCCGGCGTACCGGGGCAAGGAGATCGACGCGGCGGTCATCGACGGGCCGCAGTCGGTCGTGTGGGACGAGGCGGAGAACAGGTTGCACGCGCAGAAAGCACTGCTCACGTGGTTGCTGGAGCAGTCATGACGGTCGCGGTACCGACCACCAAGACCGCTCGGCAGCAGCGGATCATCGAGCTGATCGGCCGCCAGCCGGTCCGTTCCCAGACCGAGCTGGCCGAACTGCTGGCCGTGGCCGGGCTGGTCGTCGGGCAGGCCACGCTGTCGCGCGACCTGGTCGAGATCGGCGCGGTCAAGGTCCGCGACTCGGCCGGCCAGCTCGTGTACGCCGTACCGGGCGAGGGCGGTGACCGGTCGCCGCGCGCGGGCGAGGCGGCCGCGTTCGAGGCCCGGCTGTCGCGGCTGGCCTCGGAACTGCTGGTGTCGGCGGACGCTAGCGCGAACCTTGTCGTGCTGCGGACGCCACCGGGCGCGGCTCAGTACTTCGCGTCAGCGATCGACCATGCCGCGCTCGACGACGTGCTCGGCACGATCGCCGGCGACGACACCGTGCTCGTCGTGTCGCGGGACCCAGTCGGCGGCGCCGCGCTGGCCGAGCGGTTCCTCAAACTGTCCGAGTCGCGGTGAGTTCACGCGTGGCGTTGTGGGTTCGCGCGCCGTACGCGGTACGCGAACCCACAACGGCGTGCGTCAACCCACTTGAGAGGATGCGGGAGTGAGTTCGGAGGAGAAGGCCCAGCTGTGGGGTGGACGGTTCGCCGGTGGGCCTTCGGAGGCGCTCGCCGAGCTGAGCCGGTCCACGCAGTTCGACTGGAGGTTGGCGCCGTACGACATCGCCGGCTCGAAGGCGCACGCGCGGGTCCTGCACCGGGCCGGGTTGCTGACCGACGAGGAGCTGTCCGGCATGCTCGCCGGCCTGGATGAACTCCTCGCCGACGTCGAGGCCGGGCGGTTCGGCCCTCAGCCCGACGACGAGGACGTTCACACCGCGTTGGAGCGCGGCCTGGTCGAGCGGCTCGGTCCGGAGCTCGGCGGGCGGCTGCGCGCCGGGCGATCGCGGAACGACCAGATCGCCACGCTGTTCCGGTTGTTCCTGCGCGACCA
This sequence comes from Actinomycetota bacterium, assembly GCA_046765875.1. Taxonomy (GTDB): domain Bacteria; phylum Actinomycetota; class Actinomycetes; order Propionibacteriales; family Kribbellaceae; genus DASRHY01. Next base: position 9,181 of record JBKPSJ010000312.1, read on the forward strand.
CGCCCGCGCTATCGGTGTACTGGTCCGTGACCTGATCGACGCACTGGCAGGGCAGGCCGAGCAGCACCTTGGTGTCACGATGCCCGGTCGAACGCATCTCCAGCATGCGCAGCCGGTCCTGCTAAGCCACCACCTGATGGCGCACGCATGGCCCCTGGTACGTGACCTGGAGCGGCTGCGGGACTGGGACGCACGAGTCGCGCCGGACTCGCCGTACGGGTCCGGGGCGCTGGCCGGATCCTCGCTCGGGCTCGACCCAGAGCAGGTCGCCCGCGACCTCGGGTTCACCGGCTCGTCGCCGAACTCGATCGACGGTACGGCGGCCCGGGACTTCGTCGCCGAGTTCGCGTTCGTACTGGCGATGATCGGCGTCGACGTGTCCCGGCAGGCCGAGGACGTGATCGTCTGGGCGACCAAGGAGTTCGGCTTCGTCACCCTCGACGACGCGTACTCGACAGGTTCGAGCATCATGCCGCAGAAGAAGAACCCGGACATCGCCGAACTCGCCCGTGGCAAGGCCGGGCGGCTGATCGGCGATCTGGGCGGGCTGCTGGCGACGCTCAAGGGCCTGCCGCTGGCGTACAACCGCGACCTGCAGGAGGACAAGGAGCCGGTCTTCGACGCGGTCGACACGCTGACCGTGCTGCTGCCCGCGTTCACCGGGATGATGAGCACGCTGGTGTTCGACACGCAGCGGCTGGAGCAGCTTGCGCCGCAGGGATTCTCGCTGGCGACCGACGTGGCCGAGTGGCTGGTACGGCAGGGTGTGCCGTTCCGGGTCGCGCACGAGCTGGCCGGGACCTGCGTACAGGAATGTGAGAAACGCGGCATCGAGTTGTGGGAGCTTTCCGACGAGGACCTGGTGTCGATCTCGCCGCATCTGACCCCGGGTGTACGCGAGGTGCTCAGCGTCGCCGGATCTGTTGCCTCACGCAACGGCCGGGGCGGTACCGCTCCGGTACGGGTGGCCGAGCAACTGACCGAGCTGCGCGCCCGGGTCGAGGACGCGACCGGATGGCTGACCTCCTGAGCGTGCTGTCCGGGCCGGTGCTCGACGCCGCGCCCGGCCTGCTCGGCTCGGTTCTGCGCGCCGAGTCGCCGCAGGGATCTGTGGCGGTCCGGCTGACCGAGGTCGAGGCGTACGACGGGGAGAACGACCCCGGCTCGCATGCGTACCGGGGACTGAGCCGGCGCAACGAGGTGATGTTCGGCGTACCCGGGCGGCTGTACGTGTATTTCACGTACGGCATGCACTTCTGCATGAACGTGGTCTGCGGGCCGCCCGGACGCCCGTCCGCGGTGTTGCTGCGGGCGGGAGAGATCGTCGAGGGCGTCGAGCTGGCCCGGGCTCGTCGGGGCGGCGCTGTCAAGGACCGGGACCTGGCCCGCGGGCCCGCGCGGATGTGTATTGCCCTCGGTATCGATCGCTCGCACAACGGCGCCGATCTGACCGACCCGGCGTCGGCGGTACGGCTCACGCTCGGCGGGTACGACGGGCCGGTCGGCACCGGTCCGCGCGTCGGGCTGCGGGAGGCGGCGGACCGGCCGTGGCGGTTCTGGGCCGTGGGCGACCGCACGGTGTCGCCGTACCGTCCGCACGTGCCGAAGAAGCGGAGGTAGGGAGGAGGAAGCGGCGCTGCTGACCCGTCAGCTCGGCCACTTCGAACCGCCCGGAGCTGCGCGCGAGCCGGTGTCGGTGACCACCGAGTCCGACCGGCGCCGCGGCGCGTGACCACCTCCTCCGCCGCACCGCCCGTTGAGTCAGCGCTGCGCCAGGGCGACAACGGTTGGAATGTCGTCGCGCGCCTTCGCCGGGTCGGCTGCCGGCCACAGGCCGATGTGGCTGACCCCGGCCTGCTCGAGCGCCCCGATGTGAGCGAGTGCGTCGTCCATCGTCCCGATCGGCCCGATCTCGCTCCACCAGTCCGCCGGCATCCCCGCCAGGCCATCGGCGCCGCGCTCGGCGAACAGCGCGGCCAGGTCGTCGAAGAACGGCAGGGCGCGTACCACCGGGCTCGGATCGCCGAGCTGCCAGGCCAGCCACGGAGTCATCTCCTTGTAAGCCTGCTCGCGCGTCGGCGCCACGCACATCGACGAGAAGACCGCGACCTCGAAGTCGTTCGGGTGGCCGGCATGATCCAGCGCCTGCCGCACGTACGCCGGGCTGGCCGGCTCGGCGAGCACCAGCCCGCCGGCCACCCGGCCGGCCAGTGCCAGCGACTTCGGTCCCCGGACCCCGGCCAGCAGCTTCGGCACCTGCCGCGGCGGCCGGTCCAGCTTGACCTCGTCGAGCTTGACGTACTGTCCCTGTGTGCTGACGGTCTCGCCCGCGAGCAGTCGGCGTACCGCGTCCATCACCTCCTCGAACGCGGCCAGTGGGGAGGCGGCCTTGACCCCCATCTGGGCCATCCAGGACTGCACGCCGTGTCCGAGCCCCGGCATCACCCGGCCCGGCGCGAGCTCGCAAAGGGTGGCCAGTTCCATCGCGGTGACGGCGGGGTTGCGGGCCAGCACCGGCAGGATGCCGACGCCGACCCGCAGCCGCTCCGTCGCCGCCAGCGCCGTCGCCGCCAGGCTCACGCCAGCGGTGAAGAAGCAGTCCTCGATCACCCAGATCTGGTCGGCTCCGCCGGTGTCGAGCCGACGGGCGAAGTCGGCCACCAGCGCCGGCGGGAAACTGCGGTGGAAGGACAGTCCGATCTCGGCTCGCTGAGCGTTCATGCCGCAGACCGTAACGCCCGGCTCGGACACTCCGGGATCCCCATCACCTCACACTCCGGACGCCGGTAGGTTCAGTGCCATGTCCCGCCCGCACTACGCGTCCCGGATCGAGGACCAGTGGAACGCAGGCCTGACGACCGTTCTGCGCCAGCGCGGCTGGCTGGAGCGGGTCATCCCGCACGTCGGGTACGGCTCGCCTGAGTGGGTCCGGGTGCTCGCCCGGGTCGTGCTCAGCCGCGATCCGAACCAGCGGCCCCGTACCGACGCCGACGAGCCGGAGCGGGGCTGGCGCCAGTTCGTCGCCGCGCCCGCGATGGGCGTACCGGTGTCCATCACGGTGGACGGGAGCACGCACCGTACGACGACCGACCGCGGCGGGTTCGTGGACATCGTGCTGCCGGCGTCGCTCGAGCCCGGGTGGCACGAGGTCACCGTCCAGGTTCGCGACGACCACACCGCACCGGCGTCGATCCTGGTGATCGACCCGGCGGTCGACTTCGGACTGGTCAGCGACATCGACGACACGGTGATGCTCACGATGCTGCCGCGGCCGATGATCGCGGCCTGGAACACCTTCGTACGCGACGAGCAGGCGCGCCGGGTGGTGCCCGGGATGGCCGCGATGTACACCGAACTGCTCGAGGAGCATCCGGGCGCGCCGATCATGTACCTATCTACTGGCGCCTGGAACACGGCGCCGACGCTGTCGCGGTTCCTGTCCCGGCACGGCTATCCGCAGGGGCCGCTGCTGCTGACCGACTGGGGCCCGACGAACACGGGCTGGTTCCGCAGCGGCCGTGAGCACAAGCAGAACTCGCTGGCCCGGCTGGCCGAGGAGTTCCCCAACATCCGCTGGGTGCTGGTCGGCGACGACGGCCAGCACGACCCTGAGTTGTACGGCGACTTCGCGGGCAGCCATCCCGACCACGTCCGGGCGATCGGGATCCGCCAGCTCACCGCGACCGAGCAGGTGCTGTCGCACGGACTGCCGGTGCCGAACCCGGACCGCGGCCGCTGGGACCCGCAGCGCCCGCGTGCGGTGACCGTGCACGCCGCGGACGGGTACGGCCTGCTGCTGTTACTCCGGCGGGTGCTGGCCCGGCAGGCCAACCAATAAGTCGATGGCCGAGTCTGCCAGGGCATACGGCAGGCTTGAGGGGTCCACCACGACGTACAGGAGACAACTGTGACTGGAACCGGGCCCGGCAGCGGTGCCCAGGTGCTCGACGACCTGGATAGCCGCGGCCTGATCGCGCACACCACCGACCTCGACGCGCTGCGCGCCGAGCTGGCGGCGGGTTCGATCACGGCATATGTCGGCTTCGACCCGACCGCGCCGAGTCTGCACATGGGCAACCTGCTGCAACTGCTCACGATGCGCCGGCTGCAGCTGGCCGGGCACAAGCCGCTCGGGCTGGTCGGCGGTTCCACCGGGCTGATCGGCGACCCGAAGGAGAGCGCCGAGCGGACGCTGAACCCGAAGGACGTCGTCGCCGAGTGGGTCGACCGTATCCGCGAACAGGTCGGCCGGTTCCTCGACTTCGAGGGGTCGAACGCGGCCCGGATCGTGAACAACTACGACTGGACCAAGGACCTGTCGGTACTCGACTTCCTGCGCGACATCGGCAAGCACTTCCCGGTGAACCGGATGCTCGGCCGCGAGGTGGTCAAGGCGCGGCTCGAGCAGGGGATCAGCTACACCGAGTTCAGCTACGTACTTCTGCAGTCGCTGGACTACTTGGAACTGTTCCGGCGGTACGACTGCCGGCTGCAGACGGGTGGTAGTGACCAGTGGGGCAACATCACCGCCGGGGTCGAGCTGATCCGCCGAGTGGAGTCTGAGCGCGTACACGCCCTGGCCACACCGCTGGTCACCCAGTCAGACGGGACGAAGTTCGGTAAGACCGAGTCCGGATCGGTGTGGCTGGACCGGGAGCTGACCTCGCCGTACGCGTTCTACCAGTTCTGGTTCAACAGCGACGACGCGGACGTGGTGCAACTGCTCAAGTACTTCACGTTCCGGGATTCCGAGGAGATCGCCGAGCTGGAGAAGGCGACCGCGGACCGCCCGCAGGCACGTGAGGCACAACGGGCGCTCGCCGCCGACATCACGACCCTGGTACACGGCGCGGACGAGACTCGCCGGGTCCAGGACGCGGCCAAGGCGCTGTTCGGGCAGGGCGAACTGGCCGCCCTGGACGGTGGCACGCTCGCCGCGGCCCTGCGGGAGGCCCCGCACGTCGAGCTCGGCGCAGGGGAGCCGATGCCGTCGTACGTCGACCTGCTGGTGGCCACCGGTCTGGCGCCGAGCAAGTCGGCGGCGCGGCGGACCGTGGCCGAGGGCGGTGCGTACCTCAACAACGTCAAGGTCACCGACCCCGACCTGGTGCCGGCCGGCGACGACCTCCTCGCCGGCGGCGCACTGGTGCTGCGGCGCGGAAAGCGTTCATTTGCAGGGGTTCTGAGCACTTCGGGGGATCGCTGACCGGTACCGTCCAGAGGTCGCCGGCTGCAAGTTACAGGCTTGTGACCCTGCCCACCGGGAACCGATTTGACTCTTCACCCGCCGCTACATAGTGTTCTTCTCGTTGGAGCGAGAGCGGGACGCGGAAGCGGCCGGACGCCCCAGATCCCCACAAGGCTGACCCAGCCGAATCACGCCCAGAGCGGGACTCGGCCGGAGCGGCACGCGGGGAATCGGATCGAGAGAAGCCCTTGACACGGCCGATCGGAACCGGTAAAGTAGCGTAGGTTGCCCCGGAGGCAGGTCGAGAGGCCGCTGATGGTGTGCGTCCGATCCTTGAGAACTCAACAGCGTGCCGAAAGTCAATGCCGAAATGCATTAAACCCCGTCCACGGGTTCGGCTCGGACGTCGTTCAGACGTGCTGAATCGAATGCCGTGACGGAATTCCTTTGTTAAGAATGTCAGTAATGACTTCTGAATAAGGGATCATTCGAAGTTGATTGTACGCCGTGCTTCAGCATGGCTTACAGATAGATTTCAACGGAGAGTTTGATCCTGGCTCAGGACGAACGCTGGCGGCGTGCCTAACACATGCAAGTCGAGCGGTAAGGCCCTTCGGGGTACACGAGCGGCGAACGGGTGAGTAACACGTGAGCAACCTACCCTCAACACTGGGATAAGCCCGGGAAACCGGGTCTAATACCGGATAACTCCTCAGTCGACATCTTCTGGGGATAAAAGTTCCGGCGGTTGAGGATGGGCTCGCGGCCTATCAGCTTGTTGGTGGGGTAACGGCCCACCAAGGCTTCGACGGGTAGCCGGCCTGAGAGGGCGACCGGCCACACTGGGACTGAGACACGGCCCAGACTCCTACGGGAGGCAGCAGTGGGGAATATTGCGCAATGGGCGAAAGCCTGACGCAGCAACGCCGCGTGAGGGATGACGGCCTTCGGGTTGTAAACCTCTTTCAGCAGGGACGAAGCGAAAGTGACGGTACCTGCAGAAGAAGGACCGGCCAACTACGTGCCAGCAGCCGCGGTAATACGTAGGGTCCGAGCGTTGTCCGGAATTATTGGGCGTAAAGGGCTCGTAGGCGGTCCGTCACGTCGGGAGTGAAAACTCGGAGCTCAACTCCGAGCCTGCTTCCGATACGGGCAGACTAGAGGTAGGCAGGGGAGAGCGGAACTCCTGGTGTAGCGGTGGAATGCGCAGATATCAGGAAGAACACCGGTGGCGAAGGCGG
>JBKPSJ010000313.1:0-23129 GCA_046765875.1 Actinomycetota bacterium
GTCCTGGTTGATCATCGTCGGCAACGCGCCCATGAACCCCGAGAACGGGTTGTAGTTGATGTTCTTGGAGTAGCCGACAAGGATCAGCAGCGGCGCGGTCTCGCCGATCACCCGGGCCAGGCCGAGCATGATGCCGGTGACGATCCCGCCGAAGGCGGTCGGGACGACGATCTTGAGGATCGTCTTCCACTTCGGTACGCCGAGCGCGTACGACGCCTCGCGTAACTCGTCCGGCACCAGTTTCAGCATCTCCTCGGTGGAACGCAGGATGACCGGCATCATCAGCAGCACCAGCGCCAGCGACACCGCGAAGCCGACCCGATCCTGGCCCATGACCGTCACCCACACCGCGTACACGAACAGCGCGGCGACGATCGAAGGGACACCGGTGAGGATGTCGACCATGAAGCTGACCGCGCGGGCGGTGCGGGTGCCACGGCCGTACTCGACCAGGTAGATCGCGCCGAGGACGCCGAGCGGCACCGCGATGATTGCGCACAGCAACGACATGATCAGGCTGCCGATGATCGCGTGGTACGCGCCGCCGCCGACCCGGCGGGCGGTGATACCGCGCTGCGACTCCTGCCACCACTCGGCGTGCAGGAGCAGGCCGAAGCCCTTGGTGACGACGGTCCACAGCACCCAGACCAGCGGGATCAGCGCGATCAGGAAGCACAGCGTGATGAGCACCGTGGCGAGCGTGTTACGGAACGCGCGGGCGCCGGAGCGGCCGCTCAGATCCAGTGCCTTGCCTTCGTACGCCGGGCGGTCGGCGGCGGTGATGGTGGTCATTTGGTACCTACCTCCACGGCGGCGGTGGTCGCGGGCCGGAATCGGCGGCGCCGGCTACCGGGTGCGCTGCGGGCGACGATGATCCGCGCGGCGGAGTTGACCAGGAAGGTGACCACGAACAGCACCAGGCCGGCCGCGATGTACGCGCCGGTCTTCGACGGCGTGTCGAACTCTCCGGCACTGGACGCGATCTTCGAGGCGAAAGTCTCGCCTCCGGCGAAGATCGACGGGTCCCAGGGCGAGTTCGAGTTCGGCGCGGACAGGATGATCATCACCGCGATGGTTTCACCGAGCGCGCGACCGAGGCCCAGCATCGCGGCACTGACGACACCGGATCGGCCGTATGGCAGCACCGCCATCCGGATCATCTCCCACTTCGTCGACCCGAGCGCCAGCGCGCCCTCGCGATGCTCGACCGGGGTCTGCGCGAACACCTCGCGGCTGATCGCGGTGATGATCGGCAGGATCATGATCGCCAGCACGATGCCGGCGGCGAACAGGGTGCCCTTGTCCTCGGTCTCCGGTTTGCCGAAGACCGGGATCCAGCCGAGCGCGTCCCCGAGAAATCTCGACACCGGCAGCAATACCGGTGCGAAGAAGATGATCCCCCACAGGCCGTAGATGATCGACGGCACGGCGGCCAGCAGGTCCACGACGTGCGCGACCGGCCTCGCGAGCCGCCGCGGCGCGTAGTGCGTGATGAACAGTGCGACGCCGACAGCGATCGGGACCGCGATCAGCATCGCGATGATCGAGGCGAGCATCGTGGTGTAGAACAGCGCGGCGATGCCGAACCGCGGCGGCACGGCACCGGGTTCCCAGACCCGGCTGAACAGGAAGCTCGCGTGGTTCTTGGCCAGCGACGGGATCGCGAGCGCCAGGAGGAAGATGCCCACGAAGGCGACGATCAGGACGACCACCACGCCGGATCCCCTGGCCAGGCTGGAGAACAGCCGGTCACCGAGGTGGCCGACCGGCCCGAGGTCGAGCTTCTTCGGCGTCTTGCCGGTGCTGTCAGCAGGCGGGGTGGTGGGCGGTTCCGCCGTACCGTCTGTGCTGCTCATCAGATGCCGCTCCCGTGTGGGGGTTCGGGTGGATCGGTTCCTATCGTGGCTGATGCCCTGGCCGCCGCGGAATACGCCGGCCAGGGCATCGCGCTCACGACGGTGCTGTCAGCTGATCGTCTGAATCGACGCGTCGACCTTGCTGCGGATCTCCTCCGGAAGCGGCGCGTAACCCAGGTCGGTCAGGGCCGACTGAGCATCCGTGCCGGCGAAGAAGCCCAGGAAGCTCTTGATCATCGCGGTCTTGTCCGCCGGCAGGCTCTTGCTGCAGGCGATCTCGTAGGTGACCAGGATGATCGGATACGCACCCGGCGCCTTGGTCGCATAGTCGAGCGACATCGTCAGGTCGTTGCCGGTGCCCTTGATCTTCGCCGCGCCCAGCGCCTTCGACGCCGACTCCGCGCTGAGTGCGACCGGACCCGAGCCGGCGTCGATCTGCGCGGTGCCGAGCTTGTTGTCGGTCGCGTACGACAACTCGACGTAGGTGATCGAGTTCGCCGTGCTCTTCACGGCCTCGGACACACCGGAGGACTTCTCCTTGCCGGCGCCGGTGCCGCTCCACTTCTTGGCCGGCTCACCCTTCCAGGCGCCGCCACCGGCCGCCTTCAGGTACTTGGTGAAGTTCTCGGTGGTGCCGGACTCGTCGGAGCGGAAGAACACCCCGATCTTGCTCGACGGGAGCTTCGCGCCGGGGTTGATCTTCGCGATCGCCGGGTCGTTCCAGGTGGTGATGGTGCCCTGGAAGATCTTCGCCGCGGTCGGGCCGTCGAGGATCAGCTTGTCCAGGCCGGAGACGTTGTAGGCGATGGCGATCGGCCCGATCACCATCGGCAGGTTCAGCGCCGGGTTGTTCTGGCACCGCTTGGCCGCCTCGTCGGCCTCGACCTTCCCGTCCTTCGGCACGGTCTTCAGAGCCGAGTCCGAGCCGGCGAAGTCGACCAGGCCGGCGGTGAAGTTCTTGATGCCGTTGCCGGAGCCGGTCGGGTTGTAGTTCACCGTGACATCGGAGCACTTGTCGTTGTACTTGGTGATGATCTCCTCGATGGCGTTCTTCTGCGCCGACGAGCCCTCTCCATTCAAGGTTCCGCTCGGGCACTCGGCTCCGGCGGAGGACGCGTTGGCGGACGGTGAGGACCCCGAGCTGCTGGACTCCGGGTCGCTACCGCATGCGCTGAGTGTGAGGAGGCCGGCCACCGAGATCAGGACGGCGGCGCTCCGGATGGAGCGCAGGCTTTTGACGGACACAGCGTGATCTGCCCTTCTTGGCGATAAGGACTGCTAACTGCCATGGACGGTAGGAAGATCAGGTGACGCGGCGGCCCGACAATGGTGAACGGGCGGTTAACGCTTCGGGTAGGCACGCCGACGTATTGCAAGCCACAAGGCAGCCGGTAGGTAAACTCCGTGCGCCGTGCCTCACCGACCGTCACAATTTCGGATCCTGTATACCGGCTCGTGTACCGGTCTGTTACCAACCTGGCGGCTCAGGCGGCCGTGAAGCGTTCGGTCAGCGGGCGGCCGGTGCCGACGCGATGCGCCACCAGGAAGGCGCCCGGGGAGAACTTGCCGACCCGCAGGCCGAGGGCCCGGGCCAGCGCCGGTAGCACCGGGCGGTGCGAGCAGACCACGGTCACATGGCCGGTTCCCCAGGCCGCCGGGACCACGCCGAGCAGATCGGCGGGGGCCGCGTCGTAGCCGCGCTCGGAGATCTCCGAGCGCTCATCGATCGCCAGCCCGGCTGCCTTCGCGTACGGCGCGACGGTGGCCCGGCAGCGCTCGGCGTCGCTGGTCAGCACCCGGTCGACGCCGAGCGCGCGCAGCACCTCGACCATCCGAGCGGCGCTCTGTGCGCCCTCGGGCGACAGCGGCCGGTCGTTGTCGTCGCCATCCCAGTCCTTCCGCTTGGTGGCGGCGGCGTGCCGCAGCAGCACCAAGGTGGCCGTCGCCGGCACCACCTCGTCGAGCCGGTCCAGCATCGCGACGTCCCGGGGGTACGACAGTCGCCGCCGGGCCTCATTGACGTGCAGCCAGGCGATCCGGTCGACCTCGTTGTTCGGCTCGAACCGGCCGTCGTCACCGGCAACAGCTGTGGCGGACCAGTAGTGCACCACCTTCGGCAGCAGCGAGCCGTTCTTGCGGACCTCGTAGCGCTGCAATCCGACCGGCGGGCCGAGCCGGACCCGCAGCCCGGTCTCCTCCTCGATCTCCCGGGCGGCACCGGCCAGCACGTGTTCGCCGAGGTCCAGCTTGCCCTTCGGCAGCGACCAGTCGTCATAGCGCGGCCGGTGTACGAGCAGCACCTCGCGGCGATTCGAGTCGCGCCAGACGACCCCGCCGGCGGCGATCACATCGGTGGTCGGCACGGTCAGTTGTGCGCCTCTGAATGGCGGCGGCGGCCGTGGGTGGCGATCAGGTGCTCCTGTACGTCGACCAGTGGGTGGCCCTCGACGTCGGTCAGCCGAGCCACCCAGCTCCCGTCGGCCTGCAGCCACCATGACCCGGTACCGTGATCGAAGCCGAGATCGAACAGGTCACCGAGCTCTGCGATGTGATCGTGTTGGCTGAGCCGGACCAGCACCTCCACCCGGCGGTCGAGGTTGCGGTGCATCAGGTCCGCGGAGCCGATCCCGACCTCTGGCTCGCCGCCGTTCTCGAACCAGAACACCCGGCTGTGCTCGAGGAACCGGCCCAGCGTGCTGCGGACCCGGATGTTCTCCGACATACCCGGTACCCCCGGCCGTAGTGTGCAGATGCCGCGGATCCACAGATCCACCGGCACACCGGCCGTCGAGGCCCGGTACAGCGCGTCGCAGATCGCCTCGTCGACCAGGCTGTTCACCTTGATCCGGATCCGCGCCGGCCGGCCCTGCCGGTGGTGCTCGATCTCGCGCTCGATCCGCTCGATCAGCCCGGTACGGATCGACAGCGGCGCCACGAGCAGGCGCCGATAACCGCGCCGGCGGGAGAATCCGCTGAGGTGGTTGAACAGATGCGCCACGTCCTCGGTGACGGTCGGGTCCGAGGTCAGCAGGCCGAGGTCCTCGTACATCCGTGCCGTCTTCGGGTGGTAGTTGCCGGTGCCGATGTGGGCGTACCGGCGCAGGCCGTCGGGCTCTTGGCGCACCACCATCGACAGCTTGCAGTGCGTCTTCAACCCGATCACGCCGTACACGACGTGACAGCCGGCCTGCTCGAGCTTGCGGGCCCAGCGGATGTTCGCCTGCTCGTCGAACCGGGCCTTGATCTCGACCAGCACCAGCACCTGCTTGCCGGACTCGGCCGCGTCGATCAGAGCGTCCACGACCGGAGAGTCGCCGGACGTGCGATACAGCGTCTGCTTGATCGCGAGTACGTCGGGATCGGCCGCCGCCTGCTCGATGAACCGCTGCACCGAGGTGGAGAACGAGTCGTACGGGTGGTGCACGAGCACGTCACGCTGCTTGAGCGCGGTGAACATGTCGGCCGGGTTGGCCGTCTCCACCTCGGCCAGGTGCGGATGGGTCGACGGTACGAACGCCGGGTACTTGAGCTCGGCGCGATCCAGCGAGGCGATGGCGAACAAGCCGGTCAGGTCGAGCGGACCGGGCAGCTCGAAGACCTCCGACTTGCTCACGCCGAGTTCACTGACCAAGATGTCGCGGACGTGCGGGTCGATCGACTCCTCGACCTCCAGCCGGACCGGCGGGCCGAACTTGCGCCGCAGCAGTTCCTTCTCCAGCGCCGCGAGCAGGTTCTCCGCGTCGTCCTCCTCGACCTCGAGGTCCTCGTTGCGGGTGACCCGGAAGGTGTGGTGCTGCAGCACCTCCATGCCCGGGAACAGTTGCTCCAGGTGGACCGCGATGACGTCCTCGAGCGGGACGAACCGGCCCTCGGAGACCGCGACCAGCCGCGGCAGCAGCGGTGGCACCTTGACCCGGGCGAAGTGCTCGCCGCCCGTGCCCGGATTGCGTACGACGACCGCGAGGTTGAGCGACAGCCCGGAGATGTACGGGAACGGGTGCGAGGGGTCCACCGCGAGCGGGGTCAGTACCGGGAACACCCGGTCGGCGAAGAACGTGGACATCTCGGCACGCTGGCTGTGGGTGAGTTCGTCCCAGCGCAGGATGTCGATGCCCTCCTTGGCCAGTGCCGGCAGCACCGCCTCGCGCCAGACCAGCGACTGCCGGTCCATCAGCTCGCGGCTGCGGGTGTGGATCGCCTCCAGCAGGTCGCGCGGCAGTATCCCGGCGGCGCCTCGGACGGCGACCCCCGCGACGATCCGGCGCTTGAGGCCGGCCACCCGGACCATGAAGAACTCGTCCATGTTGTTGGCGAAGATGGCCAGGAACTTGGCCCGCTCGAGCAGCGGGACCCGGTCGTTCTCGGCCAGTTCGAGCACCCGCTGGTTGAACTCCAGCCAGCTGATCTCACGGTCGACGAACCGGTCGGCGGGCAGGTCTCCGGCCGCGTAGATGTCGTACGGCGGTTCGACGTCGTACTCGCGTTCGGTCGAAGCCAGTAGGTCACCTGCCACGGGCACCATGATCCCATCCACAGGTGAACAGCAGTAGTCCTTCGGCAACGACCCCGATCCACCGGCTTGCTAGCGTGCGGGTCGTGAACCGTCGGGTAGACACGCTGGTCCGTACCGCCATCGGCGCGGTACAGGCCGGTGCGCTCAAGCCGGTCACCGCCCTGCCACCGGCGGTTCGCGCCCGGCTTGCCGGGGCGCCGATCCAGGTCGACGGGAACGTCCTCGACCCGGATCTGCAACTGTTGCTGAGGCTCAGCGGGGTACTGCCGGAACGGCCGCAATGGTCGGTGTCCGGCCGCCGCGAGCTGATGCGGACCGAGTGCCAGCTGGTCGCCGGGCCGCCACGCGAGCTGAAGCGTGTGACAGATCTCACCGTCCGCGGTTCCGCCGGACAGATCGGCGCCCGGCACTACGTACCGCGCACCGCCGGTGACGGTCTGCTGGTGTACTTCCACGGCGGCGGCTGGGTCGTCGGCGACCTGGACACCCACGACGCATGGATACGCACGCTCGCCGACGACGCCGGTGCACGGGTGCTGTCGGTGGACTATCGACTGGCACCGGAGGCCGAGGCGCCGGCGGCGGCCGAGGATGCGATCGCCGCGTTCGACTGGGCGACGCGGCACGCGGACGACCTCGGCGTGGATGCCACTCGGATCGCGGTCGCGGGCGACAGCGCCGGCGGCAACCTGGCCGCGGTCGTCGCCCAGCAGACCGTCCGCCGCAAGCTCACGCCACCGGCCTTCCAGCTGCTGATCTATCCGGCGCTGGACATGGTCGGCCGGCGGTCCAGCCGGGACCTGTTCCGCGACGGCTTCTTCCTCAGCGAGCCGCTGATCAACTGGTACCGCGACCACTACACGCCCGAGCCGGCGCTGCGATCCGACCCGATCGTCTCGCCCCTGCTCGCGGAGGACCTGGCGGGGCTCGCGCCGGCCCACATCGTCAGCGCCGGCTTCGACCCGCTGCGCGACGAGGCTGAGGAGTACGCCGAGAAGCTCGCCGCGGCCGGCGTACCGGTGACATACACCTGCGAGACCACGATGCTGCACGGCTTCACCGGCATCCTGATCATGTCGGACGGAGCGCGGCAGGCCCGGCTGCGGATCGCGGCCGCGGTGCGAGATGCCTTGAGCAGGTAGGAACCAGAGGTCACCCGCCAAAGAGGGGGTCCGCGCGGGTGACCCCTGGCCAGAGATGAGACGGTCCAGGTCGCCGTTCATGACGAGGTGACATGCGTCACTCTGAGTGATACTGGACGTCCAACGCCGCCTGGCGGAATCCGAGCCGGTCGTAGAGCTCCCGGGCCTTGATGTTGGTGCCGTCGACGTACAACTCGACGACACGAAGCCCGCGGTCGTGCAGGTACCGGACCCCGATCACGGTCAGCACCTTGCCGAGCCCGCTGCCCTGGTACGCCGGGTCGACGCCGACGACGTACACCTCACCGTGCCGCTGCGGGCCCGGGTGCACCTTGGTCCAGTGGAAGCCGGCGAGCCGCCCGGCCCGGGTGTCCTCGGCAAGGAAGAACCCCGCCGGGTCGAACCACGGCTGCGCCAGCCGGTCGGCCAGGTCATCCGGGCCCCAGGCGCCCTGCTCGGGGTGGTCGGCAAATGCGCGGCGGTTGAGCCGCAGCCACGTGGCGTTGTCGCGGCCGGGCTCGAAAGTTCGGATCACAATCCCGTCGGGCAGCGGCGGATCGCCCAACGGCGGTGCTTGCTCAGCATCCCGGCGCAGGCGGAACAACTCGCGGATCACCGTGAACCCGGCCGCACGCGCGAATCCGGCTGCCGCCTCCAGCCCGCCGTGCGCCCAGATCGTGACGCCGTCGCCCGTCAGCTCGCGCAGCCGGGCGACCAACGCCGTACCGACGCCGCGGCGGCGCTGCCGGGGCCGGACCACCAGCTCGGCCTGGCCGTCCTCGAGGAACGCGTACCCGGTGAGCCGCCCGTCCTGCGACCGGGCCAGCAGGTGCCGGTCGCCGGCGTGCTCGCGGTGCAGCCGCAACAACGTGTGCTCGTTCAGCGGGGCGACGCCGTCCTCGCGGGCGGCGTCATCGGCCAGCTCCTCGACGGCGTCCGCGTCGGTGGCCGGCAGTGGCGAAAGTACGACGGAGAGCTGCACTCCAGAACGCTATCTGCAGGCCATTCGAAGGTTTACCCGGGATGTGAATTGTTCTCGCGGTGAGGTACTTGGTCGGCCCGTGCAGGTACCGAATAGCTTGCGCGTGTTCGCCATCCCCTGTTTGTGAGGAGCAGCCGATGAGCATGTTGGCCAGCATCGGGCGGCGCCGGACCAGAGTGCGGGCCGCCGGCCTGGTCACCGCGGCCGCCGTCGTCGTCACCCTCGGCCTCGGAGCCGCCCCTTCGCAGGCCGCGCCGGTCGACACTATGCCGGCGACGACCCCGGTCAACATCTTGGCCATCAACGACTTCCACGGGAACCTGCTCCCACCGAGCGGGTCGGGCGGCCTGATCGCCGGTACTCCGGCCGGCGGCGCCGAGTACCTGGCGACGCATCTGCGCAACCTCCGGGCGGC
Source organism: Actinomycetota bacterium (assembly GCA_046765875.1). Lineage (GTDB taxonomy): Bacteria > Actinomycetota > Actinomycetes > Propionibacteriales > Kribbellaceae > DASRHY01. The sequence continues at coordinate 8,909 of JBKPSJ010000313.1, forward strand.
CGCCATGGCCCGTGGCGAGCAGTCGATCACCGTCGCCGCCGGCGACCTGATCGGCGCGTCGCCGCTGCTGTTGCCGCCTTCCATGACGAGCCGACCATCGAGGAGATGAACAACCTCGGGCTGGAGCTCACCTCGGTCGGCAACCACGAGTTCGACGAGGGCTGGCACGAACTGCTCCGGATGCAGAACGGCGGTTGCATAACACCACCGCCTGTGCCCGGTCCCCGCTCCCTGTGCACCGTGGCCGTTGCACAGGCTCTGGCGACGCTAGCCAAGTGCCGGTGTCGGTGCACACGGCCGGCCTTGTGCACCGCCACCATTGCTTGTGCGCCGTCTCCGCGCCTTGTGCCCGGGGACCGTTGCACACCGTCGGCCTTGTACACAGCCGTCGCCGTGTGTCCATGGTCTGCGCGGCCTGTGGGCGGCATGGGCCGCGGGGGCGTGCTGGCTGCGCCTGTGCAGCGGGCTCGTTCGGCTCCGGCCCGGCTGGGTCTGCGGTCAGGCGGTTGCCGGCTCGCGGTCCTTGGGTGTGGGCGGGGTGACGAAGCGGTAACCGACGTTGCGGACGGTGCCGATCAGCTGCTCGTGCTCTGGCCCGAGCTTGGCCCGCAGCCGCCGGACGTGAACGTCGACCGTCCGGGTGCCGCCGAAGTAGTCGTACCCCCACACCTCCTGGAGCAGTTGCTCGCGGGTGAACACCCGGCCCGGGTGTTGCGCGAGGAACTTGAACAGCTCGAACTCCTTGTACGTCAGGTCGAGCGCGCGGCCGTTCAACTTCGCCGTGTACGACGCCTCGTCGATCACCACATCGCCGGTACGGATCAACTGGCTGTCCGGCTCGGCATCACGAGCCGCGGCGAGCCGGCCGATGGTCAACCGCAGCCGGGCCTCGATCTCGGCCGGCCCGGCGGTGTCGAGCAGCACGTCGTCGGCACCCCAGTCGGCATTCACCGCGGCCAGCCCGCCCTCGGTGACCACCAGGATCAGCGGTACGTCGATCCCCGTCGTGCGGATCAGCCGGCACACCCCGCGTACGGCGACAAGTTCACGCCGGGCGTCGAGCAGGACGGCGTCCGCATCCGGCGCGTCGACCATGGCCGACACCTCGGCCGGGAGAATGCGCACATTGTGGTGCAGCAGCGCGAGTGAGGGGAGCACCTCGGCCGAGGCCTGGAGCGCGTTCGTGAGCAGCAGCAGGGAGCTCATCCGCGACCTCCTACCGGTCAGCGAGCGGTGGGTCGCACGCCCGCGCCGTGTACACGACAGGCCCGGGGCGACGTTGCCCGGGGCCTGACCGCCTGACTCAGCGGTGTCAGGATACTTCAGTACGACGGTTGCCGAGGCGAGCGAGGACTGGTTTTGAGATGGCGACGGTGACGGTGCGGTACTGGGCCGCGGCGCGAGCGGCGGCCGGGCGGGACACCGAGACCCGCGACGCGGGCAGCCTCGCGGACGTGATCGGCCAGGTCTCAGAGGGCCGGCCGGAACTGGCTCGGGTTCTCGGCATCTGCTCGTTCCTGGTCGACAATCTGCGCGCCGACCCCGCCACCCCGCTGACCGAGGGCGCCGTCGTCGATGCGCTGCCACCCTTCGCGGGCGGCTGAGCGTGCCAGTGGCACCACTGTGTCACTGAGCTCTTGCGCTCAGTGAAGATCTTTCCAACACTCGTTGGTGTTACCAGCTGGTAGCGGATCCGCCTCTGCCAAGGAGTGTGTCCCGTGCGCGCCCTTCCGCTCGCTGCCGTAGCCACCACCGTCACCGCTTTGCTCACTCCAGCCCTGCCCGCTGCCGCGGACGGTCCCGGATCCGGTACGCCGACCATCGTCAGCCTCGGCGACTCGGCGATCTCCGGCGAGGCCGGTCGCTGGGCCGGCAACACCAACAAGTCGCCCAGCCGGACCGACGCGCTCGGCCCGACGGCGTACTACGACAACGCGTCCAACACCGGCGAACAGATCCCCGGCTGCCACCGGTCCAAGGCGGCCGAGATCCACATCGGTGGCGGTGTCGTCAGCAAGAACCTCGCCTGCTCGGGTGCGCGTACCACCACGTCCGGGTACGACCCGACCAGCGACTTCAAGCCCGGCATCGACTTCTACGACGACGGTGCCGGCCACATCGGCCAAGCCAAGGCGCTGCAGTCGTACGCCGCGACCCACAACGTGAAGCTCGTGGACCTGCGGATCGGCGCGAACAATTACCACTTCGCCGACATCGTCGAGACCTGCGTACTCGACTGGCTGACCTCGCCGTCATGGTGGAAGAACTACTGCCGAGACGACTCGAACATCGCACCGCTGTTCACGGCGTCGAACATCGCCGCGCAGACCGCCGCGATCAAGACCGCCATCCTCAATGTCCGTACGGCGATGAGCAACGCGGGGTACGCCGACTCGGCGTACACGATCATGGTGAACACATACTGGAACCCGGTGCCGCAGGGCTCCGGATTCCGCTACTCGGAGACCGGGTACAGCCGGCAGTCGATCGGTGGCTGCGGTGTCTGGAACTCCGACGCCGACTGGGCCAACGACACCGTCGTCCCGTCGATCAACAGCTCGGTCAAGAACGCGGCCGCGGCGGCCGGGCTGAGCAACGTCAAGATGCTCGACATGCAGACCTTCATGAACGGCCACCGGCTGTGCGAGAAGGGTGTCGGGTTGATGGAGGAGAAGGGCCTGACCTCGTGGACCCAGCCGGGCGCGGCTGACCAGACCGAGTGGTTCGAGCAGATCCGTACCGCCACCGCGGTGCTCCCGCCGTACCAGCTCCAGGAGGATGCGCACGCGAACTACTGGGGACAGCTGGCGATGCGCAACTGCCTGCGGCAGGCGTACAACGGCGGCGCCGTCCGTGGCGGCACCTGCGCGGCCACCGGCGGCCTGAACTCCCGCGGCGAACCCAACGCCACCCTCCACTGATCCGCCCGTCCCCTCGCGTTGCCGTTCGTTGGACCCTTTTGGTCACCCGGCCATGACCAGAAGGGTCCAACGAGTCAGTGGGGCGTGACCAGAAGGGTCCGACGAACGGGTGTGCGGTGACCGGAAGGGTCCGACGAACGCCGTGGCGGGTAGCGCCTGGCGGACGGGGTGGTTAATCAGTTGGGGGGCGGCGGAGGTCTTTGACGTTGCTGCGGCGGCGCTTGGCGTCGAGCCGGCGCTGGACCGAGGCCTTCGACGGCCTGGTCGCCCGGCGTTGCCGCGGCGGTGGTGCGATCGCGTCCCGCAGCAATGCCGCCAGCCGGGCCCGGGCGGCCTCGCGGTTGCGCCACTGCGACTTGTGCTCCGAGGCGACGATCGTCAGGACTCCGTCGGTCAGCCGGGTCTCCAGCCGCTCCAGCGCCCGGGCCCGCAGGATCGGCGCGAGCGCCTTACTGCCGGCGACGTCGAAGACCAGCTCGACCCGGGAGTCGGTCGTGTTCACCGACTGACCGCCCGGACCGCTGGACTTGGAGAACCGCCAGCGCAGCTCGGACTCGGGGATCACCACCGAGCCGCGTACCGGAAGTCCGTCCATGACCACCATTGTCGGTGCTCGGTCCACTTGGTGAGACCGCATCGGCCGGTGCGGCCGTCGGCGTAGCGTGGATGACCGTGGCACCCGGACTGGTCGCCCTTCTGGTCGCCGTCGCGGCCGGCATGCTGATCAGTGTGCTCAAGTCCCGCCACGACGGTAGGTTCCGTGCCATGGGCAACGATCCGGAGCCGGGAAAGCGCCCAGCGCTGATCGAGGATCTCGAGCTCGGCGAGCGGGCCACCCTGGTGCAGTTCTCGTCTGCCTTCTGCGCACCGTGCCGGGCCACGCAACGGATCCTGTCCGATGTCGCCGGCATGCTCGACGGCGTACGGCACGTGGAGATCGACGCCGAGTCGCACCTGGATCTGGTCCGCCGGCTCGACATCCGGCGTACGCCGACCGTGCTCGTCCTCGACGCCGACGGCGATCTGGTCACCCGGGCCAGCGGCCAGCCCCGCAGGGCGGATGTGATCGCCGCGATCGGCAAGGCCGTCGACCACGCTCACTTGTCCACATAGCGAGCACCAGTCTTGCATCATGAGACGGCAGATAGCGGGCCGGTCGGCCTGTCCGTACCCTCGACACGTGGTTTACACGACCCTGCTGACGAAGCGCCGCGCGGTGGACAACTGCCGCATGCGGTCGTCACTGTGTCGTTCCCGCTGACCCGGACGGCGTCTCGAGTCCCTGTCACCGGTAGCTGAGCACGGTCGCAGGCGCGTCGTCCGATCTACCGCTCGACGGTCTCCCGGCGGAGATATCCATGCCCCAACCGAAGGTCGATCCCCGTGGTCTGCGGTTCGCCGCGGGCATCACCACGGTCCTGCTCGCCCTGACGCTGATCACAGGCAACGCCTGGCCGCTCGCGGTCCAGACCGCCGTGTTCGCGATCTCGGTCGTGTTCGGCGTCCAGGCCTCGCCGTACAGCGTGATCTTCAGACGACTGGTCCGGCCGCGGCTCGGCCCGGCCGCCGAGCTCGAGGAAGCCGCACCGCCGCGGTTCGCCCAGCTCGTCGGGCTGGTCTTCGCGGTGGCCGGGCTGGCCGGCTACCTGACCGGCGCGACCGTATTCGGCGTCGTCGCGACCGCGCTCGCCCTGGTCGCCGCGTTCGTCAACGCCGCGGTCGGCCTGTGCCTCGGCTGCGAGGCCTACCTGTTGATCAAACGAATCACCACCACCCGTACGCCCGCAACCACCGGAGGAGCAACACAACCATGAGCAGAGCAGCCGCTCTCGTCTCGGCCGACTGGGTCGAGCGGAACAAGGACGACGTCGTCCTGATCGAGGTCGACGAGGACGTCTCGGCGTACGACGCCGGCCACATCGCCGGAGCGATCAAGCTGGACTGGAAGCAGGATCTTCAAGACCCGGTACGCCGTGACTTCGTGAACAAGGAGCAGTTCGAGGCGCTGCTGTCCGACCGCGGCGTCGGCAACGACGACACCATCGTGCTGTACGGCGGCAACAACAACTGGTTCGCCGCGTATGCGTACTGGTACTTCAAGCTGTACGGCCACCAGGACGTCAAGCTGCTCGACGGCGGCCGCAAGAAGTGGGAGCTGGACAGCCGCGAGCTGACCGATGAGATCGTCAAGCGCGACCCGACGTCGTACACCGCCAAGGCGCCGGACCTCAACATCCGCGCCTTCCGCGACGAGGTGGTCGACAACATCGGCGTGAAGAATCTGGTCGACGTGCGCAGCCCCGACGAGTACGCCGGCCGGTTGCTGGCTCCGGCGCACCTGCCGCAGGAGCAGGCGCAGCGGGCCGGGCACATTCCGACCGCGGCGAACATCCCGTGGAGCAAGGCCGCGAACGAGGACGGCACCTTCCGTGCCGACGACGAGCTCACGAAGTTGTACGCCGACGCCGGTGTCGACTTCGGCAAGGACACCATCGCGTACTGCCGGATCGGCGAGCGCTCGGCGCACACGTGGTTCGTGCTGCACGAGATCCTCGACCAGCCGAATGTGAAGAACTACGACGGTTCCTGGACCGAGTACGGCTCGCTGGTGGGCGTACCGGTTGCCATCGGCGACGAGCCCGGGGAGAAGTGATATGTGCGGAGCTACGAAGGGCGGCCTCTCGCTGGACGGCGTCGACGTCGAGCGCCAGGCGGTGATCCAAGGTCAGGTGTTGCATGGCGACGAGCCGGTTGGTTCGGCGTACGTGCGGCTGCTCGACTCCGGCGGCGAGTTCACCGCCGAGGTGCCGACCTCGGCCACCGGGCACTTCCGGTTCTTCGCCGCGCCAGGCACCTGGACGGTACGGACGCTGGCGCCGCAGGCCGAGCCGGTCGAGCGCCAGGTCGTCGCGCAGTACGGCGCGGTCGCGGAGGTCGAGGTCGAGGTCTGAATCACCACCATCTGAAATCGGCGACGAGAAGCGCCGGGCGGCATAACCTGCCGTTCGGCGCTTCGTTGTTGAGGCGTAAGGCACTTCTGGGAGCGTTCGATGGTCATTCCCGCACGGGCCATATCGCCAGTACGGCCACGGGACCGGCACGGGGGATTCCGTGGCCGTACTGGCGATCATGCTTGGGAACTCGGGAGATCCGTAACATCAGGGGGGTTTTGACGGATCACTACATCGGGGGGAGACGGGGTTCGCGGGGAAGCACGGGGTCGTAGGAACCAGCGGGGGGAAGCCGGGTCCGTACTGGGGGTTCACTCGACGAGGTCGTGTGGATTCTGCGGGCTTCCCGGGTGCGCACGGATCGGGGCATCGTCGATCCGTGCGCACCTGTTCGGCTTCAGCCGTCCAGGATCACGGTGAACGGGCCGTCGTTGACCAGGGTCACCGCCATTGAGGCGCCGAACCGGCCGCGCTCGACCCGGGCTCCCAGCTTCTCCAGTGCCAGGCAGTACGCGTCGTACAGCGGCTCGCCGACCGGACCCGGTGCCGCCGCCGACCACGACGGACGGCGGCCCTTGCGGGTGTCGGCGTACAGAGTGAACTGGCTGACCACCAGCAGCGGTGCGTTCACGTCCGAGCAGGACAGTTCGTCGTGGAGGATGCGTAGCGTCCAGGTCTTCGCCGCCATCCGCTCGGCGGTCTGCTCGGTGTCGTCGTGGGTGACCCCGAGTAGCACCAGCAATCCGGGTTCATCGATCGCACCGACAACCTCGCCGTCGATCGTGACCGACGCCTCCGTGACCCGCTGCAGCACCGCTCGCATGCGGCCAGCCTAGGATGCGCCCATGAGCACCCTGATCACCGTCGCGCCGACCGGGGCGGAGACCGCGAAGGCGGACTTCCCGGCCCTGCCCACCACACTCGAGCAGTTGGTGGAGACCGCGAAGCGCTGCGAGTCCACGGGCGCGGCCATGATCCACGTCCACATCCGCGACGAGGAGCACCGCCCGACCCTTGACGTCGGCCGGCTCACCGACACCGTCACGGCACTGCGGGAGAACACCGCGCTGGTGGTCCAGCTGTCCACCGGTGGTGCCGTCACCGACCCGTACGAGCACCGGCTCCGGGTCCTCGACGCCGCGCCCGACTCGTGCTCGCTGACCATGGGCACGGTGAACTTCGGCGACGACGTGTTCATGAACCCGTGGCCGTTCGTGGTGGAGCTGTACCAACTCACGAAGGAGCGCGAGGTCGTACCGGAGTTCGAGCTGTTCGACCTCGGACACGTGGCAGCGTTGCACAGACTGCTGGACAAGTTCGGCCTGCCGTACGGGGGCAAGGTGCACTGCGACCTGGTGATGGGCGTACCCGGCGGGATGCCAGGTACCGCCGACGCGTTGGTTGCCGCGGTCAACGGTCTGCCGGACGCCGTGACGTCCTGGTCGGCGACGGGGATCGGCCGTACGTCCCTCACCGTCGCACTCGCCTCGTTGGCCAAGGGCGGTCACCTTCGTGTCGGCATGGAGGACACCCTGACCCTGGCGAAGGGCCGCGGGGTCGAGCACAACGCCGAACTGGTCGAGCGCGCCGCCGCCCTGGCCACGCTCGCGCAGCGCCCGCCGATGAGCCCGGACGAGGCCCGCGACCTGCTCAACATCAAGCGCTGACCCCCACAGCCTTCGAAGTCCACCAGCGCCCGGACGAACCGGTGCCGGGCTATCGTCGTGAGCCAGTCGGCGAGAGAGGGCCATACGGGTGCAGTACGACGAGTTCCTGGCGAAGTACAAGCAGGCGCACTTCGACTGGAGCTTCGGCCGGATCAACACCACCGAGGCGGCTTCGCGGATCGCCGCGCTCCGCGCCGAACTGCCTGGGCTCGAGCCCGACAAGCGCGTCGACGCAGAGTACGCGCTGAACTCGTTCGCAGCCGAGATCTCCCCGAAGTCGCAGGCCCGGATGGCCCGAGCGGTCGACGCGGTCAACGCGGCAGGCGCCGATAACGGCACCGTCGCCGAGCGCATAGCCCGCGCGGAGGCGGGCATCGCGGCCGTCACCGCGATCGCGGAAGAGTCGCCGGACCGGTCCGAACGGCACGCCATCCTGTCGCTCAACGAGACCCTGGTGACGCTGATCGAGGCCCTCCGCCTCGACTCGTCCGCGGACGAGCGATGACCGAACCGGCCAGGTTCCGGACCTTCGAGGAGTTTCGGGCCGGCCAGTTCGAGATCGCTCGCCGCATCTCCGGAGCCACCCGAGGGGACTGGAACGGCCAGTACGACTACACGCCCTACATAGGCCGGCATGGCCGTGTGCTTGGCGCGACCTTGTCCGACGGCACCATCCTGTACGACCAGATGTACGTCGAGGACCCGTTGCGAGACGCCTTCGACAGGGCCGGAACGGTCCGCAGCCCGGAGGAGCGGGAGGCGATTCGGGACGGCCTCAAGACCTTGTTCCACGAGGACAACCACCTGGTCGCCCGAGACGGAAGTCGCTCGCGTCTCGATGCCTTCGCGACCAACCGGGATCCCGGGGTACGCGAATTCGAGGAAGGAGTCACCGAGGCGTACTCGTACGCGCGTCTCGACCGGTTCATCAGTGAGACCGGGTTCGACGAGATCGTGCCGGGAATCGACAGAGTGCAGGGCCGGTCGACGTATCCGAGCGTCGCACCGGCGGCGACGCAGGTCGCGCAAGGTATCGGCGAACGTACAGGACTGGGTACGGACGAGGTTCTCGACCGGCTCAACCGTGTCGATCACGAGGAGAAGTGGGACGTCGCGACCGACCTGATGTACGAGTCGAGCGACCTGCCCGGCATCGTGGCCGACGATCGCGAACGCGACGCGGCGAAGGCACGGATCCGCGACGCGATGCGGGACCGGTTCGTCGGTCTGCGGGACTTGCGAGCGAACGAGGCCGAGGGCCGCATGGAACAGGATGTGCGTACGACGTCGATCGAGGCCGGCCGCGCTGCGATCGCCGACGCGAACGCCGAGATCGAACGTATGGAGCGCTCGTACCGCGAAACCGGCCGAATCCTCGACGACCACGCCCTCGACCGCTCCAAAGACCAAGACCGCGCGGCCGCCGAGCAGGACCCACGTGACCCGCCCGCTCAGCACGACCGCCTAGACCTCGACCGCTCCACCGATCCCGGCCGATGGGCACCTCCAACAGCGGAATCCCGTATGACCCATCCCACCGACCGATTCGCCGACCAATCCGCTGAAACACGCGATCCGAGCGTTGCCGCCACCAATCCGCGCGACCCCGCGGACCAGGCAACCGAGCCGCGTGATAGCGATCGGGAGGTTCCACAACGGGATCGGGCGCAGCGCGATCAGGGTGCGCGTGACCGGCGGTCCGATCAGCGGGGGGATCAGCAGGGGACTGATCAGCAGCGGGGGCAGGGGGCACAGAGGGTTGCGGCGGCGGCTCGAAATGCTGCTTATGCGGCGGATGCCGTTGTCGAGGAGGCAGATCCGACTGGTGGTGGGTCTCGGCGCGGCCGGCGACGTGAGAGTCGCGGCGGACAGGATGCGATCAGCAAGTTGCGGGATCTGACGCATAGTGGGCAGCGGCCCGCAACGGAGGCTGCTCGGGCGCCCAGCGAGCATCCGCAGGCACGGCATCACGGGCGCGGGGTGCACAGTCCGGCGCAGCACAATCAGCGGTTGCGCGATCAGCATCATCCACAGCACGACCAGGGTGAAGGGATCGAGCGCTGATTCAATGCCGTGGCCCAGGTGCCGAACCAGGACCGATCGGGTGTCGGTGGCTGATGGGGCTGGATGGCACTGTCGGCTCGTAGGGTGGGGGACCGATGACGGGAGGTAGGAGTGCGGGTGCTGGATGGGCCGCTGGATGGCGACGACCGGGCATTGGTCGATCTCGCCGAGGTTCCAGACTGGCGCGCCGTTTGGGGTCCGGCGGCAACAGGTCCGGATGCGGTGAAGGCACTTGCCGTACGGGCGTCGGCGGCCACCGGCTGGCGACCTTGGCCGTTCAACGCTGAGATCGACCCGGACCAGTCGGTGTGGGGTATGGTCACCCGCCGCGACACCGTGATGCTAGTCCTGCCGGACACCGTGTTGCCGGACAGCCCGCGCGGCGGTTGGTCGGCGTACGAGATCGGTCCGGGTGACATCGAACGCGCCCAAGCCGGACTGGATGCGCACTGGCCCGAACGGCTCGACCTTGCGCGCAAGCACTGGGGCGAGCCGGTGTTCGTCGGCCGGGCCGGCGACCCGCGCATCCCTGGCGAATGGCGCGACCGACGCCGGCACCTCGCGGTGTGGCTGCGGCCGGGCGCGGAGTTCCACCTGTACGCCGATCAGCCCGTGGCGGATTCGCCGACCGGTGCGGCCGGGATCAGTTGCTCGGTCTACGCGAGCGAGGTGCTCTGATGTCCGAGGAGCAGGAGATCGTCGCGGAAGTCATGCAGAGCGCCTACATGATGCGACGGATCGCGGTGGCGTTCGGCGGTTACGCCGGGCGCGGCGGTGCGGCGCGTGCAGGGCTGGAGGCGCTCAGGGATGTCCGCCGGCACAGCGAGGCCGCCGACACGTCACTCCGTGGCCTCGACGGACCGGCGATCACTCGAGCCTTTACCGGCGAGCAGCACGCAGTTAGTGGCCTTCAGCCAAGGGCTGATGCCGACCAGTTGCGGGCATTGCGGGAGTTCACCGAGGCCGGCCGGCCTGGAGCGCATCAGGCGACCCAGCCGAGTACTGGTCAAGCTGCACAGGCACAGGGCACGACCGTCCGCCGATTCACGCCAAATCGCGGCCCGAGCATGGGCCGTTAGTACACGATCGCCTGAACCCCATCGGCCAGGATCTCCTCGGCAAAAGCCGCTGAACCGGCGATCCGGACCCCGTCGATCAGGTCGTCCTCGGTCAGCGACCGCCGCTTCGCGCACTGCGTACAGACTGTGAGCCGCCCATCGGCCAGTACGGTGGCCAGCAATTCCCGAAACGGCGCCGCATGAGGCAGCACAACGTGCTCCGCCCGGCCCGGTACGGCAAACCAAACTGCCTCTCCGGTCAGCCACAACGACACATCAGCACCGGACGCGATCGCAGTAGCGGCGACGTTGATGGCCTGGTTGGCGCGCTCGGGCTCCTCGGCACCAGCCGTCAGTTTGATCACCAGCGCGCGCGCCATGCCGCAACCCTAACGACGCATCGCCGACAGCTAGACTGACCGCCGTGTTGGAAGTGGTGTTCACCGGCCTTCTCGTCGCGGTCGTGCTCTTCGTGGTGTGGTTGTCGGCGTACGTGGCGTACCGGCTCTACCGGGGCCGGGTCTGAGCGATGGCCTTCGAGATCACCCAGGACCTGCACCCTGACCTGATGCCGCTGGGGTGGCTGATCGGCCGGTGGGAGGGCCGCGGGCACGGCGACTACCCGACGATCGACGCCTTCGAGTTCGGCCAGCAGATCGACTTCTCCCACAACGGCAAGCCGTTCCTGCACTACGTCAGCCAGACGTACGTCGTGGGTGAGGACGGTTCGAAACTGCGCCCACTGGCGATGGAGACCGGGTTCTGGCGGCCGCAACCGGACAATAAGCTCGAGGTCGTGCTCACCCATCCGACCGGGATCGCGGAGATCTGGTACGGCGAGATCGACGGCGCAAAGATCGAGATGCGCACCGATATCGTCGCGCGGACCGAGACGGCCAAGGAGGTCACCGCCGGGCATCGACTGTACGGCCTGGTCCGCGGCGAACTGATGTGGGCCTACGACATGGCCGCGGTCGGCCAGTCCCTCCAGCCGCACATCTGGGCAACGCTGCGACGTGTTTAGCCCCGCCTACACTGGCAGGCGTGCAGGACGCTGAACTGGCCGATCGGCTGCGTGAGCGCGGGTACCGGATGACCGCGCAGCGCCAGCTTGTCCTGGATGCCGTCCGGCGGCTCGACCACGCCGGACCCGAGGACATCCTGGCCGACGTCTCACGACGTGAGCAGGGCCTCAACCTGTCGACGGTCTACCGCACCCTGGAAGTGCTCGAGGAGATCGGCCTGGTGGCGCATACGCACCTGGGCCACGGCTCACCGGCGTACCACTCGACCGCGCAGCCGGCGCACCTGCACCTGGTCTGCCGGCGATGTGACCGGGTCACCGAGGCGTCGACGGAGCTGGCGGCCGGGTTCGTGGCGACGCTGGCGGCCGAGCACGGCTTCGAGACCGACGTACGGCACCTGACCGTCTTCGGTGACTGCGAGAACTGCAGGGAGGACCGGTGACGTACCGCAGCCCGCTGCTCGACACCCCCGGGGCGGTCGAGGCGGAGGGACCAGATGCCGGCGTCGCCGCGCACTACGGTTCCGATCTGCGCGAGCAGATGGCGCTCGGCGGCGGTGAGGGGTACGTGGACCTGTCGCACCGCGATGTGCTCACCATCAGCGGACCCGATCGGCTGACCTGGCTGCACGCGCTCACAACGCAGTACCTCGAGGGTCTCCAGCCCGGCGCCGCGACGACAGCGCTGATCCTGTCGCCGACCGGGCACATCGAGCATGTGATGTATGGCGTCGACAACGGCGAGACCTTCTGGCTGCACACAGAGCCGGGCCGGGGAGCGGCCCTGCTGGCCTGGCTGCAGTCGATGGTGTTCATGTCCCGTGTCGAACTGGCCGACGTCACCGCGGAGTACGCGATCGTGTGGCGGCCCGGTACGCCGACCGGTGACGGCCTAGTTCGGTCCGGCGACTTCGGCGGGTACGAGACGTTCCTGCCGCGGGCGGATCTGAAGGCGATCGAAGGCAAGCCGGCCGGCGTCTGGGCGTATGAGGCACTGAGGATCGCGGCCGGTGCGCCAAGGCTCGGTCTCGACACCGACGAGCGCACGATCCCGAACGAGCTCGGTTGGCTCGGCGTCGCCGTCCACATGGACAAGGGCTGCTACCGCGGCCAGGAGACCGTCGCCCGGGTGCACAACCTCGGACGTCCGCCACGCCGGCTGGTACGGCTCCACCTCGACGGCTCGGTCGACCACCTGCCCGCACACGGCGATGCCGTACAGACCGACGGCAAGCAGGTCGGGTTCGTCGGCTCGGCGGCGCGTCATCACGAGCTCGGCCCGGTCGCGTTGGCACTGGTCAAGCGCTCGGTGCCTGTGGATGCCGAGCTGCGCGTGGTCGCGACTGAGGACGATCCCATCGTGACGGCGACCCAGGAGCCGCTCGTCGACCCCGAGATAGGGCTACACGTACGCGCCCGGCTCTGATCCTGTCACCAGCAATCTATGATTACGGCCGTGACTGAGCCTGTCGTCGTTGCCGAGGTCGTCCGCTCCGGGTTTCTGGAGGGACGGCACCGCGGGTCCGTAGTCGTCACCGCGCCCGGTGGTGCGGTCGAGTGGGCGGTCGGCATCGTCGACCGGCCGATGTTCCCGCGGTCGTCGAACAAGCCGATGCAGGCCGCCGGCATGCTCCGCACCGGCCTCGACCTGGACGGCGACCTGCTCGCGCTCGCGGGTGCGTCGCACTCCGGCGAACCGTTCCACCTGGATGGCGTACGGCGGATCCTCGCCGCCGCGGGCCTGGACGAGTCGGCGCTGCAGACCCCGCCCGACTATCCGCTCGACGACATCGCGCGCGACGACTGGATCCGCACGGGCGGCATGAAGTCGCCGGTCGCGATGAACTGCTCCGGCAAGCACGCCGCGATGCTGGCGACCTGTGTCGCCGCCGGCCTGCCGATCGACGACTACCGGAACCCGGAACACCTTGTACAGAAGGGGATCCGCGCTGCCGTCGAGGACGCGGCGGGCGAGGTGGTGACCGCGGTCGGTGTGGACGGATGTGGTGCGCCGCTGCTCGCGATCACCCTGACCGGACTTGCCCGGGCGTTCGGACGGTTCGCCGCGGCACCGGCGGACGCTCCGGAGGGCAGGGTGGCGAACGCATTCCGCTCGTACCCCGAATATGCGAGCGGATCCCGCCGGGACGAAGCCGCGCTGATGCGAGGGATCCCGGGGTTGTTCTGCAAGGCCGGTGCCGAGGGCGTGTACGGCGTGGGTCTGCCGGACGGGCGCGGCATCGCGATCAAGATCGAGGACGGTGCCGCCCGGGTCCGCCCGATCGTGATGGCCGCCACATTGAAGCGGCTCGGCCTCACCGACCCGATCCTCGACGAGCAGTTCACCGCACCCGTGCTCGGTGGCGGCAAGCCCGTAGGCACGATCCGCCCCGCCGCCGTTCTCACCACTTGACAGTCGGCGTCCACCTGACCCCAGCGGTCACTACCGCGGCAGTTGATCATGTTGCCGACGGCTTGGCACCCGTAGCGACCACTCGGGAGCGCTTCCACTGGTTTGCAGGGGTGCCAAGCGTGC
>JBKPSJ010000314.1:0-7260 GCA_046765875.1 Actinomycetota bacterium
GCCTTGTGGCCGTAGGCCTTGTAGCGGGTCACCTCCTCGGTGTTGTTGCGGGGCACCACGGTCAGCATCGTGTCGTGCTGGACGAGGATGCGAAAGCAGGTGTCGTCGACCTCGACGGTGACGGTCTTGCCGGCGTGCGGCAGGCCGACGTGCACGCGTTGGCGGCAGATCTGCAGCGCCCCGCGTGAGGAGACTCGGCGCTGCACCCGGATGGGCCCGTTGGGCACAGCCGGCGATGGCCCGGCGAGGCGTGCACCACGCAGCCGCCCGCGGGCCTCGGGCGCGATGGGTGAGGGCATTGTGCGCCACAGCCGGCCGTCGACGACCACATGCACGAGTTGTTGCTCCAGCCGCAGTGTGACCCGCTGCCCGGCCAGTGGGTAGCCGACCTGCAGCCAGGTGCCTGCCAGCGAGACCAGCCCGGAGGCGTTGACCAGGCGGTCCAGCTCGACGACCGCGGCCGCGGCAAGGACGCCACTGCTGGGTGGTGCCGGTGGCGCCGGGGGTGGCCCGGCGGGGCGGGCGCCACCGTGCCGCAGCCGGGCCAGGTCGATAGTCGAGAACCGTGACGGCAGGGTCTTGATCCGCACCCCGTCGATGCTCAGGTGCACCGTCGTGGTGTCGATCCACAGCGTCACGGTCTGACCGGCCCGGGCCGGGCCGAGCCAGAACTGCTGCGGACGCACCGCGAGATTCCCGCTGGCCGGCACCACCCGGTCCACCTCGACCGCATCGACCGCATCCCCTGCATCGACCGCATCCCCTGCATCGACGGCCTCGATCGCGTCAATGGCATCAACGCTGGGGGCCGCAGCCGGCTCACCGCGAGGGTCCGCCGGCGGGGTCAAGGTGGAGCGCCCCACGGACGAACGACCTTGACCCCGCCAAGGACTCTCGCACACTGGATCGGCGGCTCCAGCCTCGACCGCGACCATGGTGTCGTCGAGGAGCCGCAGATCCGGTGGCAGCCACAGCGGCAGCTGCGCCCGCTCGGTGTCTGGCACAGGGCGGAACCGCGACGCCGGAGTGGCCATGTCCAGCGACTGATGCGGGCGAGTGGTGTTGTACTCGCGCCGGAACGCGTCCACCACCGCCTGGGCCTCCTCCACGCTGGCGAACGGCCCATGCGGTTCCAGGCACTCCAGCTGCAACGTCTGGTGCCACCTCTCGAGCTTGCCCGTGGTGGTCGGGGACCGGACCTTGGTGAGCAGATGCTCGATCCCGTTCTTGCGGCAGATCCGATCGAACAACACCTCGGTCGGCCGCGGCCTGTTGAACCTCCCGGTGAACTGCTTGCCATTGTCAGTCAACACCTGCTCCGGACAGCCGTACTCGATCAGCGCCGCAGCGAACGCGGCACACACCGCCCGACCGGTCGCCCGCCGCACCACCGTCGCGAGCACCGAGAACCGGGAATGATCATCCTCCCCGGTGACCAGCTTGAGCTCGGTACCATCGGTCAGCCACGCCGACGCCGTCACATCCATCTGCCACAGCTCCATCGGCACCGCACGCTCCCAACGCCGATACGACGCCCTGCTCCGACGCCGGGGTCGCGCCTCGACCAGATGCTCGCGCACCAGCACCCGATACACCGTCGACCGCGACGGCACCGGAGTCACGCCCTGCACACCGAGCTCGTGTCGCAACCTGCGCGGACCCCACTTCTTGTGCGTTCGGCGCATCTCGCAGATCTCGGCCGCGACGTCGGCATCCAGCTGCCACGGATGCCGATGCGGGCGATGCGACCGATCCGCCAACCCCGGCAGACCCTCGGCCTCATACCGGCGCAGCCAGGCATGCACCGTCTGCCGCGACACCCCAGACCGCTGAGCCACCTCGCTGACCGGCACCAGCGACGAGACCACCTCCAGCACCGCGTGATAGCGCTGCTCCATCACACTCAACTCCACAAGCACCGGCCCGGCTCCCTCCGCAGCGAGAACACTCGCAACGCAGCCGAGCCATCAGCGGACTGTCAAGCATCAAGTGGAGCCACGGTGTCAACCATCAAGCGGAGTCGGACAACTCGTCGTCGGTCCCGCGCGTGAAGACTTTCTGTACGTCTTCAAGTCCGGCCGCACAGCGGCCGGAGCGCCCGGCGCCAGGCCGCCGGCCCTTCCGCTCAGCCGCTCGCGGGCCGGCACGGCCGCGCCTGGGCGCCGACACACCGAAGCCCCCGGGAAGACCCAGAAGCCTTCCACGGGGCTCACAGTGCCCGCCTCAGCCGAGACCAGGTCCCGCCCGAGCCGGCGGCCGGCGAGGGCTGCCGAAGCGTACGGGGCCGCCCTCAGGCCTCAAGGGTGCTCCGCATCGCCGCAGGCGACGGCCGCAAGCGGCCGCCCTTGACCCCTGAGCCTCCGCGGCCCCTCGGGCAAACTTGGGGGCAGGAAGGGCCCTGCCCGGCCGGACCCGGCAGCCCTCACCGGCCACCTCCCAGCTCAGCTGTTCTCGCGTTGACAGAGCGATGTCATTCTGATTGGCGTGGCGCGAACCGGCGAGCGGCGCGACAGCCCTTGGTACTGGCTGTGCATCGCGGAGGTGATCGTTGCCAGCGTTCTGCTGGGCATCATCCTGGACCGAACGCTGAGTGATGCACTGCGCTGGACTGCCGGCGCCGCGCTCATCCTCGCGATCGCCCTGCCCATGACGCTGTGGTGGCGGAAGTACCTGCGTGGAGGTCGAGGAACCCACCGACGACGCCAACATTCGCGACGGACGGCCAAGAGGCCACCAAAGTCCGTGGACTGACTCGTAACACCTGATCACAGGATCGTGATGGTGCCCACCTGCAGCGCGGCGGCGAAGCACGAGCAGTACAGCAGCGACGTACAGCAGCCGGACTGACCAGCATCGCCTATTGACTACTCGCCCCAACCACTCCACGCGCTTGGATGCCACGGCCTGATCGGTATGCCCAAAGTTCGCAGCGAGAAAGTCGTCGCCGACCCGACAGCCCTCGCCGACCGGCTCCCGACTGCAGTCCAGCACCGACTGCGGGATCATCCATCCGTGGGACACGGCCGCAACGCGCGAGATCACCACACCGCCGGGCCGGACGGCGCCCGCGTGTGCCCAGAGGAGTTGAGCAACCATGGCTGACACCCGATACCGCGTCACGGCGGCGTCCATCACACTCCACCCGAGCCAGCTACAGATGGCTGAGGCAACACCGAGCCGGCCGGACTTTTCTGTCACGCCCGAGTCCGAGTGGCGTGTCAGGAAGGTGCGCCTGACCGAGGGAATGCTGCTGCCGGCCGACGTCAACCCTGCAGACCTCGCACAGCTGCTCAAGTCCGGCCTCATCGAGGCGGTCAAACCGAACACCACGCACCACGACACATAGGCGTCAACCTCTTCGTCGACCGCCATCCAATCCTCGACTACGGCCGTGACGCCGCCTCGACCGTGACCGACGCCGACTGCCGGCAGGTCACTCAATTGCTCGAACGGACCGGGTCGGAAGGGCACCGAGAGGCGGCTCTGAGTTACGACCCGCAGAACACGCTGGCTCTGTCGCTCGACCCGAGCACAGGATTCGAAGA
This sequence comes from Actinomycetota bacterium, assembly GCA_046765875.1. GTDB lineage: Bacteria > Actinomycetota > Actinomycetes > Propionibacteriales > Kribbellaceae > DASRHY01. The sequence continues at coordinate 3,546 of JBKPSJ010000314.1, forward strand.
GACCGGCGAGCCCGCGGAGAACGAGACGGTAGCCCGCAAGCAGCTGACGTAGCCGCCCCGGCACGATCCCGCGCCTTCGAGCGCGCCATACCGCAAAACGACGACAGTCGACGTCCATCGCTCGGTCTCGATGATCATTGGTCACGACGGGGGCCACTCCTGCGTAGCCGGCCGATCAGTCCGGCGCGACGCGTTGACACCCCCGACCAGACCGCCTGCTGAACCGCGAGCGCCGCCCAACCGGCCAGTGCCATCCCCGAGAGGTTCAAAACCAGCTGCAAGCTGCTGGACCAGATCTCTTCTCCGAGGCCGAAGGCTATGCCTAACGCGACGTTCCCGGCTGCCGGCACCGTGGTCACCGAGATGAACACCCCGGACAGGCCTCCGACCCGAGCCGACGTCAGCGACAGAACACCTGCCGCCCCGGCAATGACGGCGACTATGAACGACCACTTGTCCGGCGTGTAGATGAACGCCGTCCCCGGCCGAGGCCCGGTCACGTCCTCGACCGTCACCCAACCAAGCGTCCTGCCGACCAGCGCCGCCAACATCGTCACCAGGATCGCGACCACAAATCCCATCACGAGGGTTCGCGCCGCACGTGCCAGCAGGCTCCCTCGACGCCGCACCAGCGCCACCCCCAGCGCCGCGACCGCCCCGAACTCCGGACCCAGCACCATCGCGCCGATGACCAGGATCTGGGAGTCCAAGACGATCGCGATGCCGGCGATCAGCGTGGCCATGGTCATGAAGCTCACGTAGGTCCAGTTGAACTCCGAATCCGCATACGCCTGATGGGTCACGTCAACCCACACCACCGAATCCGCACTACTTCCGGGCGCCTGCCGTTCGGCATCGAAGCCGCGCTGAGACGCCCAAGCCCGCACCTGGTCGATGTCGAGGCTTCCCTCGCGATGAACCCCCAGCGTCTGCAAACGTTCGACGACGTCGTTGGCCGCCTCCCTGGCCACATCGGCCAGCACCACATCACCAGCGGGGCGAACCGAGGCCCCGCGCAACACAGCCAGACAGCTCACTGCAGGGTCATCCGACAAAGCCCTGACCACTGCCGCGCTCATCTCCGCAGGCGCCGAGATCCTGAAGTGCAACATCCGCTCAGTCTGCACCAGCCGACGATGCAACGACCGCCACCGCGAAGCCCCGACGAACAACGACACCGCCCGACAAACCAGCACCGTTCGCCAATCGCCCAGACCCGCCGCGGCCCTGCTCTGAGGCATCCTCGCCGGACGGCCGTCAACGCCGACCCCCGCACTTGACCGTCGCTTGGAGTGCATCGCCGGGAAGGCCTGAGCCCACGACGCCTCGAGCCGCGTGAACTCCTCCAGCATCTCGCTGCACATGCCATCGCCGGACCGGCCGACCTCAATGATATTGCCGTCAGGACCCTGCAGCCCGGAGCTAGTCGAGCGCCAGGTCGTCGCGCAGTACGGGGCGGTCGCCGAGGTCGAGGTCGTGGTCTGAGGTTCGATCGTCGACAGCCACCCGGTGGCAAGACCGAGGCTTCGTCGTGCGAGGTGTCCCGACCAGTGGCTGACAGGATGCGACGTGGATGCCAGGATGGTCCGCCGAGGGGTGTTCGCGGGGCAGATCACGGAGGACCACTGATGGCAACGACGGAAGATCAAGATCCCACACCGGCGCAGATCGACGTGACCATCCCCCAGTCGGCCCGGGTCTACGACTACTGGCTCGGTGGCCGGGACAACTATCCGCCCGATCGAGAGCTGGGCGAGGCGCTCGCCCAAGCGATCCCGAATATCCGGACCATGGTCCGTGCGCAGCGTGCACTGCTGTCCCGGATCGTCCGGTATCTCGCCGGCGAGGCGGGAGTGACCCAGTTCCTCGACGTCGGCACCGGTATCCCGACGTTCGGAAACGTGCACGAGGTCGCGCAGGCCGTCGTCCCGGAAAGCCGGGTCCTGTACGTCGACAACGACCCGATCGTCCTCGCCCACGCCCGGGCGCTGATGACCTCCTCCCCTGAGGGGGCCACCGACTTCATCCTCGCCGATCTGCGCGACCCCGACGCGATCCTGGGCGATCCGGCCTTCCAGCAGACGCTGGACCTGTCCCGGCCGGTCGCGCTGATGCTGATCGGGATCCTGCATCACCTGCGCGACGACGACCGGCCGTACGAGGTCGTCGGCAGGCTGCTCGACCCGTTGCCGTCCGGGAGCGCGCTGGTCATCGTGCACCCCGGCTCGGATTTCGACCGCGAGGCGATGGTGCGGATGGCAGCGACCGCGCAGGCCGGCGGCATCCCGTACGTGCCGCGCAGCAAGGAAGAGTGCGCAAGGTTCTTCGACGGTCTCAAGATGGTCGAGCCCGGTCTCGTGCCGATCCTCGCCTGGCGCCCTGAGATGGACCCAGCGCCCCTGCACCCAGTCGACCCAGACAGCGTGTGGGGCTGGGCCGGCGTCGGCCGCAAACCCTGACCCGGGCGGCGGGAGCACAAACCTCAGCCCATGAACGAAACTGCGGCCCTCGTCGCCGTCGTGGCCTGCCTGGCCCTCCTTGTGAGATCCGTGCGGCCTGTGCCTCCACAACACACCTACGTCGTGGAGCTGCTCCACCGCTACCGGCGCACCCTCGAGCCCGGAGTACACGTGCTGATCCCACTCCTCGAATCCGTCCGCGCCAAGCTGCTCATGGCCGAGCAATCGGCCACCTTCGGGCCGACGGCCGCAGTCACCACCGACGACCGCGTGGCCTGCATCACCACCGTCGTCTACCACCAGGTCGCCGATCCGGTCCGGGCGACCTACGAGATATATGACCGGCCGGCGGCCGTGGAGAAGGCGACCGAGTGGGCCCTGCGCACTCTCGCGGGCACGATGACCTTCGACTGGATGCGAGCGAATCCACACCAGAGCGCCGCGCAGTTGACCGAGCTGCTTCATGAGAAGACCGCCGCCTTCGGAGTCCAGATCAACCGGGCCGAGATCACGGCGATCGACGAGGGCTCACGATCGGGCTGCAGCTGAACGAGCAATCCCGGGTACCCCGCTGACGTGGCACACCTGCTCAAGTCCGGCCTGATCGAGGCGGTCCAGCCAGACGCCAGCCATAGCGACACGTAGGCGTCGGCCCGTCGCCAGATCCCACGCTGCATCCCGCACCTTTGAACCCGACACGCCGGATGACAACGCCAACTGCCTTCTATAACCAGGCGGACATACACCCAGGTCAAGGCCCGAATCCTGTAGCTGACGAACAGCGCCAGCGGGCCTCTCACGAGAATGAGCCGGTCCCGGCTGCCTTCGCCGACCGCCTCCGTCCCGCTGGCCCCCCGGCCGCTGTTGTGATTGCGCTCTCCGCTTCGGACGCTCATCCAATGTGAGGTCGGGATTGGGATCCGATCCCAAATCGAATACCATAATGGTATGAGTAGGCAGATCACGATACGCCTAGACGACGACCTGGTGGCGTTCATGGACCAGCAGGTCGCCGAGCACGCAGAAGGAGCCACCAGCCGCGCCGCCGTGATCACCCGCGCCATGCAACGCGAGTTGCGTCGAGCTCTTGCGATCCGCGACGCAGCCATCCTGGCCGACCACCCCGCCGACCCAGAGCTTGACAACCTAGCCGCCCACGCCGCCCGCACCCCGCTCGACATCGCCTGATGCGGCCGATCCATCTGGCCCGGCTCGACAAGACCCGGCCGGTGCTGGTCCTCACCCGGGACCTCATC
>JBKPSJ010000315.1:0-2130 GCA_046765875.1 Actinomycetota bacterium
CCCGCCGGATCGGGACTAATCGGCGTGGATTGATCAGCGGGCGTACAGCAGTGAGTCACGTCGCAGTAGAGCGACTCCGTCGCCGGCAACGAGAATGGATCGAATCGCCGCACCATGACCGTCACGAGCGCAGAACGACAGCACCGAACACCACTCGATGGCGTGCCGGCGACGCGCCAGCAGGGCATTTAGTTGCATCTGCAACGACCGCGCCGCGGGGGAGGCCGTCACTGCAGTTCGTGATCACCGGGACTAGTGGACGCAGGCGACCATGAGCGCCCGTACCGGGCGTCCGGAGCGGTGGGCGCGCGAGATCGCTCCGACGTACAGCTCTGTATCAGATCCCAGCAGCAGCGGTCTTTCGTTGTAGCCAAACGTCGGCCCAACCCTAAGGAGACTGAGACATGAGATCGATCGCAAGACACGGTGTGCGGCTACTCGGAGGTTGACCCAGGCGTCGTAGAAGTTCAGTGGCGGTCCTCCGCCTCGGTCGTGCCGTGAGGCACGCTCGGGGTTCTCGAATCCAACCGAGTGAAACGGAGGACCACCAATGAAGAAGGAATCTTCTCACAAGAAGCCGTCGTCGCCGACGCTGCGGCTGCTGCCTGAGATCGGCATCGTCGATCTCGCCGACCCGACGCTGTCGGAGCGGCTGGCCGGGAAGGTGAGCGAGCAGCTCGAGACGTTCGCGTCGAGGATGCGCGACGGGCTGCTGGCAGCGTCGGTGGCGATCGGCCTGGACGTGATGGGTGAGCTCGTCGACGCCGAGGTCACCGAGGTCGCCGGGCCGAAGGGCCGCCACGACGCCGAGCGCGGCGCCTACCGGCATGGCAGCGAGACCGGCAAGGTGACCCTCGGTGGCCGGCGCATCTCGGTGCGCCGGCCGCGGGTGCGCAGCGTCGCCGATGACATCGGTGTCGAGCGGGAGGTGCGCCTGGAGTCATACGACACGTTCGCTTCGGTCGACCTGCTCGCCGATCACATGGTCGCTTCGATGCTCGCCGGGCTGTCCGGTCGCCGCTACGAGCGGGCGTTGGAACCGGTCGGCGAGCGGGTTGAGGAGGCGGCGTCGGGGATCTCGCAGTCGTCGGTGTCGCGCCGGTTCATCACCGCTACCGCCGAGCGGCTGGCGGAGTTCCGGTCGCGGCCGCTGAACGATCAGCGTTGGCTGATCTGCTTCGTTGACGGCTTCGACTTCGCTGGTCACACGATGGTCGGCGCCCTCGGCGTCACCGCCGATGGGACGAAGGTGCCCCTCGGCGTGGTCGAAGGCTCGACCGAGAACGCGTCGGTCGTGCGGGGCCTGATCGCCGGGCTGCGCGACCGTGGCGTGGACGCCTCCGAAGGCATGTTGTTCGTCCTCGACGGCGCCAAGGCGCTGTCCAAAGCGGTGCGCGACGTCTTCGGCGACCAGGCGGTGATCGCCCGGTGTCGACTGCACAAGGAGCGCAACGTGATGGACCATCTGCCCGAAGCACAGCGGCCATGGGTGCGCCGCAAGCTGCGCGCCGCCTGGGCGAACCCGAACGCCGACGAGGCCGAGACGGCGCTGCGAGCGCTCGCCGGACAGCTCGACAAGGTGAACCCCGACGCCGCCGCCAGCCTGCGCGAAGGCCCCGCCGAGACGGTCACCGTCACCCGCCTCGGCGTCACCGGCGCGTTGTTGAAGACGGTGATGTCGACGAACCCGGTGGAATCGATGATCGACATCGTGCGCGAACATGCCCGCAACGTGAAGCGCTGGCGCGACGGCGACATGCGTCTGCGCTGGGCGGCCGCCGGCATGCTCGCCGCGTCGACCCAGTTCCGCCGCGTCAAGGGCTACCGGCAGCTCCCCAAGCTCGCCGCCGCCCTCCGTCACGCCGTCGGCGCCGACGACCCATCCACCATCGCTGTCACAGCCTGACCGTATGATCCATCAGGAGGCCGCCACGAAGTTCCACGGCGAACGCGTCATCCTCTTACGTGGGGTCGGCCCGGTATTGGCCGCCGTGTTCGTCGCCGAGATCGGCGACGTGACCCGGTTTGCCACGGCGAGCCGGTTGTGTTCATGGGCCGGGTTGACCCCACGCCACCGCGAGTCCGACACCCACGTCGCCCGCGGCCGGATCACGAAACAGGGTTCACGGC